>QHUY01000039.1 GCA_003223415.1 Gemmatimonadota bacterium
CTTGACGTCTTGGCGACTTGGCGTCTTCTCTGTCAACTCACTTCTATAATCTGTTCTCTCCTGGTCCCAACGCTCACATATCGGATCGGCGCATGGGCGAGGTCCTGCAGCCGGTCCAGATACGCCCGCGCCGCCGGCGGCAGGTCGGCCAGGCGCCGCACGTCGGTGAGCGACTTCTGCCACCCGGGGAGCGCCTCGTAGATCGGCTCAACCCGGCCGATCCGCTCCACGTCGGCCGGCATGCTGTCGATCACTTCGCCATCCAGACGGTAGCCCACCCCGACCGGGATCTCGCGGAAAGTGTCCAACACGTCGAGCTTGGTGACGGCCAGCCCGGTGAGGCCGTTCACGCGCACGGCGTAGCGGACGACGACCGCGTCGAACCAGCCACAGCGTCGCGGCCGCCCGGTGGTGGCTCCGAACTCGCCCCCGAGCTCGCGAATCCGCTCGGCCACGCCCGGTTCGGCCTCCGTCGGCAGGGGGCCGTTGCCCACGCGGGTGGTGTAAGCCTTCACGACGCCGAGCACGGCGTCGATCGCCGTCGGGCCGATCCCGACCCCGACCGCGGCGCCCCCCGCGGTGGTGTTGGACGAGGTGACGTACGGATACGTGCCGTGGTCTACGTCGAGCAGCGCGCCCTGCGCGCCCTCGAGCAGGACCGACTCCCCGCGCTCCAATGCCTCGTACACCACCCGCCCGGCGTCTACGGCCAGCGGCAGCAGGCGAGGCGCGAGTCGCGCCAGCAACTTGCAGTGCTCCGCAGCGTCGGCCCGCTCGGCGCCGCCCAGCAACCCGAGCATCTCGTTGGCCGCGGCGACGCGCGAGCTGACGAGCTCCCGGGCGCGCTGCAGGTTCCGCAGGTCGCCGACCCGGATGCCGCGACGGCCGTACTTATCCTCGTACGTCGGACCGATCCCCCGCCCCGTGGTGCCGATCTTGTCGCGCTGCTCGCGCGCCCGGTCGAGGAGTTTGTGCAGCGGGAGCGTGAGATGCGCCCGCTCGGAGACGTAGATCTTATGCTCGGTCTTCACCCCCTGGGCGTCGAGGGCGTCCAGCTCCGTGAAGAACGTCTCGGGATCGAGCGCCACCCCGTTCCCCACCAGACAGACCGCGCCCTGGAGGATCCCCGAGGGGATCTGGTGCAGCACGAACTCCCCGGCGCTGCTGTGGACGGTGTGGCCCGCATTGGCCCCGCCCTGGTAGCGCACGACGAGGTCGGCGCGCTCGGCGAGCACGTCCACGAGCTTGCCCTTCCCCTCGTCGCCCCACTGGGCGCCGACTACGACCACACAGTGGGTTTTTGGTCCGAACATGGGCTCCTCGGCCGCGCTGCCTCAAAAAAAAGGCCCCGATGGTGCGGGGCGTTGGACTATCCTCTGCGGAAAGCTAGGCGGCGTTCACCGCTGAGACAAGGCGGCGGCGAGGGCCTGCGCCACCGCGCGGCTCCCCTCCAGGGTCAGCCGGTCGGCCGTGTCGCGTGCGGTGTGCACGCGCCGCGCGGTGCGCCAGTTGCCGCGCAGGATGGTGATGCACTCGCGTGCCGCGGGGGCGAGCGCGAGGCCATCCACCAACGCCGGGAGGAAGCGCACCGGGCGCACGCCGAGCGCGGCCGCCACCGCCTTCCCCACCGGGCCGGGGCGATGCCGGAGGACCCGGGTCGGTCCCACGTCGTCGATCCCGTCCAGGTTCACGACGGCGGTACCCGCGAGCAGGTTGCCCCGCTCGCGCGCCAGCGCGTGGGCGCCCGCCAGGCCGAACTCCTCCGCATCGGGAAAGAGGACCCCCACGGGCGTCCCCGGAGGCAATGCGTCGACGACGTCGAGCACGGTGACCAGCGCCGCCGCATTGTCCACCGCTCCGGCCGAGTCATTGTGCACGCGACAGCGGGACAGGAGCAGCGCGCCCACGATGCCTGGAAACACCGGCAGGAGCCACGCCGGATGCCAGCCGAACTCCAGACGCAGGGCGGTTAGCGCGAGGAGCCCGAGGAAACCCGTCGCGCAGAGCGCCACCACCCCGAGGCGGCCCGCCATGGAGAGCGGCTGGCCCTTGGAGTCATAGTGCGCCGCGAGCCACACGGTGACGCGGGTGCGGGGACGCACGGCGATCAGATTCGCGGCTCTGACGGGCGGGATCGGCAGCGGCAGGCCGCGACGTGCCGCCAGGGCGAGCCACACGAGCGCGGCCAGCAGCGCCGGAGTCCAGACGACGAGCCAGCGGCCGCCGCCCGGCGCGAGCGCGAGCCCCACGGTCGCGAAGATGCCGGCCCCCAGCGCCGCGCCCCACAGCTGCGCCCCGACCAGGCGCGCCGGGGAGGCGGCGAAGGCGTGCTCCATGACGACGAACCCGCGGGCGGCTAGCTCGCGGGTCAGAACGGCGCGCACGCGGGCGTTGGCTGGAGTCCCGGGCAAGCGCGGCACGGCAAGCTCCACGAGGAGCGCGCTCGGGTCCGTCACGCCGCGAGCAGCCGGGCGATGCGCTCCCGATCCCCCGCCGGGACCGGCGCCAGCGGCGCGCGGATCGGCCCGCCGTAGTAGCCCGCCGCATCCATCGCCGCCTTGACGCCCGCGGGGCCGAACTTGCCGACGATCTCCTTGTCGAGCGGCGTGAGCCGCTCCTGGAGCGCGCCGGCGCGCACCCGATCGCCGCCCTGGAATGCGACCAGGAGGTCGACACACAGCCGTGGTGCGAAGCAGGCAGCCGCCAGGACGCCGCCCTGGCACCCCAGCTCGAGCCCCGTGTAGAGCAGCGAGGCCGAGCCGACGAACACCGTCCAGCCGGGAGCGGCGTCGCGGTAGGCGGCGAGGTTCTTCGCGTCTCCCGAGGAATCCTTGGCGCCGACGACGTTCGGGTGTCCGGCCAGTTGCTGCAGTAGTCCGGCCGCGAGCGGCAGGTGGGTGTACTTCGGCATGTTGTAGAGCAGCACCGGGATCGGACTCGCGTCGGCGACCGCCCGGAAATGATCGACGAGGCTCGCCGGCGAGTGCATCGGGCCGAAGTAGCCGGGGGCCCGCACCAGCACCGCGTCCGCGCCCTCCGCCCCTGCCGCGCGTGTGAGGGCGATCGTTTGGCGAGTCGACTCGGCGCCCGTGCCCGCGAACAGCATCTTGCCGTCCGGCAGCACGTCCCGCACCCATGCCGTCATCCGGCGCTGCTCGTCCGGATCGAGCAGCGGTGCCTCCCCCGTGGAGCCGGCGATGAGGAGACCATCCAGCCCCTCGGCGAGGAGGCGGGCGGCGTTGTGACGCAGGTGGACCGGAGCCACCTCGCCCGTGGCGACGTCGAACGGTGTGGGGATGGGGGCGAGGACCCCGCCGAAGCGCGCCCCGCTCACGGCTCCGGCAACATGCTCGACAGGTCGTCCGTAAAGCCGGCCGGCTTCGCCACGTCCACGCCGGCGGTCTCGGTCGTGGTGGCGACGCGTGAGCGGCGGCGCAGGGTACGCATCTGCAGCTCGAAGTCGGCCGGGTTGGACGAGGCCGCCATCGCGGTCTCGTCAGTCACACTGCCGTCGCCGACGAGGTCCATGAGGTGCTGATCGAAGGTCTGCATCCCATACTGCTCGCGGGACTCCCGAATGTAGTCCTGCAGCTCCGGCACACGGTTGGGGTCCTTGATCATGTCGCGGGCGGTGCCGGTGGCGATCAGGATCTCGAGCGCGGCGGCGCGGCCCTTGCCGTCGGCTCGCGGCAGCAGCCGTTGTGCAATGACAGCCTGTAGCGCCTCCGCCAGCCGCAGCCGGGCGACCTCCTGCTCCTCCGGCGGGAACATCGACACGATGCGGCTCACCGTGGTGACGGCGTCCGGGGTGTGAAGCGTGGAGATAAGGAGGTGGCCCGTCTCGGCGGCCTTCATGGCGGTGTCGATGGTTTCGGCATCGCGCATCTCGCCGATCAAGACCACGTCGGGGTCCTGTCGCAAGGCGGCGCGCAGGCCCATGCGGAAGTCGTCGGTGTCGACGCCGATCTCCCGCTGGGTCACCGAGCAGCTGATGTCCCGGTGCAAGAACTCGATCGGGTTTTCCAGCGTGAGGATGTGCTTGTGCTGCGTCTGGTTGATGTGGTTGATGATCGCCGCCATCGTCGAGCTCTTGCCCGAGCCGGTGACGCCGGTGACGAGGATCATCCCCCGCTCCGCCGACGCCACCTGACCGAGCACCGGGGGGAGCTTCAGGCTCTCGAACGACGGCACGTCGAAGGGGATGACGCGCATCACGATCATGAAGGAAGAGCGCTGTCGCAGGATGTTCACGCGAAAGCGCCCGATCCCGGGCATGCCCCAGGAGCAGTCGTAGTCGCGCAGCCGCTCGATGCGCGAGCGGTCCTCGTCGTTGGGGATCAGCCGCAGGGCGATGGCCTTGGTCTGCTCGGGCGTGAGGCGCTGCTTCGTGAGGGGCACCAGCTTGCCGTCGATGCGCGCCCGGAATACGTCGCCCGCCTTGATGTGCAAGTCCGAGGCGCCGCGATCGACCGCCGCCTTGATGATCTTCTCCATTCAGTACCCGGCCTCCAAGTCCACCACGTTGCGGAGCGGCGCCCCTGCAAGATAGCGCCGGATGTTCTCCACGATCAGCCCCAGCTCCCGTTCCCAGAACCGCGTCGAGACGGCGCTGACATGGGGGCTGACCAGCACCCGGGGATGCCTCCAGAAGGGATGCCCGGACGGCAGGGGCTCCGTGCGGAACACGTCCAGTGCCGCTCCGCGGAGCCGGCCCGTGGCGAGCCGCTCGAGGAGGGCGGTCTCGTCGAGTAGCGAGCCGCGGGACACATTGATCACCACGGCGTCGTCGGGCAGCCGCTCCAAGACCGCCCGCCCCACCGCCTCCGCCGTGTCCGTCGTGTGCGCAGCGGCGATGACGAAGCAGTCGCTCTCGGACGCGAGACGGGCCAGCGCGTCGAGTCCGCCCACCCAGCGCAGGCCGGCAGGTCCGCCCTGCTCCGGCCGGCGCCGCACCCCGGCCACCGTCATCCCGAGCGCCAGCGCGCGGCGCGTCACGGCGGTGCCGATCCCGCCCAGCCCGAACACCCCGACGCGCAGGTCACAGAACTCCCGCACCGGCACCTGCAGGTCCGCGAACTCGTCCTTCGCCCACTGCCCGGCGTCCTGTGCCGCGCGCATCCGATCGAGTCCCCGGGCGAAATAGGCGATCGCCGCGACCACCCAGTCCGCCATGGGCTCGGCGTGGACGCCCGCCGAGTTGGTGAGCGTGACGCCGCTGCCGCGCAGGTGCGGCAGGCTCGCGCCCACGCCCGCCGTGCCGCTGTGGGCCCAGCGCAGCGTGCCGCCGGCCGCAGTGAGCACGCCGGCCGGCACGCCGTAGCCCAGGTAGATCTCGGCGCCGCGCGCCGCGACGAGGCTCTCCGGCGAGCCGGAGCCGCCGTCGCTGTCGGACGGTGCCGGCGCGTCCACCGGCACGACCTCCCAGCCGGCGCCGAGCGCGTCCCGAATGGCGCGCACGGCGGCCGCGGGAGCGCGCCAGGCGGCGCGGGGCGCCTGCAGGTCCACCACCAGCCGACGCGTCACTCGCCCGTCGAGACCGTCCGCACGCTCGGGTGGTGGAGCAGCGCAATCATCACCTGGTCGTGCAGACGCTTGGGGCCTCGCAGGTCGTATTCGATCACGAGGTCGACGTTCTCCCGGCGGCTCGCCTGCTCGGCGATCTGGAGGCCGGTCCGGCGCACCACGGTCTCCAGCTCCTCGAGTGGCGCCCCATCGGGCCGCGCGTGGATGGTGAGATGACTGTGCGCGGATTGCCGCTCGACGACGATCTCGATCCGGCCCAGGCCCTGGAGCACGACCAGCACCATCAAGGTCGAGAGCAACGCCTCCGGGTAATGGCCGGCGCCGAGCGCGACGCCGATCGCCGCGACGACCCAGATCGTAGCCGCGCTGGTCAGCCCGACGACGGCGCCGCGGGCGTGGAGGATGGTGCCCGCGCCGATGAACCCCACGCCGGTCACGATTTGGCCGGCCACCCGCGAGGCGTCCGCGCTGCCGTGGACGAGGGCGAGGGAGAGCTGGGTATAGAGGGCCGAACCCATGCAGATAAGGATGTTGGTGCGCAGACCCGCCGGCTTGCCACCCAATTCGCGCTCGAGGCCGATCGCCCCGCCGAGAAGAGTCGCGAGCCCGAGCTGGAGCAGCAGCTCGAGCCGGAAGATTTCGACCATCTGGTTCATGAACTCTGGCATCAGGCCTCCGCGGGGAGGAGCCCCATCCGGCGCCGCACCTCCGCCATCGTCTGCCGCGCCAACGCCCGCGCCTTGGCCGCTCCCGCCCGCAGGACGTCGCGGACGCGGCGCGGGTCGGCGCGCAGGGCCGCGGCGCGCTCGCGCATGGGAGTGAGGGCCGCTATCATATTGTCCGCCAGCACCCGCTTGCAGTCGAGGCACCCCCACCCGGCGGTTCGGCACTTGTGCGCCACGTCCGCCTGCACGGCGGGCGCCGAGAACCCCTGGTGGATTGTGAAGACGTTGCAGATGTCGGGGTTGCCGGGGTCCTTGCGGGTCTTCCGGGCGGGGTCGGTGGCCGCCGGCCGCAGCTTCTCCCAGATCGAGTCGGGCGGGTCGAACAGGCCGATCGTGTTCCCCAGGCTCTTGGACATCTTGGCCTGCCCATCGAGCCCCAGCACGCGCCGCGCCGTGGAGAGCTGCGCCTGGGGCTCCGGGAAGAAGTCTGCGCCGAAGCGCGCGTTCCAGCGGCGGACGATCTCGCGCATGAGCTCGAGGTGTTGCAGCTGATCCTCACCGACGGGCACCAGCGTAGCCTTGTAAAGCAGGACGTCGGCGGCCTGCAGCACGGGATAATTCAGCAGCCCGGCAGACACGCTCTCCTGGCGCTGCGACTTGTCCTTGAACTGGGTCTGGCGCTCAAGCTCGCCGAGCGGCGTCACAATCGTGAGCAGCCAGTTGAGCTCGGTGTGCTCGGCGACGTGCGACTGCACAAAGATCGTGCTCTTGTCGGGGTCGAGCCCCGCGGCCAGGAGGCTGAGCGCCATCTCCTCGGTGCGCTGGGCCAGGCCCCCCGCCTCGTAAGGCTGGGTGATGGCGTGGAGGTCGACCACGGAGAACAGGCACTCGTGCAGGTCCTGGAGCTTGACCCAGTTCTGCACCGCGCCCAAGTAGTTGCCGATGTGTAGCTCGCCGGAGGGCTGGATGCCGCTGAAGACGCGCGCCATAGGGCCCTCAACCTATGGCCGGGGGTGGAACGCCGCAAGGTGCGTGATCTCAAAGACTTAGTCGATGTCGCGATGGCGGCAGCGTCCCATGCCGCGCGCCTCGTCCGCGAGACTCTGCCGCCGGCGCCGGGTGCCTGGACGGAGAAGTCGCGGCACGATTTCGTCACTGACGTCGACCGAGCGGCGGAAGCGCTCGTCGCCGAGGCGCTGACGACCCGCGTGCCGGGCTCACGCGTGGTGGGCGAGGAGCTGAGTCCCTCGGCCGAACGCGACGCCGAGGTCGTGTGGATCGTGGACCCGCTCGACGGGACGACGAACTTCCTGCACGGCTACCCGCAATACGCCGTCTCCATCGGGTGCGCCGTGCACGGTGCGCTGTGCGCCGGGGTCATACATGACGTTGCGCGCGACCTCGTCTATCACGCCGCGGCGGGGCTGGGCGCGTGGCAAGGCGACCGGAGGCTCGCGGTGTCCAGGGAGACCGAACCGCGGCGCGCCTTGGTCGGCACCGGGTTCCCGTTCAAGCAGCTGAACGGCGAAGGGCTGGAGCGCTACCTGCGGCAGTTGGCCGCCGTGGTGCGGGCGACGAGCGGTGTCCGCCGTGCGGGGTCGGCGGCGCTCGATCTGGCCGACGTCGCGGACGGCCGGTTCGACGCGTTCTGGGAGCTCACCCTGGCCCCATGGGACGTGGCGGCCGGCGTGGTGCTGGTGCGGGAGGCCGGGGGGGTCGTGACGACGCTCGAGGGAAGCGCGGCGGTGCTGAGCCATGGGTCGATCGTGGCCGGAAACCCCGCGCTGCACCGCTGGCTGATGGAGCTTTTGGAGAACGCGTAGCGAGGATCACGATGCCCGCACCGCTCGTGGAGTGCGTACCGAATTTCTCCGAGGGCCGAGACGCGGCCGTGCTGGACGCGCTGCGCGCAGCCATCGTAGCCGTCGCGGGCGTGAAGCTGCTCGACGTGCAGGCGGACGCGTCGCATCACCGTTCGGTGTTCACCTTCGTCGCGCCGCCGGTTGCCGCGGTGGAGGCCGCGTTCCGCGCCATGCAGGTGGCGACGGCGCGCATCGATCTCACCAGGCACAAGGGAGAGCATCCTCGCATGGGTGCGACGGACGTCGTGCCGTTCGTGCCGGTGCGCGACGTCACCATGGACGACTGCGTGGCGCTCGCGGCCCAGCTCGCCGAGCGTGTGGGGCGGGAGTTGGCCATTCCGGTCTATCTGTACGCGAAGGCCGCCCGGCGCCCCGAGCGCGAGCGGCTCCCCGATATCCGCAAGGGGGAATTCGAGGGGCTGCGTGGGCGGATCGGCACCGACCCCGCGGCCGAGCCCGACGTCGGGCCGAAGCGCATCCACCCGACGGCGGGGGCGACGGCGATCGGCGCGCGGCCCTTCCTGGTCGCCTACAACATCTACTTGGGCACGGCGGACGTCGCGATCGCCAAGGAGATCGCCAAGACGATCCGCACGTCCAGCGGCGGCCTCCCCGCCGTCCAAGCGAGCGGCTTCGACGTGGGGGGGCAGGCGCAGGTCTCGATGAATCTGCTGGACATTGACGTCACCCCTCCCGCGGCGGTGTTCGCCGCCGTCGAGGGCGAAGCGCACCGCCGCGGGGTCGGCGTGGTGAAGAGCGAGGTGGTCGGCCTGATCCCCGAGCGCGGGATCCTCGGCGCCGGGGCGACGCTCCTGAAGCTGTCCGAGGCGGCCGACCACCTGCTCGAGGCGAAGATCCGCGCGGCCGAAGGTCCGACGCTCGACGGTTGGATGGAGGACCTGGCCGGCTCAGCCCCCGTGCCGGGCGGCGGCAGTGCGGCGGCGCTAGCCGGCGCCCTGGCGGGCGCGCTGGTCGCCATGGTCGCCCGGCTCACGGTCGGTCGCAAAGCCTACGCGGCCGTCGAGTCCCGCGCCCGGGAGATCTTGGCGGAAGCGGAGGCGCTGCGGGCCCAGCTGCGACGGCTCGTGGACGACGACGCGGCCGCCTTTGCCAAGGTGAGCGAAGCCTACAAGCTCCCCAAGGAGGCGGGGGCGGGGGCGGGAGGGGGGGTCAGGCGCGTGCGGGCAATCGACGAGGCGCTGGTCGGCGCGGCGCAGACGCCGCTGGCTGTGGCGCGCGGCGCGGTGCGGCTGATCGCCCTGGCGAAGGAAATCGGGGAGCTCGGCAACAAGAGCGCACGCTCGGACGCGAAAGTTGCTGACGCGCTCGCGCGGGCGGCCCTGGCCGGGGCGGCCGAAAACGTGCGAATCAACGTGGCCTCGCTGTCGGAGCCAGCGCTGGGGAAGGCGCTGCTGGAGGAGGCCGAGGAGCTCAGTCGGCGAGAGTGAGAATCCGTGGCGGCGCCCCGTTCTGCCCGATCGCCACCGTGTGCTCGAAGTGGGCCGAGAGCGAGCCGTCCACCGTCACGACGGTCCACTTGTCGTCCAGGGTGCGGATCTCAGGGGCGCCCACATTCACCATCGGCTCGATCGCGATCGTCATCCCCGCCACCAGGCGCGGACCCCGCTTGGGCTTCCCGTAGTTGGGTACCTGGGGCTCCTCGTGGAAGCTCGACCCGATGCCGTGCCCCACGAGCTCCCGCACGACCGAAAAACCCGCCGTTTCCGCCACCTGCTGGACCGCGGAGCCGATGTCGCCGACATGGTTGCCGGCGCGCGCCTGCCCCAAGCCGGCCTGGAGCGCGGCCTGGGTGACCCGCAGCAGTTGCTCGGCTGCGGCGCTCACCGGCCCCACGGGGAAGGTCGCCGCGGAATCCGCGTGCAGCCCGTCGAGCCACACTCCCACGTCCACGCTCAGCAGGTCGCCCTCCGTCAGGATGCGCTTGGGGGACGGGATGCCGTGCACGATCTCGTCGTTGATCGACGTGCACAGCGTGGCGGGGAAGTCGTACAGCCCCTTGAACGAGGGACGCGCGCCGGGGTGGCTACGGATGAACTCCTCGGCCAGGCGATCGAGGTGCTCCGTGGACACGCCCGGCGCGACGTGCTGCGCCACCAGCGCAAGGGTCGCCGCGACGATGCGGCCGGCCGCCGCCATCGTCTCGATCTCCCGCGGCGACTTGATCGTGATCATCGCCCGATGATCCGCTTGATCTCCTCGGCAATCTGGTCGACGGTCCCGATGCCCGGAACACGGTGGACGATGCCGCGCGTGGTGTAGTGGGCGATGAGAGGGGCGGTGTCCATCTGATAGACGCGGAGGCGCTCCGCGACGGCCTCGGGCGTGTCGTCCGACCGGCCCTCCGTAGCCGCCCGGGCCCGCAACCGCTTCACCAGCTCCTCCTCGGTCACGTCGAGCAGGAGGATGTGGTTCAGCCGTTGCATCCGCTCGGCAAGGGTCTTATCGACCAGCTCCGCCTGCGCCGCGGTGCGTGGGAACCCGTCGAGCACGGCGCCGTCCTTCGCCTCGGGTCGCGCCAGCTCGTCCTTGATCATCCCCAGGACGACGCTGTCTGGGACCAGCTTCCCCGCGTCATAGAACTTCTTGGCCTGCATCCCCAGCGGAGTGCCCGCCTTCATCGCGGCGCGGAGGATGTCCCCCGTGGTGATCTTCGGCAGACCGAGCCGCTCGGCCAGGATCCTGCCCTGGGTGCCTTTGCCAGAGCCCGGCGCGCCGAGGATGAGGATGAACACAGAGCAATCACTGCTGCCGGCCGCGGAACTTGACGCGGCCTTCCTTCATGAACCCGTCGTAGTTCCGCAGCAGGAGGTGCTGCTGCACCTGCTGGACGGTGTCGAGCGCCACACCGACCACGATCAAGAGGGCCGTGCCGCCGAACCCGAAGGGCATGTTGAGCATGTTGCTCACGACGATCGGCAGAATGGCGACGACGGTGAGGAAGAGCGCGCCGGGCAGAGTGATGCGCGACAGTACCGCGTCGATGTAGTCGGCCGTCGCCGCCCCCGGCTTGACGCCCGGAATGAAGCCGCCCTGCTTCTTCAGGTTCTCCGCCAGGTCCACCGGGTTGAAGATGATGGACGTGTAGAAGTAGGCGAAGAACACGATCAGCACGGCCATCGTGAACAGGTAGGCGGGCGACGTATAGTTGAAGTAGCTGGAGAAGTCCTTCAGCCACTGCACGTTGCTGAACTGCGCCAGGGTGCCGGGCACGATGATGATCGACTGGGCGAAGATGATCGGCATCACGCCGGAGGAATTGATGCGCAGCGGAATGAACGTCTTCTGCCCTTCGCGAATACGCCCGCGGCCCATCACCTTGCGCGGGATCTGGATCGGGATGCGACGCGCCGCCACGGTCACGGCGACGGTGCCCGCCACGACCAGCACCATCACTGCCAGCACCACCAGGAGCTTCGAGATCGTGAGGTCACTGCCGGTCGTCTGCAGCGCCTCGATGGTCCGTAGCGTCTCCGGCCAGATCCGCTCGACGATGGAGAAGAAGATCAGGAGGCTCGCGCCGTTGCCGATCCCCCGCTCGGTGATCTGCTCGCCCAGCCACATGATGAAGATGCCGCCCGTGGTGAGCGTCAACACCGTCGTCAGGCGGAACGCCAAGCCCGGCGTGGCTACGGCGCCGGGGATCTGCGTCTCGGTGAACAGGGCGTAGCCGTAGGCCTGGAAGAGGCAGAGCACCACGGTGAGGTAGCGCGTCCACTGGGTGAGCTTTTTCCGCCCCTCCTCGTCGCGCTGCATCTTCTCGATGATGGGGAACACCGGCCCGGCGAGCTGGAAGACGATGCTCGCGGAGATGTAGGGCATGATGCCCAGGGCGAACACCGTGGCCCGGCCGAACCCGCCGCCGGCGAAGAGGTCGTACAGGCTGAACAACGTCCCCTGGCCGGCGTTCCGCATGTAGTCGGCCATCGCCTGCACATTCACGCCGGGCGTCGCGATATGCGCGCCGATGCGGTAGATGAGCAGGCACAGGAACGTGAAGAGGAGCTTCTCCTTCAGCTCCGGCACCTTAAACAGGTTGGGAAGTTGCGGACCGGTCACGCGCTCAGCCCTCGATGGTGCCGCCCGCCTGCTCGATCTTGGCGCGGGCGGAGGTCGACACCGCGACGCCCTTCACGACGAACTTGCGCTGCACGTCGCCCATCCCGAGCAGCTTGATGGGATGGTCCGGACGGCGCACGAGCCCCGCCCCGAACAGCGTGTGCGGCGTCACCTCCACCCCGTCGGCCAGCAGGCCCAGGTGCCGTACGTTCACGACCTGCGCCGGCTGCTTGAACGGATTGGTGAAGCCGCGCTTGGGAATGCGGCGGATGAGCGGCATCTGGCCGCCCTCGAACCCGGGCCGCGTCGCCCCGCCGCTGCGCGCCGTCTGCCCCTTACCGCCCCGGCCCGCCGTCTTGCCGATCCCCGAGCCCGGCCCGCGCCCCTTGCGGATGCGCGCGCGGTGCGAGCCCAGCGGGGGCTTGAGGTCGTGGAGCGACAGCTTCGCTACGGCTGCCGACTTCGTCTTGGGCTTCGCCCGGCGCTTCGCCGTCGCCATCGGTTACTTCCCCTCCTGCTCGGCCGTCACCTCGACGAGGTGCCGGACCTGGTAGAGCATCCCGCGGAGCGCCGGGTGGTCCTGCTGGACCACCATGTCCTGATGGTGCTTGAGCCCCAGCGCCTCCAGCGTACGCCGCAGGAGGGCGGGATGGCCGCTGCCTGAGCGGATCTGACGGATGCGGAGCTTCCCCTTGCTCACGGGCGGCAGCTGCGGGTCCCGGCCGGATTTGCGCTTGCGGTACCGGCGCGTCGGGGGATTACGCGCCATGGGTCGTCGCTTCCTGCCGAGCCTTGTACGGGATCGCCTCCACCTCGATACCCCGCTCCTTCGCGACGCGGCGCGGGGTCGTGAGGCGCTTCAGCCCGTCCATCGTGGCCCGCACCATGTTGTGCGGGTTGGTGGAGCCCAAGCTCTTGGTGAGGATGTCGCGCACCCCGGCGCATTCCAACACTGCGCGCACAGGGCCGCCGGCGATGACGCCGGTGCCCGAGGCCGCGGGCTTGAGCAGCACCCGCCCCGCGCCGTGGTCGCCCACGATCTCATGGGGGATGGTGCCGCCGGTGAGCGGGATGTCCACCATGCGGCGCCGGGCGGCCTCGACCGCTTTGCGCACCGCCTCGCTCACCTCATTGGCTTTGCCCGTCGCCACGCCGACGTTGCCCTTCCCATCGCCCACGGCCACCAGCGCGTTGAAGCTGAAGCGCCGACCGCCCTTGACGACCTTGGCCACGCGGTTGATCGCGATGACGTTCTCGACGTAGCCGTCGCCTTCGCCGCGACCACCGCGGTCGTCCCGCCGCTCGCCGCCGCGGCCACCGCCCGGCCCACCGCCCCGGCCACCGCGCCCACCGCGCCCACCGCGCCCCCGGCCCCGTCCTGCGCCCCCGCCCCCTCCCCCTCCCCCCCCGCCCCCGCCGCCACCGCGCTGCTCCTGGGTCGGCTCGCTGCCGGCTTCCGACGGGAGGGTGGGAGGGGGAGGGAGAGGGGGAGGGGGAGAGGCGGTCGCAGCCGGAACAGGAGGTTCCGGTGCCGTCTGCTGCTCTTGATCGTTGACCATCAGAACTCCAATCCGCCTTTGCGGGCGCCGTCGGCGACAGCCTTCACGCGCCCGTGGTATTGGTACCCGCCGCGGTCGAACACGACCCGTGCGATGCCCTTGGCCTTCGCTCTGGCGGCGATCAGTTGCCCCAGGGCGAGGCTCTTGCCCGTCTTACCCTTGGCCTCGGGCTGGATGCCCTCGGTCCGGTCGGAGGCACCGAGCAGCGTCACGCCGCGGGTGTCGTCCACCAGCTGCGCATAGATGTGCTTTGAGGAACGGAACACCACCAGCCGCGGCCGCTCCGGCGTGCCGGCGACCTTCTTCCGGACGCGGAGGTGACGGCGGTAGCGCCGGTGCGCCTGGGTTTTGATCTGATGAATGGAGCGCATGGGTTACTTGGTCGCCGCCTGGGCGGTCTTGCCGGCCTTGCGGCGCACCTGCTCGCCCACGTAGCGGATCCCCTTCCCCTTGTAAGGCTCGGGCGGCCGCACGTTGCGCAGCTCGGCCGTCACCTGGCCCACCAGCTCTTTGTCGATGCCCTCGATCTTCACGAGGACGTTGTTGTCCACCGAGATCTTGATCCCCTTCGGTGCGTGATACTGCACGGGATGGGACAGGCCCACGGTCAGCTGGACGCCGAACGGCTTCACTTCGGCCTTGTAGCCGACGCCCTGGATCTCGAGTTGCTTCACGAAGCCCTTGGTCACGCCGTCCACCATGTTGGCGATCAGCGTTCGGGTGAGGCCGTGGAGCGCCTTGTGCCGGCTCTGGTCGGAGGGCCGGCGGACGACCACGGCGTTGTCCTCGATGGCCGCGGTCAGGTCGGCGTGGATCGTCCGGACCAGCTCGCCCTTGGGGCCCGTGATGATAACGGTACGGTCCTGCACAGCGGCCGTGACGCCCTTGGGCAGCGGGACCGGTTTCTTGCCGATGCGCGACATCGTCCCCCCCCTCCTACCAGATCACCGCGAGCAGCTCACCGCCCACGCGGGCGGTGCGGGCTTCGCGGTCGGACATGACGCCCTGGGGTGTGCTGAGGATCGCCATTCCGAGCCCGTTCTTGATCCGCGGGATCTCGCGGGCCTTGACGTAGCGGCGCAGGCCGGGGGCGGAGATGCGCTGCAGCTCGCGAATGACCGGGGCGTCGTTGTGGTACTTGAGGTAGAGGCGCAGCAGGCCGTGCCGCCCATCGTCCGGGAGCTTGTAGTCCTGGATGTAGTGATTATCGCGGAGGATCCGCGCGATCTCGACCTTCAGCTTGGACACCGGCATGTCGACGCGCCGGTGGCCTGCGAGGCAGGCATTCCGCACGCGGGTCAGCATGTCGGCAACGGGATCAGTCACGCTCATCTCACCGGTCCTTTACCAACTGGCCTTGCGCACGCCGGGGATTTCCCCGCGCAGCGCGAGCTCACGGAAACAGATGCGACACAGCTTGAACTTGCGGAGCGTGCCCCGGCTGCGGCCGCACCGCTGGCAGCGGTAATAGCCGCGCACCTTGAACTTCGGCTTCCGTTTGACCTTCTCAATCCAGCACTTCTTCGCCATGCGATGGTCTCCTACCTAGGCGGCCGCGACGGGGGCTTCGCCCCGGAAGGGCATGCCCAGTTCCCGGAGCAGCGCCAGCGCCCCGTCGTCACGGTGAGCGCTGGTCACGAAGGTGATGTCCATCCCGTGGATCTGCTCGACCTTGTCGTAGTCGATCTCCGGGAAAATCATCTGCTCCTTGAGCCCGAGGGTGTAGTTGCCGCGCCCGTCGAAGCTCTTGGTCGGCAGGCCGCGGAAGTCGCGCATGCGCGGCACCGCGACCGAGACGAACCGGTCGAGGAACTCGTACATCCGCGCCCCGCGCAACGTGACCGAGCATCCAATCGGCACGCCCTGGCGCAGGTTGAAGTTCGCGATCGCCTTCTTGGACCGGGTGACGAGCGCCTTCTGACCCGTAATGGCCCCGAGCTCGGCGACGGCCGCCTCGAGCGCCTTGGGGTTCTTGGGCGCGTCGCCCATGCCGACGTTGAGCACGATCTTCACCAGCTTCGGGATCTCATGCACGTTCGTGTAGCCGAACTGCTGCTGCAGCTTCGGCCGCACGTGCTGCTCGTAGTGATCCAGGAGCCGCGGGCGCGGCGCCGGCTCGGCCGGCGGCGCCGGGGGCGCCGGGGCCTCGGCCGGGCCCTTGCCGGGCTTCGGCTGCTTCTTCTCCTTCTTGTCCTTCTTCTCTTGGATGTCCGCCATGCTATCTCACCCGTGGGATCGGCTGGCCCGACTTGACCGCGATCCGCTCAATGGTGCCGTCCTTGTCCCGGCGGCGCCGCACGCGCGTGGGCTCGCCCGACTTGGGATCCAGCAGCATCACGTTCGACGCCGCGATCGGCGCGGGAAACTCGATGATCCCGCTCTCCCCACCCGGCTTCGTTGCGCGCTTGTGCTTCTTCACGATGTTGACGCCCTCCACCACGACCCGAAACCGCTTGGGGTAGACATGGAGGATTTTCCCTTCCTTGCCCCGGTGCTCGCCCCGGATCACGCGGACAGTATCGCCTTTGCCCAGGTGCAGCTTGTGGCGCAGCGGCTCCCGGCCCCGGACCCGGCGGCTCTTCTTGTAGACCAGCGGCTTCATGTCAGATGACCTCCGGCGCCAGCGACACGATCTTCATGAACTTCTTGTCGCGCAGCTCGCGCCCCACGGGTCCGAAGATGCGGGTGGCCCGCGGCTCGCCCTGGTCGGTGATGAGCACGGCGGCGTTCTCGTCGAACCGGATGTAGGAGCCGTCCTTGCGCTTGGTCTCCTTGGCCGTCCGCACGATCACCGCCCGGGCGACCTCCCCCTTTTTGATCTGGCCGGTGGGGATGGCGTCCTTGATGGTGACGACGACGATGTCGCCCAGTCCGGCGTAGCGGCGCTTGGACCCGCCGAGCACGCGGATCACGAGCGCCTTCCGGGCGCCCGAGTTGTCGGCGATCTTGAGAATCGATTCCTGCTGCACCATGGTCGCTTCCCCGCCCCTTTACTTCGCCCGCTCGACGATGTGGACCACCCGCCAGCGCTTGGACTTGGACAGGGGCCGCGTCTCCACGATCCGGACCGTGTCCCCCGCCTTCGCCCCGAGCTCGTCGTGGGCGGCGACCTTCTTCGATCGCACCAGTTGCTTGCCGTACAGCCCGTGTGCGAACCGCCGCGTCAGCGAGACCGTGACGGTCTTCTGCATCTTGTCGCTCACCACGACGCCCGTGCGGACCTTGCGGGTGCCCCTCATGCCGGTTGCCTCTCGCGCAGGATGGTGCGGATCCGGGCGATGGTGCGGCGGATCGCGCGGAACTGGAGCGGGTTTTCGACGGCTTCGGTGCCTGAGCGGAACCGCAGCCGGAACCGCTCTTCCACCAGCACCGCGAGCTTCTGCTCGAGCTCATCCGTCTTGAGCTGCCGCAGGTCATCGGCCTTCTGCTTCGCCATCCTACCGCTCCTCCCGCTTCACGAACTTGGATTTCACAGGCAGCTTGGCGGCGGCGAGCGCCAGCGCCTTGCGCGCCAGATGTTCCTCAATGCCTTCGACCTCGAACATGACACGGCCCGGTTTCACCACCGCTACCCAGCCCTCCGGGTTGCCCTTGCCCTTCCCCATGCGCGTCTCGGCCGGCTTCTTGGTGATCGGCTTGTCGGGGAAGAGCCGGATCCACACCTTGCCACCGCGTTTCATCTCGCGGGTCAGTGCCACGCGTGCGGCTTCGAGCTGCCGATTGGTGATCCAGCCCGGCTCCAGCGTCATCAGCCCGTAGTGGCCGAACGCGACGGTGTTGCCGCGCGTGGCCAACCCGGATGTGCGGCCCTTGAACCGCTTCCGGAATTTGACGCGCTTGGGGGCCAGCATCGCTCACACCCCGGTCGAGTAGGTGCGGCCGTGGAGATCCTCCGTCACCTCACCCTTGAAGATCCACACTTTCACCCCGATGGTGCCGTACGTCGTCTTCGCCGTCGACGTGGCGTAGTCCACGTTGGCGCGCAGCGTATGCAGCGGCACTCGACCCTCGTGGTAGCCTTCCGTGCGGGCGATCTCCGCGCCGCCCAGGCGCCCGGCGCACTTAATCTTGATGCCCTGGGCGCCCATCCGCATCGCACTCTGCACCGCGCGTTTCATCGCGCGGCGGAACGAGATGCGCTGCGTCAGCTGGTGCACCACGCTGTCGCCGACGAGCTGGGCGTCGAGCTCCGGACGCTTGATCTCCTCGACGTTGATCCCCACTTCCTTGCCGGTGAGCTGCGCCAGCTCGTCACGCAGCTTGTCCACTTCGGCGCCCCGCTTGCCGATCACCACACCGGGCCGTCCGGTGTGGACCGTCACCGTCACCTTGCCGGGCTTGCGCTCGACGTGCACGTCGGCGATCGCCGCGTGGCTGAGCCGCGTCTTCAGATACTTCCGGATCAGCTCGTCCTCCTTCAGCAGCTCCGGGAAGTCGCGGCGCGCGTAGTAGCGGGACCGCCATTGCTTGACGATCCCGAGACGGAATCCGTAGGGATGCGTTTTCTGACCCACTTACTTGCTCGCTTTCTTCGACCGCTTGGCGGTGGTCTTGGTCCGCTTCTTGGCAGGTGCCTTCGCCCCGGCCCGGGATTTCGCCTTCGTCCCGGCCTTCGCGGCCGGGGCCGTCGCCGCAGCCGGGGGTGGAGTCTTCGGCGGCGCCGGAGGCGCGGCCACCCGGATCTCCACGTGGCTGGTGCGCTTCTTGATGGGCGTGCCCCGCCCCATCGCCGCCATCGTGAAGCGTTTGAGCGTCGGCCCTTCATTCACCACGGCGTATTGGACGCGCAGCCGGTCCACGTCCAGTGGCTCGTTCTGTCGCTGCGCCGCCTGCTCGGCGTTCGCGACGGCCGACTTGAGCACCTTATGGATCTGCTTGGCCGCCAGCTTCTTGGAAAAGCGCAGGATGGCGTATGCCTCCGGCACCGCGCGGCCGCGGATGAGGTCCACCACCAGGCGCATCTTCCGCGCCGACTGTCGTACCGTGCGTTGGATCGCTCGAGCTTCCATGCCTTACTCCGGCGCCGCCTCGGCCGCCTCGCGCTCGGCCGCCGAGCCCTTGGCGCTGTGCCCGCGGAACAGCCGCGTGGCCGCGAACTCGCCCAGCTTGTGCCCCACCATGTTCTCGGTCACGTACACCGGGATGAACTTGTTCCCGTTGTGCACGGCCAGGGTGTGGCCCACGAACTCCGGCGTGATCGTGCTGCGCCGCGACCAGGTCTTGAAGACCTTCTTCTCGTTCTTCTCGTTCAAGGCCCGGATCTTCTTCAGGAGCGACTCCTCGACGTAGGGGCCCTTCTTGACGCTCCGTCCCATTACTGCGTCGCCTTCCCGCGCTTGCGACCGCGCACGATGAGTTTCGTGGACGCCTTCCGCTTGTGCCGGGTCTTCCGGCCCTCGACCTTGCCCCACGGCGACGTGGGGGGGCGCCCGCCCGAGGACTTGCCCTCGCCGCCGCCCAACGGATGATCGACCGGGTTCATGGCCACGCCGCGCACCCGCGGATTCCGCCCCAGCCAGCGGCTCTTGCCCGCCTTGCCGATCGACAGCAGCTCGTGCTCCGCGTTGCTGACCTCGCCGACCGTGGCGAGGCACTCGCCCCGCACCATCCGCATCTCGGTGGACCGAAGGCGCAGCGTGACGTAGTTGCCTTCCTTGGCCACCACCTGCACGCCGGTGCCGGCCGAGCGGCACAGCTGGCCGCCACGGCCGATCTTCAGCTCGACGTTGTGCACGGTGGTGCCGAGCGGAATCTCAAACAGCGGCATCGTGTTGCCCACGCGGATGTCCGAGCCGGGCCCTGAGACCACGGTGTCGCCGACGGCGAGGCCCTTGGGGGCCAGGATGTAGCGCTTCTCGCCGTCCGCGTAGTACAGCAGCGCAATCCGTGCGGTGCGGTTCGGATCGTATTCGATCGCCGCCACGCGCGCCGGGATGCCGAACTTGTCGCGGCGGAAGTCGATCCGCCGGTACCGGCGCTTGTGGCCGCCGCCCTGCCACCGGTTCGTGATGTGCCCCTTGTTGTTGCGCCCGCCCGTGCGCTTCAGCGGCTCGAGCAGCGACTTCTCGGGCGTCGTCTTGGTGACGTCGGCGAAGTCGGAGACCGAGCGGAACCGCGTCGCCGGCGTGACCGGCTTGAACTGTCGAATGCCCATATCAGCCCTCGAACACCTGGATCGCGTCGCCCTCCTTGAGCGTCACGATCGCCTTTTTCCAAGACGGCCGCACGCCGGAGGTCCGCCCGTAGGTGCGGCGCCGGGCGCGCACCACGAGCGTGCGCACGTCTGTCACGGTGACCTTGAAGAGCGACTCGATCGCCGCCTTGATCTGCGGCTTGGTCGCCCGCAGATGCACCCGGAACGCGTATTCCTTGCGGGCCTGGTAGGCCGCCGAGGACTTCTCGGTGACCACCGGCCCCACGATCGTCTGGTGCAGCTCAGGCATCGCCCTGCGCCCCCTCCCCTGCCGACTCCGCCGCCGCCTCGCCCTCCGGCCCCGTCCCGCCTTCCGCCGCGGCGCCCTCGAGCGCCGTCGTCTCGATGACCACCGCGTCGGCCCACAGGATCTCGTAGGCCGTGGCGTCGGCGAACCGCATCACGCGCACGCCCGGGAGGTTCCGGCCCGACAGATAGACGTTGTGCGCCTGCGGCTCCTGCCCCGCCGTGAGCACGAGGACCTTCCGCTCCTCCAGTCCCAGCTTCGCCAGCAGCTCGGCCAACGGCTTGGTCTTCGGCTTGTCGTAGCCCAGTGGGTCCACGACGAACACCGCCTGCTCACGCGCCCGCGCGTTCAAGGCCGACTTCCTGGCGAGTTGGCGGACCTTCTTCGGGATGCCCAGCCGGTAGGACCGGGGGTGGGGGCCGAACACGATGCCGCCATGCCGCCACTGCGGCGCGCGGATCGAGCCCTGACGCGCCCGGCCGGTGCCCTTCTGGCGCCACGGCTTCTGGTTGCCGCCGGAGACGAAGCTGCGCGTCTTGGTCTGGTGCGTACCCTGCCGCTGATTGGCGAGGTAAGTGACCACCGCCCGGTGGAGCGCCGCCTCGTTCACCGTGCCGTCGAACAAGGCCGCGGGCAGCGCCAGCGCTTTCTTCTTGGCGCCTGCGGCGGAGAAATGGGGCGCCTCAATCATGGCGGCTCCTGCCTCCCTGCTTGCGCACGGTTACCAGGCCGTTCCGAGGCCCGGGCACCGCGCCGCGCACGAACAGCAGGTTGCGCTCGGCGTCCACTCTGACTACCACCAGCCCGAGCTCCGTGAAGTGCCGCGCCCCCATGTGGCCCGGCATCCGCTTGCCCTTGATGATCCGCGAGGGGTCGGTGCCCGGCGCAATCGAGCCCGGCTTGCGGTGCCGCGTGTTGCCGTGGGTCTCCGGCCCGCCGCCGAAGTGGTGGCGGTGCACGACACCTTGGAAGCCGCGGCCCTTGGTGACGCCGCTGACCTTGACGCGGTCGCCCGCAGCGAAGATCGCCACGGTGACCGCTTCTCCGGCCTTGGGGGGCTCGCCGGCGAGGGCGAAGCTCTCCAGGACGCGGGGCGCCGTCTCCAGGCCCGCGCGCTTGACGTGCCCGGCGATGGCCTTCGGCGTGCGCTTCGCTTTGCGGGCACCGAAGCCGAGCTGCACCTGCGTCTCCATCACCTGCACGACGGGACACGGGCCGGCTTCGATGACCGTCACAGGCACGTGGGCGCCGTCGTCACCGAAGACGCGCGTCATGCCGAGCTTCCTGCCGATCAGTCCGTTCATGCCTCGCCTCTACTCAACCTTGATCTCCACGTCCACCCCGGCCGGCAGGTCGAGCTTCGTTAGCGCGTCGACCGTCTGGGACCGCGAATCCAGGATGTCGATGAGTCGCTTGTGCGTCTTCAGCTCGAACTGCTCGCGGCTCTTCTTGTCGATGTGCGGACTCCGCAGCACCGTCCACAGCTGCCGCTTGGTGGGCAGCGGGATGGGGCCGGAGACCTGTGCGCCGGTCTTCTCTGCCGTGCGCACGATGTCGGCCGCGGCCTGATCGATCAGGGCGTGGTCGAATGCTTTGAGACGAATCCGGATCTTGCCAGCCATAGGTCTGAGCCCTCAGCCGTCAGCCCTCAGCCATCAGCCCTGACGGCCGATGGCTGATGGCTATTTCAGGATCTTCGTGACCACGCCGGCGCCGACGGTGCGGCCGCCCTCGCGGATCGCGAAGCGCAGCCCCTCCTCCATCGCAATCGGCGTGATCAGCTCGATCGTCATCTTCGTGTTGTCCCCCGGCATCACCATCTCCACCCCCGCCGGCAACTCCACCGTCCCCGTCACATCCGTCGTCCGGACATAAAACTGCCGCCGATACCCCTTGCAGAACGGCGTGTGCCGCCCCCCCTCTTCCTTCGTCAGGACGTACACCTCGCTCTCAAACTTGGTGTGCGGCGTGATCGAGCCCGGCTTGGCCAACACCATCCCCCGCTCGATCTCGTGCTTCTCCACCCCTCGCAGCAGCAGCCCCACGTTGTCCCCCGCCTGCCCCTCGTCCAACAGCTTGCGGAACATCTCCACCCCGGTGACCACCGACTTCTTGTCGGTCCCGAACCCCACCATCTCCACCTCTTCGCCCACCTTCACCTTGCCCCGGTCGATCCGCCCCGTCGCCACCGTCCCTCGCCCCGTGATCGAGA
>QHUY01000274.1 GCA_003223415.1 Gemmatimonadota bacterium
GCCGCCACGAACACGCTGCAGCTGGACCCGGCGCGGGGCACCGATGCGGCGGGGAACGTCCTGACCACGAGCTACAACGATGGCGCGCACTTCACGTGGCTCGGGACCGCGTACGGCAGGACGCCGCTCTTTGACGCCAGCCATGTGGGCCAATGGTATTGTATCGAGGCGCATGTCAAGCTCAACGACGCCGGGCAGTCCAATGGCGTGTTCGAGTATTGGATCAACGGCGCCCTGGAGACCCAGAAAACGGGCCTCAACTGGCTCGGCGCCTTCAGCGCGTACGGCATCAACACCGTGATGTTCGAGAACTACAATAACTACGGGTCCCCGGTAGCCCAGGACCGGTATATTGACAACATCGTCGTCAGCACGCAACGCGTTGGCTGCTGATTGACGTTCATGCGCCGTCCCGCCGTGGTGAACGGCACTGCTGCCGCGGTCACGCAGCGCCCATCCGCACCGTCGCTGACAGCAAATCGCAATATCGTGCGATTCAGCAACCGATCCTCCAGCCCCCATTGGGATTACGCCCTGTCAGGGAATTCCTGATTGCCCAGGTTTTGGGCTGTTGTTACCCTGCAGCACCTGTCCGAGCGGCCACGCACGTGTAGAGGTCGTGCATCGCTCGGGTCAGCCGCGGGGCCCCCCGCCTAAAACACAGGTAGTCGCTGCTCAGAGCAAAGCCGGCGAAAGACGGCGACGCAGAGCCACGGGACTAACGCGACCCTCGTCGCCATGTCCGCCGGGCCGCCAGCGAATCGACCATGAGTCGAAGCTGGCGGTTTTTTTTTATATCCAGGAGTAGGATCGATGCCGTTCACGTTTAAGCTGTCGAAGCGTCTGGCACTCATGAAGGCGTCGCTCGTCCCTGCGGCGGCCGCGGTCCTTGCCGCGTGCCAGCTGCAGGATAGACGAGGGACTACTGGTCCTACCCTGCCGAGCAACTCCGTAGTGCAGGTCGTCATTGTCCCCGACACCGTCACGCTCGAACCCTCGCAAGCTCTACAGTTCCTCGCCTATGGCCGGACCGAGGCCGGGGACAGCACCGCGATCACCATGACCTGGAGCGCCACGGACGGCGCCATCTCCTCGGGCGGCCTGTATACCGCTTCCCCCTTCCAAGGGGACTATCAGGTGACGGCCACTCTTCTCCAGACGTCGGCGTCGGCCGCGGCCGGCACCAGTGCGCCTCAGGGCGTGCCCGGACACTCTGTTGTTCATGTCCGCTCCAACCCGGGGTTGGCGCAAGTCGTCGTCGTGCCCCGCAGCGCGAGCGTGGGGACGGGAGCCACGCAGCAGTTCTCCGGTTACGGGCTGCGGACCAACGGGGACTCGGTCGCGGTGAGTGTGCTCTGGAGCGCCACCGGCGGCGCGATCTCGTCGTCCGGTCTGTACACGGCCGGCTCAGCTCCGGGCGGCTACGTCGTGCGTGCGAGCGCAGTCGGCATCACGGGCCAAGCGATCCTAGCGGTCAACAACGCCTCGGTGGCCTCGGTGGTGGTGAGCCCCGCCTCGGCGAACATGTCGGTTGGTGGCACGACACAACTCAGCGCGACACCCAAGGACGCGGCCGGTAACGTCCTCGCCGGGCGGCTGGTAACCTGGACGAGTTCGAGTTCTGCGATCGCCACCGTGTCGGCCGGCGGTCTCGTGAGCGGTGCAGCGGTCGGGTCGGCCACGATGTGCGTCGGCGACGATCACCGTGGCGAACCTCCCGGTCGCCTCGGTCCTGGTAAGCCCCACCGCGCCGAACGCGTACGTCGGCGGCTCGGTGCAGCTCACGGCCACGCCCAAAGACGCGAACGGCAACCCGCTCAGCGGCCGGGCGGTGAGCTGGACCACGAGCAACAGCGCGGTCGCCACGGTCTCCGCGGGCGGCCTCGTGACGGGCCTCGTGGTCGGGTCGGCCACGATCACGGCGACGAGCGAGGGTCAGAGCGGTACGGCGGCGGTCACGGTGTCCACCGTACCGGTGGCCTCGGTGGTGGTGAGCCCCGCCTCGGCGAACATGTCGGTTGGTGGCACGACACAACTCAGCGCGACACCCAAGGACGCGGCCGGTAACGTCCTCGCCGGGCGGCTGGTAACCTGGACGAGTTCGAGTTCTGCGATCGCCACCGTGTCGGCCGGCGGTCTCGTGAGCGGTGCAGCGGTCGGGTCGGCCACGATTACCGCGACGAGCGAGGGGCAGAGTGCGTCGGCGACGATCACCGTGGCGACTGTCCCGGTGGCGGCGGTCGCCATGAGCCCCGCTACGGCCGCCGTGCTCGTGGGGGCGACCGTGCAGTTCACGGCGACGCTGCTGGACGCGGCTGGCAACGTGCTCTCGGGCCGCTCCGTCACCTGGGCGTCGACCGGCCCGGCGGTAGCGACCGTGTCCTCCACCGGGCTCGTGACGGGCGTCGCCCCTGGCGCGGTGACGATCACGGCGACGAGCGAGGGGCAGACCGGCAGCGCTGCGGTGATAGTGAATCCGGTGCCCGTGGCGTCGGTGAGCGTCAGTCCGGTCTCGGCGGGCATCGAGGTGGGCCAGCCGGTCCAGTTTACGGCGACACCACTCGATGCGAACGGCACTCCGCTGTCCGGTCGGTCGATCACCTGGGCGTCGAGCGCTCCAGCGGTGGCGGCCGTGTCGACGGGCGGCCTCGTGACAGGCGTCGCGGCCGGGACGGCCACGATCACCGCGACGAGTGAGGGGCAGGGCGGCTCGGCGGCGATCACGGTGACGGTGCCGGCGAGCACCAGCCCCGGGACCGTCACCGATCTCGCGGTCGCGGGCGTGACGGAGACGTCGGTCACGCTGTCCTTTACGGAGCTGGACGACGGCACCGGCGCCCCGGCGAACTACGATGTGCGCACCGCCGTTGGGTCCACGCTCACGTGGTGGCTGGCCAATGGTGCGCTGAACAAGAACGGCACGTGCGCGTCCCCGATGGCGGGGACGGCGATCGGCACGAAGCGGGCCTGCACGGTGGTGGGCCTCGTGGCGGGCACGACCTACAGCTTCGAGCTGGTGGCGTTCCGGGGCACGCTAGGCGTGAATGCCGTGTTCGGCGGGCTCTCCAATATCGCCACGGCCACCACCTCGCCCTCCACGGCTCCGGTCGCCGCGGTCGCGGTGAGCCCGACGGCAGCGAGCGTTGCGGTGGGGCAGACGGTGCAGCTCGCGGCGACGCTCAAGGATGCCGGGGGGAACGTGCTCACGGGGCGGACCGTAGCCTGGGCGAGCGGCAGCACCGGGGTGGCGACGGTGTCGGGCAGCGGGCTGGTGACGGGCGTCGCGGCCGGCACGGCCACGATCACCGCGACGAGTGAGGGACAGAGCGGCACGGCGACGGTGACGGTCGGAAGCCCGTCAGCCGCGAACGAGTGCGCCACGCCGACCCCCGGGTGGATCTGGTGCGATGACTTCGAACAGGATCGGCTCAGCCGCTACACCTTCTGGGATCATCCCGAGAGCTTCCAGCGGGTCGCAGGCGTAGGGGTCGGGGGATCCTACGGGATGCGAGCGCGATTCGCCGCGGGGCAGGTCCAGGCCGGCTCGCTGTGGATGGCGATGGGGCGGACGCCAATGAGCGGCTGGAACAAGGCGGACGCGGGGACGGCCAACTACCGGGAGATGTACTGGCGG
>QHUY01000104.1 GCA_003223415.1 Gemmatimonadota bacterium
TTCGGCGGCTCGCCCCCCCCCAACCGGCCATCTCGCGGTGGCTCGGGAGCGTTCACGGTGCATCTGGCCGACGAGCTGGAGGTCTATTTCAACGAGGTGGCGCACGGCCGCCCCGTCGGGTTCGTCGCCTCGCCCAAGTGGAAGCCCCCCACCGACATCTACGAGACGGCAGGCGAGCTCGTCCTACACATGGACATCGCCGGGATGCGCGCCGAGGACTTCAGTGTCGAGTTCGCCGACGGCATCCTGACGATCAGCGGCGAGCGCACCCCGCGCCGCGAGGGTAAGCGCCACTACCACGCGATGGAAGTGCAGGTCGGGCCCTTCGAGCGCCGTTTCCGGGTGCCGGTCCCCGTCAATCCCTCCAGCATCCACGCGAGCTACGAGCACGGCTTCCTCGAGGTGCGGCTGACCAAGATCCCGGACCGCCGCTCCGGGCCGCAGTCGGTGAAGGTTACCTGACGTGGAGCGCCATCCCGTCCTGCCGCTCGGACAGCTGGTGGTCTACCCGCACGTGGTGCTGCCGCTCGCCATCACGGACCCGGCGGCGGTCGTCCTGCTGGACGAGGTGGTGCAGGGCAACAAGCGGTTGCTGCTGGGGGTGGTGAAGCCGAGCGGCGGCCATGAGCCGGTCGAAGGGCCGGCCATGCACGCCCGTCCCGACCATCTGTACGAGGTCGGGACGCTCGCGTCGGTGGTGCGGATGCTGAAGCTCGGTGACGGCTCGATGCGGGTGATGCTCCAGGGGCTACAGCGCGCCAGGCTCGTGGACGTGACGATGGACGTCCACTGGCTCACCGCGGAGGGCGTGATCCTTCCCGAGCAGGTCGTGGAGGACGCCCGCGTCGAGGCGCTGAAGCGCTCGGTGATGGCGCAGTTCTCCCGGGTGATCGACATCGCCCCCTATCTCGGGGAGGAGCTGCACGAGGTGCTCGCGGGGATCAACGACGCGGGCAAGCTCGCCGACTTCATCGCGGCTAACCTGGACCTCGCGCTCCCGGCCAAGGCGGAGCTGCTCGCCCTCGACGACGTCACACGCCGCCTCGAGCGGCTCACCGAGCTGCTCGCCGCTGAGCTGCAGGTGCTCGAGGTGGGCAGCCAGATCCAGGAGAAGGTCAAGCTGCGGCTCGACGAGAACCAGCGCGAATACGTGTTGCGCGAGCAGCTCAACGTCATCAAGCAGGAGCTGGGCGAGGTCGAGAGCGACGACGAGCTCGAGGAGCTGGTCTCGCGCCTCGACGAGGCGGGCCTCTCGGCGGAAGCACGCAAGGTGGCCGACCGCGAGCTCAAGCGCCTGCGGCAGATGCCGCCGCAGTCGGCCGAGTATCACGTGGCGCGCACCTATCTCGAGACGTTCGTCGGGCTGCCGTGGAACCGCGTGTCGCAAGACCGCCTCGACCTCAAGGCGGCGCGCGAGATCCTGGACCGCGACCACTACGATCTGAAGACGGTCAAGGAGCGGATCCTCGAGTACCTCGCGGTGCGTACGCTGAACCCGGAGGCCAAAGGGAGCATCCTCTGCTTCGTCGGGCCGCCGGGGGTGGGGAAGACGTCGTTGGGCCAGAGCATCGCCGAGGCGCTGGGCCGCAAGTTCACGCGCGTCTCGCTCGGTGGGGTGCGCGACGAGGCGGAGATCCGCGGCCATCGCCGCACTTACGTGGGCGCCATCCCGGGTCGCATCCTCCACGCCCTGCAGCGTTGCGAGACCCGCAACCCGGTGCTGATGCTGGATGAGGTGGACAAGATGGGCGCCGACGTCCGCGGCGATCCCACCGCCGCCCTGCTCGAGGTCCTCGACCCGGCGCAGAACGGCACCTTCGTCGACCACTACCTGGAGGTGCCGTTCGACCTCTCCGGCGTCATGTTCATCGCCACCGCGAACAGCCTCGGCCCGATCCCCGACCCCTTGCTCGACCGCATGGAGGTCCTCACCTTACCCGGGTACACCCCCGGCGAGAAGCTCGCGATCGCGCAACGCTACCTGTTGCCGCGCCAGCTGCGGGAGACGGGGCTCGCGCCCGCGCGGGCCGAGCTCGTCGATGCCGCGCTGGAGCGGCTGATCGCCGAGTACACGCGGGAAGCCGGGGTGCGGCAGCTCGAGCGCGAGATTCAAGGCGTGCTTCGCAAGGCGGCGCTGGAGGTGGTCGAGGGCCAGGCCGAGGCCGTGCGGATCGGCCCCAAGAACCTGGAGAAGTACGCGGGGCCGCCGACGGTGCAGAGCGAGGTGGCGGGCCGCGCCCCGGAAGTCGGCGTCGCCACCGGGCTCGCGTGGACGCCGTCCGGCGGCGACATCATGTTCATCGAGGCGATCCAGATGCCCGGCAAGGGGCAGATCACCCTGACCGGGCAGCTGGGGGACGTGATGAAGGAATCGGCCCAGGCCGCCTGGAGCCTGCTGCGCGCGCGCGCGGCGGCGCTGGGGATTCCCCCGGAGTCCTTCACCGACACCGACGTCCACTTGCACGTGCCCGCGGGGGCCGTGCCGAAGGACGGTCCCTCGGCCGGAATCACCATCGCGACGGCGTTGGCGTCGCTGTTGTGCCGCCGCCCCGCGCGGCACGACATCGCGATGACGGGCGAGCTGACGCTGCGGGGACGGGTGCTCCCGATCGGTGGGCTCAAGGAGAAGCTGACCGCGGCGGCCCGCGCCGGCGTCACGCGCGTGCTCGTGCCGGCGCGCAACCATTCGGATCTGGTGGAGGTGCCGGACGAAGTGAAGCAGCTGCTGGAGATCACCCCGGTGGACACCCTGGACCAGGTGCTCGAGCTGGCCCTGCTCGACCCGGAGACCAAACGGTCGTCGGGCCCGATGCGCGTTCCCGCCCGGGCGAAACCGGTGGCGCGCCCGTGAGCGACTTCGCGACGCTGGAGGAGGCGTTTGCCCAGATCGAGCAGCGCGACGGCCGCTACCACGAGCGCGGCTATCTGTTCGTCCTCGCCACGCTCGAGTACGCCCAAAGCCGGCTGCCCGCCCGCCGTCACCTCACCGGCGGGGAGCTGGCGTGGGCGTGCCGGGACTTCGCGCTCGAGCAGTTCGGCCTGCTCACCCCCACGGTGCTGCGGCACTGGGGGATCACGTCCACCGAGGATCTCGGCCGCATCGTCTTCCTGCTGATCGACGTGGGGCTGCTGGCGCGCGCGCCGTCCGACAAGCTCGAGGATTTCGACCGCGTCTACGACTTCGCGGAGGTGTTCCGGGGCGGGGTCGGCTACCGGTGGTCCGGTCTGGAGGGGGCGTAGCGCGGGCGCAGGGGAAGGGAGGTGCCGCATGGAGGCCATGGAATGGCCCGCCTGCCGGAAGTGCCAGCAAGGCAAACTGATCCCGTTGTCGGACTACGGGCGCGACGGCGCGCCCATCACCTACAAGGCGTGGGTGTGCACCAATCCGGATTGCGGCTTCAATATCCGGATCGATAACGGGGAAATCTCCTTCGGTCGCACCATCGGCCAGAGCCAGAAGTAAGCTTGGACGCGGTGCGTCCGCCCGCCGTGAGCGGGCGCTTCTATCCGGGCACGCGGGCCGAGCTCGCCCGCACCGTGGAGGACCTGTTGGCAGCGGCGCGGCCCGGGGCCCACCCGGCCGGCGCCCGGGGTGCCGTCGCGCCGCATGCCGGCTACGTCTACTCCGGCATGACGGCGGCGCACGTGTTCGCTCGCCTGCGCCTGCCGCCGGTGGTGGTGGTCCTCGCGCCGAATCACACGGGAGTCTGCCACGCGCCGGGTGGGGCGTCGCTGTGGGAAGCGGGCGCGTTCGCGACGCCGGTGGGCGACGTGCCGGTGGACGATGCGTTCGCCACGGCGCTCGTCGACGCCTCACCGCTGGTGGCGAGCGACCACGACGCCCACCGCGCGGAGCACGCCGTCGAGGTCCAGCTGCCGTTCCTGCTCGCGTTGCGGCCCGACGTGCGCATCGTGCCGCTGATCCTCGCGTGGGACGGCTGGGACGACTGCCGCGCTCTGGGGGAGGCGCTCGCGGCGCTGGCGCGCCGCTGGACGGAGCCGGTCCTGCTGCTCGCCTCGAGCGACCTGAACCATTACGAGCCCGCCGCCGTGAACGAGCTCAAGGACGCGCGCGCCCTGGCCGCAGTCGCGGCGCTGGACGGTGCCGAGCTGCTCGGGCGGTGCCGCCGCGAGCACATCACGATGTGCGGGCGCGCGCCGGTCGCCACGGTGCTTGCCGCGACGCAGGCCCTGGGTGCCACGCGCGCCGACGTCGTGGATTACCGGCACTCGGGGTGGGTGACGGGAGACGAGAGCCAGGTGGTGGGGTACGGAGGGGTGGTGATCCTGTGAACGCGTTGCCGGTGCTGTCGGCGTCCGAGGCGGCCACCTGGGATTCCCTCGCGCGCACGCAGTACCGTATCCCGAGCCGCGTCCTGATGGAGGCGGCGGGTCGGGCGTGCGCGGCGGTGCTGGCGCGCGAAATCCCGGACGCCGCGGCGGGGGGGGGGGGCGTGCTCGTCGTCGCGGGGGCGGGGAACAACGGCGGCGACGGGTGGGTGCTGGCCCGCGCGCTCCACGCGGCGGGGATCGCCGTCTCGGTGGCCGCGCTCGACCCCAAGACCGACGACGCGATCGACAACCGCACGCTGGCCCGGGTGGACGGGGTGCGCGAGCTGGGACGCGAGGAGCCGTGGCCCGCCGCGGCCGTCGTGGTGGACGCCCTGCTCGGCACCGGCGCGACCGGCCCCGCCCGCGGCGACGTCCTCGCCATGGCCGAGCGCCTCGTCGCCTCCGGGGCCCCGGTCTTCGCGATCGACGGCCCCACCGGGCTCGACCTGTCGAGCGGCGAGGCCCACGGCCCGGTGCGCGCCCAGGTCACGGTCACGTTCGGAGGTCCGCGGCGCGGCCACCTGCTGGCGCGCGAGTGGTGCGGCCGCGTCGTCGTCGTGGACATCGGCTTCCCGCCGCCCGATCCCGGCTGGCCGATGCTCGTCACCGACGCCTGGGCGGGCCGGCACCTGCCGCGCCTCCAGGCCAGCATGCACAAGGGCGACCGCGGGCGCGTCACCGTCGTGGGCGGCGCGCCGGGGATGACGGGCGCCGCGCTCCACGCCGCCCGGGCGGCCCTCGCGGCGGGCGCGGGACTCGTCAAGCTGGTGGCGAGCCGAGAGGCGATCGAGGCCGCGCGCGCCAACCTCCCCGACTTGCTCACCGTCGAATCGAGCCTCGGCCCCGATCTGGAGCCCGCCGTGGGCGAAGCGCTCGAGTGGGCCGATGCGCTGGTGATCGGGCCGGGATTGGGCCGCGAGCCGGCGCGCGGGCCGTTCCTGGCGGCGGTGCTGGAGGGGGCGGGGGGGGGAGGAGGGGGGGAAGGACGCCGTCCCGTCCCAACTGTCTTCGACGCCGACGCCCTGATCTTGCTCAAGGGCCCGGCCAACCGGCCGGCCGTGTTCACCCCGCACCTGGGCGAGTTCCGCGCGCTGGTCGGGGACCAGCTGGCCGATGCAGCGGCCAACGACCGCTGGGCGGCGGCGGCCAAGGCCGCGCAAAAGGTGCGCGGCACGCTGCTGCTGAAAGGGGTGCCGACGGTGGTGGCCGACGTGCGCGGCCCCATCCACGTGGTGGCGAGCGGCAACCCCGGACTCGCGACGGGCGGCAGTGGGGATCTGCTCGCTGGGCTCATCGGCGCCTTCCTCGCGCGCGGCACGACCCCGGTCGCGGCCGCCGCGCTCGGCGCGCATGCGCTGGGCCGCGCCGCCGAGCAAGGGGCCCGTGCCTGGACCGCGCGCAGCCTGCGTCCCGCCGACGTCCTCGCCGCGCTGCCGGACATCTGGCGCGCGTGGGCCGACACGAAGCCCGCGGGGCCGCCGGTGCTGGGCGTGCTGGAGCCGCCGGAGACCTTATGAGCGGCGTCGGATCGTCGGATGGTCGGATAGTCGGATTGGGACTGCTCGTCGCACTGGTTTTCCAATGGGACAATCCGACTATCCGACAGTCTCGTCTGTGGCGCCCGGAAGAGCGGGTCCTCGTCTCCGACTTCTCCTTCGTTGAGGCGATCGCCGCGTCGCCGTGGCTCGTCTACGCCGCCACGCGGCACGGGCTCGCCGTGTACGATCGCCGCGCGCGCCGCTGGCAGCTGCCGGTCACCACGCTCGACGGCTATCCGGCCACGCGCGTCCGCGCTGCCCTCGCCGACGTCGTGGACAACGCCGTGTGGCTCGGCACCGACGACGGCTGGTACCGCTACGACCCGGACATCCGCCGCTGGGATCACGGGTTCGTCGCAGGCGGGGTGGGGAGCTTCATCCTGGACCGCAACGACCAAGCGTCGGGGATCTACCTGCAGGGCCCGCCCTCCTTCGGCTGGGCGTTTCTGCCGCGCGGCGGCCTCGTCCCGGAGCCGGGGCACCGGCTGCCACCGCCGAGCCAGCGGATCCAATCGCTCGACCCTCGCCTTGCGCTCGCCCAGACGCCGATGGCCGACGCGATGCGCGCGCTCATCCTCACAGACCCGCGGCTGCGCACCTTTCAGTTCACGGCCGCCGCGCGCACGCCGGAGCAGAACGACCTCTACTTCGGCACGAACGGGATGGGCGTGGTGCGCGTGGACGTCGCGACCGGCGAATGGGAGAACCTGCGCTACGGGCTGCTGACGCCGCGCGCGGACGCAGTGGCGCCGGGCCCGGACGGCGTCTGGACGATCGGCAGCGCCCGCGCCGGCGAGCGGCGCGGCCTCACCTGGGTAACGGACGACGCCACGGAGACCGCGCCGGAGGAAGGCGCGCTGGGTCCGGGCTTCGCCTACGTCGCGGCGCGCCGCCTGGTCGCGAGCGGGAAATACCTCTGGCTAGCCACGGACGGCGGCGTGTTGAGGCTCGACCCGGCCTCGGGCCGGAGCCGCCGCTTCGATGTGGGGAACGGCCTGCCTGCCGAGGACGTGCTCAGCCTCGCTCCCGCGCCCGACGGGATCTGGGTTGGCACAGCCCACGGGCTCGCCGTGATCACCGGTGAGGACCGCGTCGTGCGAGTCGGCAGCTTCGATCAGGCCGTGTCCGGCCTCCTCGCCGTGCGCGACAGCCTGTGGGTCGGCTCCGCGGCGGGTCTCGCCCTGCTGGCGC
>QHUY01000102.1 GCA_003223415.1 Gemmatimonadota bacterium
CACCCGGTGCAGCGCGCCTGGATCGCGGAGGACGTGCCGCAGTGCGGCTACTGCCAGTCCGGGCAGGTCATGGCCGCCGCAGCGCTCTTGGCCGTGAACCGGCGCCCCACCGACGCCCAGATCGATCAGGCGATGACCAACATCTGCCGGTGCGGCACCTACCAGCGGATTCGCCAGGCGATCCACCGCGCGGCGCAGGAGGTGTGACATGACGCACGTGAACGTAAGCCGGCGCGAATTCCTGAAGACCGGCGCCACCGCGGGCGCCTCGCTGATGATCGGGTTCCACTTCCTCGCCCTCACCACCTCTCACCGTCTCTCACCGTCTACCGCCGTCGTTTTCAAGCCCAACGCCTGGCTGGAGATCTCACCGGACGGCTCGGTCACCATCTGGACCGGCCGTTCCGAGATGGGGCAAGGGGTGCGCACCGCCATGCCGATGATCGTGGCCGAGGAACTGGAGGCCGACTGGCGGCGCGTGCGGGTGATGCAGGGGGACGCCGATCCGGCGTATGGCGACCAGGTCACGGTCGGAAGCCGGAGCACCCGATCGGGGTGGGAGCCTCTGCGCAAAGCCGGCGCGGCAGGGCGCGAGATGCTGATCAGCGCCGCCGCGCTCATCTGGAGCGTCCCGCGCGAGCAGTGCCGCGCGCGCAGCGGTGCCGTGGAGCACCCGGCGAGCGGCCGCACCCTCGGCTACGGCGCGCTGGTCGCTCGTGCCGCCACGCTCCCGGTGCCGGAGAACCCGCCGCTCAAGTCGCCCGCGGACTTTCGCATCCTGGGGACCCGGGTGCCGCGCGTGGATACGCCCGACAAGGTCACGGGTCGAGCGGGCTACGGGCTCGACGTGCGCGTCCCCGGAATGATGCACGCCGCCGTGGCGCGGTGCCCCGTGTTCGGCGGCAAGGTGAAGTCGTTCGATCCCGCGCCGGCGCTTGCGGTGCCGGGAGTGAAACAGGTGGTGCAGATCGGGGGGGGGAGCGGCGTGGCTATAGTGGCGGAGAACACTTGGCTCGCGTTCCAGGGAAAGCGGGTGCTCAAAGTCGAGTGGGATGAAGGCGCCACCGCCCAGTGGAGCAACGACGGGATATCGACCGCTTTCAAGGCCGCGGCGGAGAAGCCGGGACAGTCAGTCCGCGCCGTGGGCGACGTGGACGCGGCGCTCCAGGGCGCGGCTTCCACGGTCGAAGCGGTTTACCAGGCACCCTACCTCGCGCACGCCTGCATGGAGCCGATGAACTGCACGGCTCATGTGTCGGGCGGCCGCTGCGAGATCTGGGCGCCCACTCAGTCCCCGCAAGGGGTGCAGCGCGAGGCGGCGCGGGTCACCGGTTTGCCAGTTTCCTCCATCACGGTGCACGTCACTTACTTGGGCGGCGGCTTCGGGCGGCGGGGCGGCCCGGTGGATTACGCCACGGAGGCCGTCGAGCTGGCGCAGCAGCTGGATACGCCGGTGCAGGTGGTGTGGACGCGAGAAGACGACATTCAGAACGGGCTGTACCGTCCGGCCACGTACAACGTGCTCCGCGCCGGCCTCGACGCCGCCGGGCGCCCGGTGGCGTGGAGCCACCGGCTGGTGGGGCCCGATGGCGCGTCGTTCATGATCACGCGGGGGGCGGATGAGTTGATCTACGCCATCCCCAACTTCCGCCTGGAGCGGGTGGTGCAGGACCCGGGGATTCCGATCGCACCGTGGCGCGGCGTGGGGCCGTCGCAGAACGGCTGGGTGGTGGAGAGTTTCGTCGACGAGCTGGCGCACGCGGCCGGCCAGGACGCGGTGGCGTTTCGCCGGGCGCTCGTGGCCGAGAAGCCACGGCTCGTGGCGGTCCTGAACCTCGCGGCGCAGCAGGCGGGCTGGGGTTCACCTGCGCCAGAAGGACGTAGCCGTGGGATCGCGCTGTGGCAGTTCGGCGAGACGTCGGTGTGCGAGGTGGCCGAGGTTTCGGTGGGTACGGACGGCGGCGTCCGGGTGCACCGCGTGGTGTGCGCGGCGGACTGCGGCATCGTGGTCAATCCCGACACCGTCGAGGCCCAGCTCCAGGGTGCGATTGTGTACGGCCTGACCGCGGCGCTGTACGGCGAGATCGTCATCGAGCGTGGGCGGGTGGTGCAGAGCAACTTCCACGACTACCGGATGCTCAAGCTGGCCGAGATGCCGGCGATCGAGGTTTCTCTGGTGAAGAGCGAGGCGGTGCCGGGCGGGGTTGGGGAGGCGGGCCTGCCGCCCATCGCGCCAGCGGTGTGCAATGCCATTTTCGCGGCCACGGGGAAGCGGATCCGGAAGCTGCCGATCGGGCGAATAGCCTGACACGCCGTCGTGACTAAGGCCGGGGGGGGGGCCACAGCCGCTGCCATCGCAGGCGCCTTCGCCGCCGTCGCATGCGCGGGTCATTTGGCCACCGTCGTGGTTTCGGCCGGGCGGCCGGCGTACCCCGACAGCCTGCGGGCCCGGGGCGTCGAGGGGCGCGTGGTGGTGCAGGTCGTGGTGGACTCGACGGGCCAGGCCGAGCCTGGCACGGCGACGGTGCTGCAGTCGACGCACCCCGGCTTCAATCAGGCCGCGATCGACTTCGTCAATGCGGCGCGGTTCCGACCCGCTCGGTCGCACGGGCGCGCGGTGCCCGCCATGGTCACGGTGCCGATCGATTTCAAGGTCGACCGGCGCTCCGCCAGCGGCGTGTTCTCCGTCAACCAGGTCGATCAGCCGCCGGCGCTGATCTCGGCCGAGCGGGCCGTGTATCCGGCCGGCCTCGCCGGCACGCGTGGCGACGTGCAGGTCCTCATGGAGACGGTGATCGACACCAACGGTCGGGCCGAGCCCGGATCGGTCCGTGTCCTGTCAACCCCGGCTCGGGTGTTCGCAGCGCCGGCCACGGCGTTCGTCCTGGGCGCGCGGTTCTCGCCCGGTCAGATCGGGGGCCGGAAAGTGCGGGTCTTGATGACGGTGGTGGTGCCGTTCACGTCGCGCTGACCGCGGCGCTCTACGGCGAGATCGCCCCGCTACGGCTTGGCCTCGAACCTGGTCGCTATCCGCTCGATCGCGCTCACGAGACGAGTGGCGAGCGTGAGCAGGTAGATCACTGCGGCGAGCCAGATCAGACCCGCCAGAATGCCAATCCCGTGCCCCCAGTACATCGGTCCCTCCTGAACGTGGTCGTCGAAGCGTGCTCACATCTACTGACCAAGTTCCCCGAGGGTTTCACCGCCCCCGCCATGCCCCGCCCTTACGCTTCCCCGAGCACCTTGGTGAAGAACTCTGGGAGATCGATCGTGAGCGATTCGGTCCCTGCGGCGGAGGGGGCCCAGCTTAAGGAGTCCGTCAACACCTCCGGCCGCTCGTCGGCCGGCCGCCATCGCTCCACCAGGCGGGCCTCCAGGTCCACGATCCAGTATTCGGGCACGCGGGTTCGTTGATAGAGGCGGCGCTTCACGCTCCGATCGGCGCGCGCAGTGGACGCCGACAGCACCTCGACCGCGAGCACGAGGCGCTCGATGTCGTGCCAATCCTTGGGGCGGCGGCCCGAGACGAGGGGCACCACGAACACGTCGGGCTGCACGAGCGTACCGGGCTCGGGGGTGAGATCGGCGGGGGAGATCGCAGCGTGCCCGGTGCCGGTGTGCTCGACGTAGTCGCCCAGGGCGCGGATCAGGAGTCGGACGGCCTCTTGGTGCGCGAAGCTCGGTGCCGGGGTCACGAGCAGCTCGCCGGCGACCACCTCGTAGCGGCGGCCGTCGTCCGGCAGCGCACGCACGTCGTCCGGAGTCCAGTAGTGGGTGGCTTGCGGCATGCCCATAGTGTGCTCGGCTCGGCGGGAGCGGGGCAAGGGGACACCCGCGAATCTCAGGGCGCAGGGCACGGCGGACGTCATCGTATTGTTGCGAAGAGGGGCGCGGCTACGCGCCCGACGAAGATCTCAACTCCGGCCGCAGGCGCTGCCCGCTAGAGAACCTCGGCCAAGGGACAGGAAAAGCCGGGCACCACGTCCTCACCGCCCAGCGTCTCGTCCAAGGTCAGGATCTGCTCGGTGCCGTCGTGGCGATATACGCGGGCTACGCGCCGGGCCGGGTCCAACACCCAGACGAGGCTGGTCCCGGCGGAGAGCCAGTCGGCGACCTTGGCCAGGACCTCGCCGGGGCGATCGCCGGGCGACAGAACCTCGACGACGAGGTCGGGGGCGAGATCGGGGAAGCCCGCGGGCTCGGGATCGGGGAGTCGGCCTCGGCTGATGAATGCAATGTCCGGACCGCGGACCGTGTCCGGATCGCTGGCGAGCTTGAACCCCGCCTCCGCGTAGACGCGCCCGAGCGCGGCCGCCCGCACGTGCGCGCCGAGCCGTAGGGCGAAATCCATCGTCACCCGAGCGTGCGGGAGCCCGGGCAGCTCCCGCACGAGCAGGACGCCTTTGACGAGCTCGACCCGCTTGTCCGGTATGGAGACGTGCAGCAACTCGTCCGCGGTCATGGAGGCAGGCGGCGTCATGCGGGGAACGTAGGCGTGCTCGGCGGGCATGGCAAGCGAATTTGTGCGGGGTGGGTCAACGTGAGATCAACGGACCGGCATCGCCGAGTTGTGCCGGCGTTACCACGTGCGGCGACGGGGGGGGAGCTCTTCGGCTCCGTTGCCGGCACCGATAGGTTTCCCCGCAATGCCCGTTCCCGTCGTTTGGCACCGCGCCTACGAGGTGGACATCGGGCCGCACGTGTTTCCGACCCGTAAGTATCGGCTCGTCCGCGACCGGCTACTCGCGGAAGGCACGATCACGGACGCCGAAGTGGTCGAGCCCGCGCCGGCTGCCGACGACAACGTGGCGCTCGTCCACACTGCCGACTACCTGCGGAAGATCACGACGACGACCCTGAGCGCCGAGGAGGAGCTTGTGCTCGAGGTGCCCTTCTCTGCGGCGCTGCGCGACGCCGCGTGGATTTGCGCGGGCGGCTCGACACTTGCCGGGCGGCTGGCCCTCGAGCAGCGCATCGCCGTGCATCTCGGCGGCGGCTTCCACCACGCCTTCCCCGATCACGGCGAGGGGTTCTGTCTCATCAACGACGTGGCGATCGCGCTTCGCGCGCTGCGGCGGGAGGGAATGCTGCGACGCGCGGCGGTCGTCGATCTGGACGTGCATCACGGTAACGGCACGGCCGCGATTTTCCGGGGCGATGCCGACGTCTTCACCTTCTCGATGCATCAGGAGCGCAACTACCCCGCCTGGAAGCCGCCGAGCGACCTCGACGTCGGCTTGGAGGACGGCACGGGGGATGCCGAGTATCTGGCTCTCCTCGAGCGGCACCTGCCCGACATTCTCTCCCGCCACCGTCCCGATCTCGTGTTCTACCTGGCGGGAGCGGATCCGTATCGGTTCGACCAGCTGGGGGGCCTCGGGCTCACGCTCGAGGGCTTGCGCCGGCGGGACGAGCTGGTGTTCGAGCGCGCGACCAGCGCGGGCGTCGCTGTGGCGGTCTGTCTCGCCGGCGGGTACGCGCTGCGCCCGGACGACACCGTGGAGATCCACTGTAACACGGTGCGGGCGGCGAAGGTGAGAAGGTGCTGAGACCAAAGGGTGCGCGTATTGGTCACGCGCTGCGCAACACCCACAAACCGTGGAGAACGCGCGCCATGAGTTCGCGAGCACCTTCGGCGACTTGGCCCGCGGCAAGCGCAACGCAGCATCACCTTGGTTCCGCGTCAATTCTGTGGTAAGGGAGGTCCCGTCGAGAACACGCAGAGCCCGAGCGCTCCGCGGCGCGCACGGCCCGCCAGGAAGGGTCCACGCCTATTGGAACTTCCCGGAGCTTCCAGCAGCGTTACTGGGCGCGGGACTGAAGGGACCATGGAGCACGCGTCCCGGACCGGTGATGATGTTTGGGTCGGGCACGCCGTCCCCATCGCAGTCGAACGACCCGTTGTCGATCACGGCGGTGACGTTGCCCACCAGGACGTTGGCGCCCGTGGGTCCGTCGAAGATAGCTCCCACGTTGCCCGCGTTCCCCTGAACGTCGTTCCCGAGCAGGGTGTTGTTGCAGGCCGACGTCAGAAAGATGCCCGCCGCGCCCGCCCCGCTGACCTGATTGGTGCTGAAGAGGTTGCCCGTGATCGAAACGACGAGTGCCGACCCACCGGCGCGCGCCCGGATTCCATACGCCAATGCGCCTGCCAAACGATTGTGTTCGACCCGGCTAGCCGCGATATCCGCCAGAGCCACCCCGTTCTGCCACGGGCCGGTCGCGACGTTCTTCGCGATGGTCACCCCGGTGCCGTCGCGCACCCGCATTGCGCCGAAGTTGAGCGTCGTGGACGGCGCGGTCGCGACGACGGTGTTCCCGACCACGCTGTCACCGTCCGTGCCGTTCTGGAGGTGGATGCCGGTGCTGGAGCCGGCCGACTGGAACTGGTTGTTGGCGACCACCAGGCCCCGTGATCCGTTGGCGAACAGGCATGCACCGGCACACTGGACGTTGTTGCCTGTGAAGCGGCCGCCCGACCCCGCGATGAAATCCACGGGGTCGCTGTTCCCACCTGCGCCCCCCTCAATGGTGTTTCCCTCCACCCGTCCGCTGTTCACTCCTATGAGTGCGATCGTGGTCTGGTTGCCATCAGCCTCAAACGTGTTGCCGGAGATGAGCACCCCCTGAAGGCCCGCGGCATCGGTTCGGATTGACACGCACGCCTCCACGTGCTGCCCGGCGCAGAGGACGTGATTCCCGACGAGTCGAACGTCTTCGGCGAAGCCCGTGAACGGCCCCTCCACCCCGTTGAAGGCGACCACGCCACCGTTCAACTCGTTGGTGGCGTCCAGCGTGAGGCGCTCGACCGTGACGCGCTTCGACAGCACGACGAAGAGCCAGCTGAGTCCCGTGGAAGGCCCAGCCTCGAGGCCCGACCCCGGGGTCGCGCACGTGAAGGTGAGATCGTCCGTTTCTACGAAGACGTCAGCGAATGTCATTTCGATCATCCCGCTCAACGCGATCGTATCGTTCGGATGC
>QHUY01000027.1 GCA_003223415.1 Gemmatimonadota bacterium
ATGTTCTCGTAGGAGTACAGACTCGTCTTCCGCTCATCGCGTCGCCGAAACGCTTGGAGCCCAGCCGGCCGCATCAGGCCGAGGGCCGTCAGCTCGCCCACGCGCCGGATGTTGACGCGGCTCCAGATGCTGCTCGGCTTGCGGGGGGTGAATCGAATGGTCCAGCGCTGGTCGTCGATGCGCTGGCGCACGCCGTCGATCCAGCCGAAGCAGAGCGCCTGGTCCAGCGCTTCGGCATACACGATTCCGGGCTTCCCCGTATGCTTCTTGACGAGCCCGACCCACAGCTCTCGCGCTGTGGCGTGGTGCTTCTCGAGCCAGCGGCGAAGCGCCGCCGGGCTCCTGAAGAACGTCGGGTCCATGGGAGGGCGTGGATCCCAGCGGCGACTACTGGCCCTCGGCAAGCCGGCTCACCCTACTCGTACCGCAATGCCTCGATGGGGTCGAGCGTGGCCGCGCGCCGCGCGGGCCAGATCCCGAAGAACAGCCCGACCGCCGCGCTGAAGCAGAACGCCATGAAGACGGCGCCCGGGGAGATGAGCGTGTTCCAGTGGGCAAGCCGGGACAGTCCGACCGCGCCGAGAGAGCCGAGCAGGATGCCGATCACCCCGCCCACCAGGCACAGCACCACGGCTTCCACGACGAACTGAAACAGGATGTTGAGCTTCGTCGCGCCGAGCGCCTTGCGCACGCCGATCTCGCGGGTGCGCTCGGTGACCGAGACGAGCATGATGTTCATGATGCCGATGCCGCCGACCAGCAGGCTGACGGCGGCGACGCCGGCGAGCAGGTACTTGAAGGTTTCCGAGGTCTGCTCGAACGTCGCCAGCACGTCGCGCGGGCTGCGGATGCGGAAGTTGTCGTCCACGCCCGGCCGGAGCTTATGCTGGCGCCGGAGCACGCGCTCGATTTCGATCATCGCGAGGCTCAAGGAGTCGACGCTCGCGCCCTTGATGGTGATGGTGCGCAGCCGATTGGTACCCATGATGCGGTAGCGCGCCGTCTCGAGCGGGATGAGGACGTCGTCGTCGGAGCTGCCGAAGCCGCCCTGGGTGCCTTTGGTGCTCAGGACGCCGACGACTTCGAACGGAATGCCGCGGATCTTGATCTCCTGGCCGATCATGGCGGCCCCGTTCGTCTTGAAGAGGTCAGGAATGGCGGATTCCAACACGGCATACGGACGGCGCGCGGCGTTCTCGCCCAGCGTGAACATCCGCCCGGCGGCGACGGTGTAGTTCCGCACGGTGATGAAGTTCGGCGTCGTCCCGATCACGCCTTCGCTGATGTTCTGGTTGCCGAACTTGATCTGAAAGTTGCGCTCCAGCTCGGGAACGACGTCGCTGACGTAGCGGGCGTGAGAGGCGAGGGCGGTGTCGTCGGCGTAGGTGAGGCTGGCCGCCCCGCTGACCGCGACGCCGCCGCGGTAATCCTGCCCGTTGAGGACGCTCAGCAGCGTCGGCCCGAGCGCCGCGATGCGGTCCTGCACGGCCTTCTGCGCGCCCGAGCCGAGGGCGACCATCGTGATCACCGCGCCGACGCCGATGATGATCCCGAGCATGGTGAGGAGCGAGCGCAGCTTGTTGGCGCGCAGCGCGTCGAGGGCGACGCGAATGATTTCACCGAGGAGCATTAGGCGGCAGTCGCGGCGCGGCTCGCCGCAGCAACTCGGAGACCGTAATAGCCAAGCCAGAGGAACGCCGGCACGTTCGCCAAGATCAACGACTCGAGGAAATACAGGCCCGTCGCGGAGCCGATCCCCCGTCCCCACGACAGCACCGCAACGACGAGACCGAACCAGGCAAGTGCCGGCCGCAGCCCGACCGTGTGATGCCGGACCTCGAGCGCGGCGAGGCCGGAGGGGCGCTCCTCGAACCCGCCGGCGGTACGGGATGAAAGAGCAGACCGACGGCGACGAGGAGACCGGCCAGCGCTAACACGTAGCCGCCGGCCCGGGTGGCGCCGGGGTCGCGGAAGGTCATCTCAAACGCAGCTCGTCGTGGACCTCGAGCACTGCCGGTCGCAGCCGAGTTTGTCAGGTACCGCCGCCCGAGCCGGGCTTGGACTTACCGCGCAGCGCCAGGAGCACCAGGAGTACGACCACCAGGGCAACGATCAGAACCACTTGCAAGCTCATGAGGACCTCTCGGTTGTCGTCGGACGACGGACCGCGTCTAAGCTGTGGGGCGCGATGGCCGCAAGCAAGGTCAGTCTCGTACAAGCCTCATTGCTCTTGTGAGGTGGCCTGGTCCAGATCAGGACCAGGACGTCTTGGCAGCCAGCGATTCACGAGCGCGCGATAGGCGATGTACGGCAGCCCGAACCGACGCTCGAGGGTGCGCTCCTCATACAGCACCACGAAGAGATGAGCCAACGCGGCGGCCGGGACGGCGAGGAGGACCATCGCCAGCGAAGTGTGCCAGGCGCCGAAGCCCATCAGGACGAGCAACGCGCCCAGATACATCGGATTCCGCACCCAGCGATAGGGGCCCCGGGGGACCAGGGAGCGCGGCGGATCGAAGGGCGCGGGAGTCCCGCGACCTTCAACGACGAACACGCTCACGCACCATAACACCAGCATGCCGCCGAGGAGCATGAGCGCGGCCCCGGCGGCGCGGCCGGCTGGGGGAAGGTGCGGGAGCGTCTTGCCCGCCATTCTATCGACTTGAAGAGCGATCCAGCCCCAGAACAACACGAAGCCGGTCATGTACACAAGCGATCGGACTGCGGCGAGCAGGCGGATCATGGGAACCGCGGGATCAGGTTGCCTTCCATGGGCTGCGGGGCGCAGCGCCATTGCCGGGATGTGAGCAGGGGCCGCGAAGCTCTCGCTTCGCGACCCCCTCGAGCGTGGCGAAACTCACGCCGCACACTCGCAACGTAAGTCCAGTATGCGCTCGGCTGGGAGCCGAGTCAAGAACATGGTGCGGGTGGGAAGAGTCGGACTCCAACGGGTTTTTTCGGCGGCGCCACGGAGAGGAGCAGTCTCTGGGAACGCCGCAGGGGGCGCAAGCTCGAAGCTCGCGACCCCTGGGGCGTGGCGAACGCCACGCAACACGTTGGAAGCGTGCCTGCAGTATCGGGAGCCGACGCAGCATAGTCAAGAGGCCAGGGTGCGAGTGAGGAGACTCAGCGGCTTGGCACCGCTCACTCCTCTCCGAGCCGTCGTGCCAGGGCGAGAAATCGCGGGTCGTCCCGCAGCGACGCGAGCCGCGGATCGATCAGTAGATAGGCCAACACGGTTGAACGTTCTTCGTAAGCGCGCTCGAGGTAACGGAGTGCCTGATCGCGCTGCCCGAGGCCGGCGTGCACCAGCGCGAAGTAGTAGGATGGCACATAGCTGCGGGCCGCCTGCGCGTGCAGCGCGGCGAGGACGCTCCGCGCGCGGACGCTGTTCCCGGCGACCCCATAGGCATGGCCGAGCGACGATTTGCGGTTGAGGCTGCTCGCGCTGATGGGCTCGAGGATCGCAATCGCCTCGTTGGGTCTCCCCTGTTGTTCGACCACGAGGGCCAGTCCCCACTTGACCAGCGCATCGGTGGAGTCGCTCTTGAGGATCTCGCGTAGCCGGCTGGCCGCCACGTCATAGCGGCCGGCGAAGTAGTCGAGCAGAGCGCGGTTCGCCTGTAGCGAGAGCGACAGGGGGTCCAGCTCCACGGCCCGATCGAGTTGCGCGATGGCCTCGACGAGCCGGCGGCGGGACGCGAGAAAACGGCTATACGAGAAATACGCGTCGGTGTAGTTGGGCCGCAGCTCGAGGGCGCGCCTGAACTCCTGCTCGGCGGCGCGCCAGTCCCATTCGTAGTAGGCCCGGATGTAGCCGGTGGCCGCGTGCGCCTCCGCTAGTGTCTCGTCGAGTGCCAAGGCTTGAACCAGCGCCGCCCGGGCTTTGGGCAACACTTCCGCGGGCGCAACGTCGCTGAAGAAAGGAAGGGCCGTATAGTAGTTGGCCAGACCGACGAGGGGCGGCGCCCAGTCGGGAGCGATTCGTCCCGCTTGCTCGAACATCGTCCGCGCCCGCTCGAGTTCGCGGCGCTCCAGGTGGAACCGGCCGCGCAGGTAGGCCTCGTACGCCCGTTGATCCACCTCACGGCGCGCGTCGAGACGGCTTCGCTCGTCGCCCTTGAGCTCGGCGTTGATCGAGCCGGTGATGGCGACCGTAATCTCCCGCTGCAGGTCCGGTAGCTGGCCGAGACGACCCTGGTAGTCTCCAGTGAACACGGGCGTGCTGTCCGGGACGTGGAGGAGTCGCACGTTCACGCGTATCGTATCGCCCGCTCTGCGAATCGAGCCCTTCACGACGGCTTCGATGCCAAGCTCGCGCGCGAGATCGGCCAGCGACCGCGCCGTTCCCTGGGCCACAGACCCAGAGGAGCCCGAGATGACCTTCAACGAGCCGATCTGGGCCAGGTCGGCGATGAGCCCCTCCGTCATACCCTCCCCGAGGTACGCGCCGTCCGAGCTGCCCGCGAGGTCCTGGAAGGGGAGCACCGCGACCGCCCTGATCGGGCGTGAGCCGGGGGGCGTTCGGCGCGCCGTCCGCCCCGCCACGGCCCACCACGCCACCACCACCACCAGCACGCCGGCCCCGAGCGTGGTCATCACCAGCCGGCTTCGCGGCCGGGGGGACACAGTCTGGGGCAGCGACGCGATTCCTGGCGACTGCAGCGCGTCCAGGAACCGCTGAATCGAGGCAAAGCGGTCGGCTGGCACCTTCGCCATGGCCTGTATGATCGCCCCCTCCACAGCTTGGGGCACGGTCTGGCGAACCACCCGCAGGCTGGGCACGGGATCGACCGAGTGTCGCGCGATGACCGCGAGCGCTGACGGCCCGGTGAAGGGTGGCTGACCGATCAGCATCTCGTACAGGGTGCACGCCAGGCTGTACTGATCGGTGCGACCGTCCACCGCTGCCCCGCCGGCCTGCTCCGGGCTCATGTACTGCGGTGTGCCGACCACCATGCCGCTCCGCGTGAGTTGCTCCGCGCTCGCGGCATCCAGGGCCCGGGCGATGCCAAAGTCGGCGACTACGGCGTGTCCCCCGGACAGCATGATATTCTCCGGCTTGATATCCCGATGGATGACCCCATGCTCGTGGGCGTGTTGTAGGGCGCTGCCGACTTCGCGGGTGATTTGGAGCGCGGCGTCGAGCGGCAGTTGCTGTTCCCGCGCGAGCCGCTGCCGGAGCGACTCGCCCTCGACGAACGGCATCACGTAGTAGAACAGGCCACCGGCCTGCCCCGAGTCATACAGCGGAAGAATGTGCGGGTGCTGGAGTGTCGCGGCGATTGCGATTTCGCGGACGAATCGCTCGCTGCCGAGGACGGCCGACAGCTCGGGTTTGAGCAGCTTGATGGCGACACGTCGGCGGTGCTTCAGGTCCTCGGCGAGAAAAACGACCGCCATGCCACCCTGGCCGAGCTCCCGCTCGAGGCGGTATCGATCACCAAGCGCTGCCGCGAGCTGCCCGAGGACTTCCATGGCCGCGCCCTTTCGCCTCGAAGAGAACGGAGGCTCCTCCGCGACTGCTAACGCTCTGAGCCTGTATCACCCCCCCACCCCCACCCGTCTCTTCCCCTCCGCATAGAGCGGAAACTCCTCAGTCAGCGTTATCACTTCCTTCTTGACCCGCGCCACCGTGGCGTCGTCCTTCTTGGTGAGCACCCGTTCGATCAGCTCAGCCACCTTGTCCATCTCGGCCTCGCCGAACCCGCGCGTGGTGAGCGCCGAGGTGCCCAGGCGAATGCCGCTCGTCACGAACGGCGACTGCGGATCGCCGGGAATCGTGTTCTTGTTCACCGTGATCCCCGCGCGGTCGAGCAGCTGCTCGGCCTCCTTGCCCGTCAGATTCTTGGGCCGCAGGTCCACCAGGAACAGGTGGCTGTCGGTGCCGCCGGAGACGATGGCGTAGCCACGCGCCATCAGCGCGGCCGCCAGCGTCTGCGCATTGCGCACCACCTGCGCAGCATACGTCTTGAACTCCGGCTGCATCGCCTCGTGCAACGCCACCGCCTTCGCCGCGATGACGTGCTCGAGCGGCCCGCCCTGCAGCCCCGGGAACACCTGCTTGTCGAGCGCCTTGGCGTACTCGGCGGTGCACAACACCAGCCCGCCGCGCGGGCCGCGTAACGTCTTGTGCGTCGTCGTGGTGACGAACTGCGCGTGCGGCACGGGCGAGGGGTAGACGCCGCCCGCCACCAGCCCCGCGAAGTGCGCCATGTCCACGACCAACACCGCGCCCACCTCGTCGGCGATGCTGCGCATCGCGGGAAAATCGACGATCCGCGCGTAGGCGCTCCCGCCGGCGATGATCACCTTGGGCCGCTCGGCGCGCGCCTGCGCGCGCAGCTGCTCGTAGTCGATGCGCCCCGTATCCTCGCGGACCCCATACTGCACCGCACGGAACCACATCCCCGAGAAGTTCACGCTCGCGCCGTGCGTCAAGTGCCCGCCGTGCGGCAGGGCGAGGCCCATCAGCGTGTCGCCCGGCTTCATCACAGCGAAGTACGCCGCCATGTTCGCCTGCGCGCCGGCGTGCGGCTGGACGTTGGCATGCTCCGCGCCGAACAGCAGTTTGGCACGGTCGATCGCCAGCTGCTCCACCTCGTCCACCACCTCGCAGCCGCCGTAGTAGCGCTTCTTCGGCAAGCCCTCGGCGTACTTGTTGGTGAGCGGGCTGCCCATCGCCTCGAGCACCGCGACCGAGACGAAGTTCTCGCTGGCGATCAGCTCCAGGCCGAACTCCTGGCGCTCGGTCTCGCGCCGGATCAGCGCGGCGATAGCGGGGTCCACCTGGGCCAGACTCGCACGACGATCGCTCATGTGTCGATCTTCTCCACGCGGCGCTGGTGACGGCCGCCCTCGAACCGGGTGTCGAGCCACGTGTGCAGGATGTCGAGCCCTTCCTGCTCGCTCAGGAACCGCGACGGCAGGACGAGGACGTTCGCGTCGTTGTGCTTGCGGGACAGCTCGGCGATCTCGGGGCTCCACACCACCGCCGCGCGCACGTGGGGATAACGGTTGGCGACGTACCCCATGCCCAGCCCGGTCCCGCAGGTCAGGACGCCGCGCCGCACCACGCCTGTGCTCACGGCCTCGGCGACCGGCCGCGCGTAGTCGGGGAAATCGTCGGCGGGATCGAGCGTCTTCGGCCCCACGTCCACCGGCTCGTACCCCAGACGCTTCAGCTCGTCCACCAGCTTCTCCTTCAGCGCGAAGCCGGCGTGGTCGGCGCCGACGTAGATCCGCTCAGACAAAGTTCTGCCGCACCTTCGCGATGGCGGCGATCCGGTGCTGGGCCAGCCGATCGGCCGCCTGGTAGCTGGGGATCCGTTCCTCCGTCGCGATCTCGAAGACGCGAAGGATGGTGTCGTAAATCTCCCCCGCCTTGTTGCGCGCCCGCTCCAGCGACCAGCCGTGCAGCTCGGCGTTCACGTTGATCAGCCCGCCGCCGTTGATCACGTAGTCGGGGGCGTACACCATCCCTTGCTCCTCCACTTGGACACCGTGCCGGTCTTCGGCGAGCTGATTGTTCGCGCCGCCGGCGATGATGTCCACCTTGAGCTGCTTCAGGGTCTCGTCGTTGATGACGGCGCCAAGGGCGCAGGGGGCGAAGATGTCCGCCGGCTGACCGTAGATCTGGTCGGGCGCGACCGCGCTCGCCCGGAAGTCCTGCACGACCGCCTTCACGCGCTGCGGGTCGATGTCGGTGACGATGAGCTTCGCGCCCTCCTCGAACAGCAGCTTGCACAGGAAATAGCCGACGTGGCCGCACCCCTGCACCGTGACGGTTTTGCCCGAGAGGCCATCGGAGCCGTACCGGTGCTTGGCACACGCTTTTATCCCACGGTACACGCCATACGCCGTCACCGGCGACGGGTCGCCCGACTTGCCCATGAGCCCGGTCACGTGCTGCGTCTCGGCGCGGATGAACTCCATGTCGGCGGGGCCGGTGCCGACGTCCTCGGCGGTGATGTAGCGCCCGCCGAGGGATTCGATGTGGCGGCCGTGGGCGCGGAAGATCGCCTCGCGCCGCGTCGTCTTGTTGTCGCCGATGATGACGCTCTTGCCGCCGCCGAGGTTGAGCCCGGCGACGGCCGCTTTATACGTCATGCTGCGCGACAGCCGCAGCGCATCGATCAGCGCCTCGCGATCGCTCGCGTAGCTCCAGAACCGCGTGCCCCCCATCGCGGGGCCGAGCGTGGTGTCGTGGATCGCGATGATGCCGCGGTAGCCGCTCGACGGCTCGTACCAGCAGCTGACCTGTTCGTGGTCGTGCTCGGCGAGGAGGGGGAAGAGATCCGTCATCCCCTCACCAGTGGCGGCAGCGGTGACCGGCCTAGGCGCCGGGGTAGAGACCGCGCGCGACGACGATGCGCTGGATTTCGCTGGTGCCTTCATAGATCTCGGTGACCTTGGCGTCCCGGAACAGTTTCTCCACGGGGAAGTCCCGCATATATCCGTACCCGCCGAACAACTGGACGGCCTGGGTCGTGACCCACATCGCCGTCTCCGAGGCGAACAGCTTGGCCATGCTGGCGATCTGGGTGACGTTCTCGCCGCGGTCCTTCCGGGACGCGGCGACGTGGGCGAGCGCGCGCGCCGCCTCCACCCGGGTCGCCATGTCCGCCAGCTTGAACTGCACGCCCTCGAACTGGCGCAGCGCCTGGCCGAACTGCCGGCGTTCGCCGCAGTAGGCGACGCTGTGCTCGAGCGCCCGGCGGGCGATGCCCACCGCCTGCACGGCGATGCCGAGGCGCCCCGCGTCGAGCCCCTCCATCGCGTACACGAACCCCATTCCCTCTTCGCCCAGCAGATGCTCGGCCGGCAGGCGCAGGTCGTCCAGGACGACCGCCGCGGTGTTGGACGCGCGCAGGCCCATCTTATCCTCGGGCTTGCCGGCCCGATAGCTTGGCGTGTTCGTCGGCACGATGAACGTCGAGATGCCTTTGGCGCCGCGCCGCGCGGCCGGCGTGTCGGTCCGCGCCATGATCATCATCAGGTCCGCCGTGCCGCCGTTGGTCGCCCACGCCTTGGTCCCCCGCAGCACCCAACCGCCGCCCCCCCCCGCCGCCCCCCCGTCACGCGCCGCCTGGGCCTGCAGCGCGGCGGCGTCCGAGCCGGCGTCGGGCTCCGAGAGGGCGAAGCCCGCGAGCAGCTCGCCGCGCGCCATCGGCTTCAGCCACCGCTCCTTCTGTTCGGACGAGCCGTGCCGCAGCAGCATGGTGGTGGGGATGGCGTTGTGAATGCTCAACGAGACGGCGATGCTGGCGTCGGCGGCGGCGATCTCCTCGAGCGCCAGCAGATAGGTCAGCGTGTCGAGGCCGAGGCCGCCGTATTCCTCGGGCGTCACCATGCCGAGGAAGCCGAGCTTGCCGAGCTCGTCGATCACGTCGCGGGCGAAGTGCTTGGTGCGGTCCCATTCCGCGGCGAACGGCTCGATCTTCGTGCGCGCGAAGTCCCGCGCCAGCTCCACGATCTGGCGCTGAATCTCCGAGAGGCCGGGCGTCTCAAGCGCCGTAGACATAGAACCCCCGGCCGGTCTTGCGGCCCAGGCGGCCCGCCGCGACCATCGTCCGCAGCAGCGGACACGGGCGGTACTTGTCGTCGCCCAGGTCGCGGTGCAGCACCTCGAGGATCGCGAGGCAGACGTCCAGCCCGATCAGGTCGGCGAGGGCGAGCGGGCCCAGCGGGTGATTCATCCCCAGCTTCATGACCGTGTCGATCGCCTCCGGCGTCGCCACGCCCTCCAGCACGCAGAAGATCGCCTCGTTGATCATCGGCAGCAGGACGCGGTTGGAGACGAACCCCGGGGAGTCGTGCACCTCCACCGGCGTCTTGCCGAGCGCCTTGGCGACCGCCACCACCCGCTGCGTGGTCGCGTCCGAGGTGTCGAGCCCGCGGATCACCTCCACCAGCTGCATCAGGGGCGCGGGGTTCATGAAGTGCATCCCGATCGCCTGCGCTGGGCGCTGGGTCTGCGCCGCGATGCTGGTGATGGGGATGGACGACGTGTTGGTGGCGAGGATCGCCCCGGCCGGCGCCGCCCGATCAAGCTCGCGGAAGAGGTCGAACTTGACCTCGGGGCGCTCGGTCGCCGCCTCGACGAAGAGCTCGGCCTTGGCGGCGCCGTCGAGCGACGTGCTGGTCCGGATCCTCCCCAGGGTCTGCACGGCCCACTCCCCACTCCCCACTCCCTTCTTCACCTGGCGCTCGAGGTTTGTCTCGATCGTCTTCAGCGCTTTGTCGAGCGCGTCGCGCGACACGTCGATGAGCGCGGTGTCCCACCCGTATTGCGCGAACACGTGCGCGATGCCGTTGCCCATCACGCCGGCGCCGATCACCGCGACCCGGCTCATGCGGCACCCTCAAACGAAACGCGCGCCGTCATAGGCGCGCGCGAAGGGGACCCACCGTCGGCTTCAGGATCAAGACCGCCAGGGCGACCTTGATCAGGTCGCCGGCGAGGAACGGCAGCGTGCCCAGGCGCAGGGCGCCGGCGACGCTGCCGGTGATGAGGAGCAGCTGCGCCAGACCGCCGAGGTGGATCAGCACCATCCCGATCAGGGCAGCGAGCGCGAGCCGAGGTGTGCGCGCGCCGTCGCCCGCGAGCGCGCCGACCGCGAACGCCGCCACGGGATAGGCGAGCAGGTAGCCGCCCGTGGGGCCGAACAGCCGGGCGACGCCGGGGAGTCCGACGGGGGTGAAGACCGGCAGCCCCGCGGCGCCGAGCGCGAGGTACAGGAGCAGGCTGGAGGCCCCGAGCCAGCGGCCGAGCAGGCCGCCGACGAGCAGCACGGCGAGCGGCTGCAGCGTCATCGGAACGGGGGTGCCGGGGAGCGGGATCGCGACCTGCGCGGCGGCGGCGACGAGCGCGGCGCCGAGGGTCCCCGCTGCAGCCCGGCGTAGCACTATCCCCCGCCCTGAAAGCACCAACGCCTGATCCATTAGAAAGCCTCCACGCTGAGGGCGACCGCGTTCCCCCCGCCGAGACACAGCGTGGCGAGCCCGGCCCTTTTGCCGTACCGCTTCAAGGCGTACAGCAGGGTCGTGAGTACGCGCGCGCCCGATGCGCCGATGGGGTGTCCGAGGGCGATGGCGCCGCCGTGCACGTTGACGCGGCTCCAGTCCCAGCCCAGGGCGCGGCCGTCGGCGAGCACCTGGACGGCGAACGCCTCGTTCGCTTCGATGAGATCGTAGTCGGCGATCTGCGTCTTCGCCTTGGCCATGAGGTTCCGCACTGCCACGATCGGCGCGAAGAACAGGTCCTTGGGCTCGCCGCCGCCCGCGGCGTAGGCGGTCACGCGGGCCAGCGGCTTCACGCCGTGGGCCTTGGCGAACGCCAGCGAGGCGACGACGAGCGCGCTGGCGCCGTCGTTCAGGCCCGGGGCGTTGCCCGGCGTGACCGTGCCGTCCTTCTCGAACGACGGCTTCAGGGCGGCGAGCGCCGCGAGCGTCGTATCTTTGCGCGGGCCCTCGTCCTTATCGATCAGCGTTGGGCCTTTATTGCCGGGGATCTCGACCGCCACCGTCTCGTCCTTGAAGTGGCAGGCGTCCATGGCGGCCACGGCCTTGCGGTGGCTGTCCAACGCGAATTGATCCTGCTCCGCGCGCGAGATCCCCGCTTTCTTGGCGGTGTATTCGGCGAGGTTGCCCATGTGTTGGTTGGAGAACGAATCCCACAGGCCGTCGTGGATCATGCCGTCCACCAGCTGCTGGTTGCCCGCCTTGATGCCGGTGCGCATGCCGTACACGTAATGGGGCGCGTTGGACATGGACTCCATGCCGCCCGCGACGAGGCACTGCGCGTCCCCCGCCTTGATCGCCTGGGCGGCGAGCATCACCGCTTTCAGCCCCGAGCCGCAGACCTTGTTGATCGTGACCGAGGGGACGATCCCGGAGAGTCCGGCGTGGATCGCCGCCTGGCGCGCCGGCGCCTGCCCGACGCCGCCCTGCAGCACGTTGCCGAGGATGACTTCTTCGATCGCCGCCGCGTCGAGGCCGGCGCGCCGGACGGCCTCGCGGACCACCAGGGCGCCGAGCGCCGGCGCGGGGAGCGGGGCGAGGCCGCCGAGGTACCGACCGATCGGCGTTCTACAGGCGCTCAGGAGGACGGGCGTGGTTTGATCAGGGCTCATAGATCGCTCTCAAATACGGAATGCGGAATGCCGAATGCGGAATATCAATGTGAGCTGCGTGCGCGGTCACGGCCTCAACTTGCCATTCCGCATTCCGAATTCCGCATTCCGCATTCTATACTAACGGGTTCAAGGCCCGGCTGCGAACCTCGTTGACGAGCCGCCGCACGAACTCCTCCACGGGAAGCACCTCCTGCTTCTTCCCCGCGCCGCGCGCGCGCACGGCGACGCTGCCGGCCTCCGCCTCGCGCTGCCCCACCACCGCCATGTACGGCACCTTGTGCGTCTCGGCGTCGCGGATCTTGTAGTTCAGCGTGTCGCTGCGGTCGTCCACGTGCACGCGCAGCCCCGCCGCCCGGAGCGCCTCGGCGACGCGGCGCGCGGCCGCGACCTGCGCATCGGCGATGGGCAGCACCCGCACCTGCTCCGGCGACAGCCACAGCGGAAACGCCCCGGCGAAGTGCTCGATTAGGAACCCGACGAACCGCTCCAGCGTCCCGTAGATGGCGCGGTGGATCATCACCGGGCGATGCGGCCGGTTGTCGGCGCCCGTGTACTCGAGCCGGAAGCGCTCGGGGAGCTCGAAGTCGAGCTGGATCGTCGCGCCTTGCCACTCGCGCCCGATGGCATCGTTGAACTTGACGTCGATCTTCGGACCGTAAAACGCGCCGCCGCCGTGGTCGACCCGGTAGGTGGTCCCGCGCCGCCGCAGCGCGTCTTCGAGTGCGCGTTCGGCCTGGTCCCACGTCGCGTCGGTACCGAGCTTCTTGGCCGGCCGGGTGGCGAGGTCGAGCCGATACGCCAACCCGAACGTCTTGCCAAACACCAGCTCCACGATGTCGAGCAGCTCGAAGATCTCCTGCGCGATCTGCTCCTCGCGCAAGAAGATGTGCGCATCGTCCATCGACAGGCCGCGGACCCGCAGCATGCCGTGCAGCGTCCCCGACCGCTCGTTGCGGTACACGTTCGCGATCTCGGCCAGGCGGATCGGGAGGTCCCGATAGCTGCGCTGCTGCGAGGCGTAGATCAGGATATGCATCGGGCAGTTCATCGGCTTCACCCGGTAGCGCACGTCCTCGGCCTCGCCCTCCCCCGCGGCCATCGCCGGAAACTGGTTCTCGGCGTACAGCGGCAGATGCCCGGAGCGCAGGAACAGCTGCTCGCGCGTCACATGAGGGGTGTAGACCAGCTGGTAGCCGCGCTCCAGGATCACGTCTTCGATGAAGCGCCGCAGCTGGAAATTCACCATCGCGCCCTTGGGGTGCCACACGATCAGCCCCGGGCCCACGTCCTCCTGGATCGAGTACAGGTCGAGCTGCTTGCCGAGGAGACGGTGGTCGCGCTTGCGCGCCTCCTCGAGCCGTCGCAGGTACGCCTCGAGGTCGTCTTTGGTGAACCAGGCGGTGCCGTAGATGCGCTGCAGCATCTGGCGGCGCTCGTCGCCCCGCCAGTACGCACCCGCGGCGTGCAGCAGTCTGAAATGCTTGATACGCCCCGTGCTCGGCACGTGCGGCCCGCGGCACAAGTCCACGAACGGCCCGTCGGTGTAGACCGAGATCACCTCGTCCGGGCCGAGGTCGTCGATACGTTCGAGCTTCAAGGGGTCATCGGTGAAGCGGCGCTTGGCCTCGGCCCGATTCACCTCCTCACGCACGAACGCGTAGTCGGCCGCGGTGACCTCGGCCATCTTCGCCTCGATGCGCGCGAGATCCTCCGGCGTGAACGGCGTCGGCACCTCGAAGTCGTAATAGAAGCCGTCCTCGATCGGCGGGCCGAACCCGATCTTGGCGTGCGGGAAAAGCTGCCGCACCGCCGTGGCCAGCACGTGCGCCGAGGAGTGCCGCAACACGTCGAGCGCTTGGGGATGCTTGTCGGTGAGGATTTCGACCGCCACGCCGTCGGACAGCGGCCGGGCGAGGTCGCGCACCTCGCCGTTCACCTTCGCGGCGAGCGCGGCCTTAGCCAGCCCGGGACCGATCGCTTTGGCCAGATCGGCGGCGGTGGCGCCCGCGGGCAGGACCTTCTGGCTCCCGTCAGGGAGCGTGACCCGAATCTCGGCGGCCGGCATCGATCAGCGGCTGGCCGGGGGGGGGGGGGGCCGACGCCGCCGTATCGGCGGCCGATGTCCCACTGAATCGCGGGAGACGCAGGCCGTCCCGGAAATACAGGACGATGGCGAGGACGATGAGCGCGGCGAGCGTCAACCACCGCACGATACGGCTCGCGGGCATGAGGTTGGATTCAGGAGGGGGGGGCATTTGCGAGTATTCTAGCGACTCTGCGGACGGGCGGACAGGCGGACGGGCGGTCGGGAAGCTCCGCTGACCCCTGCGCGCCGGACCGCCTGACCGCGCTTATTATAAGGAATGGCCGAGCCCGCGTTCACCCTCCCACCCCAGTACGACCCGTCCACCGTCGAGGCGTCGCTGTACCGGCGCTGGCAGGAGCACGGCCTGTTCGCGCCGCGCGGCGACGGCGCGCCGTACGTGATCGTGATCCCGCCGCCCAACCTGACCGCGATCCTGCACGTGGGGCACGGGCTGAACAATGTCATCCAGGACGTGCTGATCCGTTTCGAGCGCATGCGCGGCCGGGCGGCCGAATGGCTCCCCGGCACCGATCACGCCGGCATCGCGACCCAGAACGTGGTGGAACGGCTGCTGGCGGCCGAGGGACAGACGCGGTTCGACGTCGGACGCGAGGCGTTCGTCGAGCGGGTGTGGCAGTTCGTGCGGGAGACCGGCTCGACGATCCTGGAGCAGCTGCAGGTGATCGGCTGTTCCTGCGACTGGAGCCGCACGCGCTTCACCCTCGATCCCGCCTACTCCCGCGCCGTGCGCGAGGTCTTCGTGACCCTGTGGGAGGAAGGCCTCATTTACCGCGGCCACCGGGTGATCCACTGGTGCCCGCATTGCCTCACCGCGCTCTCGGATGAGGAGGCGGAATCGAGCGACACTACCGGAAGCCTGTATTACATCAGGTACCCGCTGGCAGACGGCTCAGGCGCCGTGACCGTGGCGACGACGCGCCCGGAGACGATGCTGGGCGACACGGCGGTGGTGGTGCACCCCGACGATCCGCGCGGGACGCCCTTCGTCGGCAAGACGGTCCGGCTCCCGATCGTGAACGTCGAGATCCCCGTGCTCGCCGATGAGAGCGTGGACAAGGAGTTCGGCACCGGTTTCGTGAAGGTCACGCCGGCCCATGATGCGAGCGACTTCGAGATCGGCACCCGTCATCGCCTACCCACGCCGCTGGTCATGACGGAAGATGGGCGGATGGGCGAACAGCCGGGAAACGAGAAAGGGGAAACGGGAAGGGTACCTCCGGAGCTCCAGGGACTCGACCGCTTCGAGGCGCGCAAGAAGATCGTGAAGATGCTCGAGGCGCAGGGGCTGCTGGCCAAGGTCGAGACGCACCAGCACGCCGTGCGGCGCTGCTACCGCTGCGACACGGTGGTCGAGCCCCGGCTCTCGGATCAGTGGTTCGTGAAGATCAAGCCGCTCGCCGAGCCGGCGCTCGCCGGCTACCAGCGCGGCGAGTATCGGATCGTGCCCGAGCGCTGGAAGGCGACGTACGAGAACTGGATGGCGGGCATCCGGGACTGGAATATCTCGCGGCAGCTGTGGTGGGGACACCGGATTCCGGTGTTCACGTGCACCACGTGCAGCCACCAGTGGGCGGACCGCACCGATCCCACGGAGTGCCCGACATGCGGCGGCCCGGTGACCCAGGACCCGGACGTGCTGGACACCTGGTTCTCGTCGTGGCTGTGGCCGTTCGCCACGTTCGGCTGGCCCCAGCGCACCGACGACCTGCAACGCTTCTACCCCGGGCACACGCTCGTCACGGCGCCCGAGATCCTGTTCTTGTGGGTCTCCCGGATGATCATGAGCGGCTACCACTTCCTGGGGAAGCAGCCGTTCACGACCGTGTACCTGCACGGCACGGTGCGCGACACGCAGCACCGCAAGATGTCCAAGTCGCTCGGCAACGGCATCGACCCGCTCGATGTGGTGCGGCTGTACGGCGCGGACGCGCTGCGCTGGACCTTGATCGCCGGGAGCTCGCTCGGCGCCGACGTGATCCTGGACCCGAACGACCTGGAGGCGACGTTCGCCCCGGGCCGCAACTTCGCCAACAAGCTGTGGAACATCGGGCGGTTCATCCTGGCGCAGCTGCCGGCCGACGTGACGCCGATCGACCAGATCGATCGATCACGGCTCACGCTCGCGGACCGCTGGATCCTCTCGCGCGCGCAGGCCACGATCCGTGAAGCCACCACCTCCCTCGAGCAGTTCCGGCTCGATGAGGCGGCGAAAACCTGCTTCGCGTTCGCTTGGGGGGAGTTGGCAGATTGGTACGTGGAGGCTGTGAAGCCCAGGTTGGCGCGACCCGGCGCGGAGGACGGGGCGCCCCGCGAAGCAGCGGGTGCCCGCTGGGCTGCTGCGGAGCGGGGCGCCCCGGCATCCGCGCAAGCCGTTCTCGCCTACTGCCTCGATACGGCGTTGCGCTTGCTGCACCCGGTCGTGCCGTTCATCACGGAAGAACTGTGGCAGAAGGTCCCGGGCCGGAAGCCGGATGAGGTGCTCGCTGGCGCCGCCTGGCCGAACCGGCGCCCCGAGTTCGAGGACCATGAGGCCGATCGGCACTTCGAGCGCGTGAAACAGGTGATCGAGAAGATCCGCAACATTCGTGCGGAGTACCGGATTCCGCCCAGGACGCGGGTCCGCGCGGCGATCGTGGCACGCGGCGGGGACCGGACGGAAGCATTCGCCGGCGAGCGGGAGACGATCCTCCGGCTCGCCCAGCTGGAAGAGTTGAGCCTCGACGGAGCCCCCGTCGGCGTCGGCGCCCATGCGGTGTTCGGCGACGGCAGCGAGGTCGTGGTGGCGCTCGCGGGCGCCATCGACGTGCAGCAGGAGTGCCGACGGCTCACCGGCGAGCTGCAGCGGCTCGATGGCCAGCTGGCGGGCCTTGCCGCCAGGCTCACCAACGAGAACTTCGTCTCCCGCGCGCCGACCGAGGTGGTGGCGCGCGAGCGCGAGAAGGAGCGGGTGTGGCGCGAACAGCGCTCCGTGCTCGCCGGCAAGCTGACCGCGCTGGGATGCGGTTAATCGCCGTCGCCCTCGCGGCGCTCGCGGGAGGTGGAGGGGGCCTCGCCTGCGCCAACCTGGGCGATCCGCCCGGCGGGCCGCCGGATACGACCCCCCCCGTCGTCGTCGAGGTGCGGCCGGAGTCGGGCGCGGTCGTGCCGGACCTCAAGGGGGCGGCGGTCATCCGGTTCGACGACGTGATCGACGAGATGGCGGGCAGCCCCGCCGCGGGCGGCGGCCCAGCGGGCCTGGGCCGCTACGTGCTGCTCTCCCCCGTCGCCGGCGCCGTGAAGGTAGGGTGGCACCGCTCGTCCATCTCCATCGAGCCGAAGGAGGGCTGGAAGCCGGGGCGCGTGTATCACCTGCACCTGCTCCCCGGCATCGTGGACCTGCGCCGCAACGTCCGCAAGCAAGGGCTGACGATCATCTTCTCCACCGGACCCACGATCCCCACGGCGAGTCTCGCCGGCACAGCCGTGCTGTGGGTGGAGCAGCGTGCGCTCGCCCAAGGGCTGATCCGCGCCGTGCCGCTCGCCGACACGGTGGGCTATCTCGCGCTCACCGACTCCGTGGGGCGTTTTCGCCTCGACGCGATTCCCCCCGGACGCTATATCGTCTACGCGATCAGCGACAACAACAACAATCGCCAGCGGGACCGCCGCGAGCCGTTCGATTCGGGGCTGGTGACGCTCGACACGACCGCGAGCGTCACCCTCTGGGCCTTCGTCCACGACACGGTGGGCCCGCGCGGCCGCGGCGCCGACCCCATCGACTCGCTCGCCTTCCGCGTGAACTTCACTCAGGCGTTCGACCCGAGGGCGCGGATAGACACCTCGCGCGTGCGGGTCGTTGCCCTGCCCGATTCGACGCCGGTCGCCATCACGGCAGTACTGACGCAGGCAGTGTACGACTCGCTGTCGGCGCGCGAGCGCGCGGTGGCCGACTCGCTGCGGCGGGCGGCGGACACGACGGCGAAGCGCGATACCACGCATCGCGACACGACCGTCGCCGGGCGGGGGGTGCCCCCCTCCGCAGCAGCCCGGCGGGCACCCGCTGCTGCGGGGGGCACCCCCGCGCCCGGCGACACTTCGGCCATCAAGAAGCTCCTGGCGCAGCGACCGGTGCCGACCGACCGCATCGTCATCCGGGTGGCTAAGCCGCTCACTCCCAGCGGGCGCTACTTCGTGCGCGTGCGCAGCCTGCGCAACCTGAACGGCGTGGAGGGCGAGGCGCAGGCCGTCCTGTCCGTCCCCAAGCCGCCGCCCCCCGCGCGTGACACCACGCGGGTCCGGCGCGACTCGACGAAGCCGTGACCGATCCCCGCCGCCGGCTGCCGGCCGTGGACGTCCTGCTCGCGGAGCCCGCCATTGCGGCGCTGGCCGCGGCCCATCCACGCAGCCTCCTGGTGCGTGCCGTGCGCGAAACGCTCGATGTCGCGCGGGCCAACGGCGGCGAGCCTCCCGCCGAGGGTTGGGCGGCCGCGGTGCACGAGCGAGTCGCCCGCGCCGCTGCGCCATCCCTGGCGCCGGTCATCAACGCCACCGGGGTCGTCCTCCACACCAACCTGGGTCGCGCGCCGCTGGCGCGCCCCGCGATCGATGCGATGGCGCGGGTGGCAGCCGGCTACTCCGCGCTGGAGTACGACCTGGGCCGCGGAGCGCGCGGCTCGCGCCACGCGCACTGTCGCGATCTGCTCGTCGAGCTCACCGGCGCCGCCGACGCGCTCGTCGTCAACAACGCGGCGGCCGCCCTGCTCCTCGCACTCAGCGCCCTGGCCCGGGACGGCGAGGCGATCGTCTCGCGCGGCGAGCTGATCGAGATCGGCGGCTCCTTCCGCATCCCCGACATCCTGGCGCGCTCGGGCGCGCGCCTGGTCGAGGTCGGGACGACGAACCGCACTCACCTGCGCGATTACGCCGGGGCCGTCACCCATCAGACGCGCGTCCTGCTCAAGGTCCACCGCTCGAATTTCCAGGTGACAGGCTTCACGGCGGATGCCCCCGCAGCCGAGCTGGCCCAGCTCGCCAGAGCAAGCGGCGCGGCGAGCCTCTACGACCTGGGGAGCGGACTGCTGCTCGATCTCTCCCCGTGGGGCCTCGCGGGCGAGCCGACCGTGCACGAGGCCCTAGCGAGCCAGGTGGACCTCGTCGCCTGCAGCGGCGACAAGCTGCTCGGCGGGCCGCAGGCGGGGATCCTCCTCGGCAGTGAGGCGGCTGTCCAAGCGTGCCACAAGGATCCCCTGGCCCGCGCCGTGCGGTCGGACAAGTTCACGCTCGCGGCGCTGGAAGCGACGCTGGCTCTCTACCGCGATCCAGAAGCTGCGCGACGCGAGATCCCTGTCCTGCGGATGCTCACAGAAGATGTGGAATCCATAAGGCGTAGGGGAGAGGCGTTGACGAAAGACGTAGGGAAAAAGGCGAAGCTGATTGACGGCGAGTCCGAGGTCGGCGGGGGATCGTTCCCGGGTGCGAAGCTCAAGACCGTGCTGGTACAACTGACGGCTGACCGGCTGACGGCTGACGGCCTGGCGGGCCGGCTGCGGGAGGCGGAGCTCCCGATCATCGCCCGCATCCACGACGGCCACGTCGTGCTCGATCCGCGCACGATCCTCCCGGAGCAGACGGCGACCGTGGCCCGCGCGGTGCGCGCCGCGCTCGATGCCTGAGCGCCGCGCGGTCTTCCTCGACCGCGACGGGACGATCGTCGAGGATCCCCCCCCCGGCTATCTGCACGAGCCCGGCAAGGTCCGGCTGCTCCCCGGTGCGGCGGAGGCGATCAGACGCCTGAACACCGCCGGCTTCCTGGTCGTCACGGTGAGCAATCAGTCGGGCATCGCGCGGGGAATGTACACGGTCGCCGAGTACGCGGCGGTGCAACGGCGCCTGGGCGAGCTGCTCGCCGCCCACGGCGCACGCCTCGACGGCGCCTACTTCTGCCCGCACCACCCCGACCTGACCGGCCCCTGCGATTGCCGCAAGCCGGGGGCGAAGCTGTTCCGGGACGCGGCCGCGGCGTTGGGGATCGACCTCCCCGGCTCCTGGTTTGTGGGAGACCGGCTCTCGGACGTCGCGCCCGCGGCGACGCTGGGCGGCCGCGGCGTCCTCGTCGCCACCGGGGAAGGCGCCGAGAACGCGGCCGCGTCCCGGTCGCGCGGAGTGCCGGTCGTCGCGGATCTGGCCGCGGCCGCGGCCCTGATTGTCTCAGGGAAAATGACGGATTCTGCGACGCGCTGATTGTGCGGGCCGCTCGGAGCTTTAGATTAGCTCCCGGGACCGACCCCCTGCGCCCTGACCACCCACCGCCAGGAGCCACACCGTGTCCGCCGCTCGCCGCCTCCTGCTCCTCGGCTTGGCCGTGTTCCCCGCCGGCCTGGCCTCCCAGATCCCCATCACCCTCGGCAGAGTCGCCACCGGGCGGCTCACCCTGGCGGATCCCATGTTCAGCGACAGCTCGCACTACAAGCTGTATGCTTTCGTGGGGGGCCGGGGCGACACGGTGACGGCCGAGCTTACCTCCGACGACTTCGACGCGAACCTGCTCCTGGCCGACGCTTCCGGGAACGTGCTGCGGAAGGACGACGACGGCGGGAGCAACTGCAACGCGCGGCTCACCTACGTCCTGCCGGTGGCGGCGAACTACCGGCTATACGCGAACTCCAGCGCGCGGGCCGAGCTGGGCGAATACCGACTATCGATCGCCCGGGGCACCCGGCCGGCGGTGCCCGACTCCTCGTGCCGCGGCTTCGGACGCGTGGCCGGCATGATCCAGGTCGGGCAAACGGTCACGGGCCGGCTCGCCGACAACGATCCGATGTTCACGAGCGACTCGACGTACTTCAACCGCTGGATCCTGCCGGTGCTGCTGAACCAGACGTTCACGGTGGACCTGACCGCGGACGACTTCGACGCCTTCCTGCTGCTGACCAGGGGCCGGGGCGACAAGCTCGTGGACAACGACGACGGGGGCGGCGGCTGCAACTCACGGCTCGTCTACACGGCCACCGACGACCATCCCCTGCGCGTCGTCGTGAGCACCGTGGGTGCCAAGCGCGCGACCGGTCGCTACACGCTGCGCGTCTCGGACGGCGCGTTGCCCATCGAGGCCAAGGGCAACTGCCGCTTCAGCCGCGGCGGCGCAGTGGCCGGAGGGGGGGGGGGAGGCGGAGGAGCGGGAGGGCCGCCTGTCCAGCGCCGCGGGACCGACGACCACGCCATCGCGGTCGGCCAGAGCGTGACCGGACAGCGACACCACCTACATCCAGCGGTGGAGCCTCACCACGACGCCCGGGCAGGAGGTGACGATCGACCTCGCCTCCGACGAGTTCGAGCCGTTCCTCATGATCGAAGGGCCCGGCCTCACCGAGTTCGTGGGAGACGAGCACGGCGGCCCGGGATGCGCGGCGCGCATCTCCCGCAGCTTCCCCCAGGCGGGACCGTATACGATCGAGGTGAACACCACCACGCATCCCGTTCGCCAGACGGGGCACTTCGTGCTGTCCATCACGCAGGGGCACAAACCGGAGGTGAACGACGCCTGCACGCCGCCCCAGAGCGGCCGCGGGCTGCAGGTGTCCGAAGGGCCCTTGGTCCGCGCCCGGGACGCCCAGCCTTCCGGCGCAGCGCACAGCATCGACGTCGGCCAGAACATGCAGGGCCAGCTCACCCGCAACGACGTGCTGCTCAAGAGCGACAGCACCTACGCGCAGGCCTGGACGATCCACGGCCGTCAGGGCCAGAGCGTCACCATCGACCTCGAGTCCGACGCCTTCGACGCATACCTCTTCGTCCGCGGCCCCGGCATCAGCGGCGGTCGGGACTACCAGGACGACGACTCGGGAGCTCGTGGTCAACACACAGGGGAAATACGCGACGGGCGCGTTCTCGATCAGCGTGACGAGCGGGTCGAAGCCCAAGTCGCTGGCGCGCTGCAGCCGGGGCGGGTGACGCCGGTCCGCATCGCCGTCCTCGTCTCGGGCGGCGGGACCAACCTGCAGGCGCTGCTCGACGCGCTGGAACGGGAGCCGGGAGCCGGGAGCCGGGAGCGGGACCGCGCGCAGATCACCCGCGTGATAGCGGATCGGGCAGGGGCGGGCGCATTGGATCGCGCCCGTCGATGCGGCATCCCGATCACGGTCCTGCGCAACGCCGGCGACGCGGCCGAGCTGCTCGCCACGCTCGCCGACGCCAACCTGGTCGTCCTGGCCGGCTACTTGAAGCTGGTCCCCGCCCCCGTGGTCGCCCGGTTCCGCTGGCGGATGATTAATATCCATCCCGCGCTGCTCCCGGCCTTCGGAGGGCCGGGGATGTACGGGCGCCGGGTGCACGAGGCAGTGCTGGCGAGCGGGGCGCGGGTCTCGGGCGCCACGGTCCACTACGTCGACGAGCAGTACGACCGGGGGCCCATCATCGCGCAGGCGAAGGTGCGCGTAGCAGCGGATGACACTCCCGACACGCTCGCCGCCCGGGTCTTGGCCGCCGAGCACTGGCTACTGATCCGGGTGGTGGAGGGACTGGTTCGCCGGGGGCTGCCCGACGAGCCGATACGTCTGGAGGACGTGCAAGATGTCGGATAGTCGGATAGTCGGATTGTCGGATGGAAAGATCGGGCTCATGGTGCTGTTGCTGTCCGTCAATCCGAGTATCCGACCATCCGCCCAGACCGTCGCCGACCTCACGTTGCGTCTCTCCGCCATGACCGCCGTCTCGGGCTACGAGCAAGCGGTGACCGACTCGCTGGTGGCGCTCCTGCCCGGCAGCACCAAGGACCGCGCGGGCAACGTGGTGCTCACGCTCGGGCGCGGCGCCCCGAAGCGGCTCGCCGTTTGCCCGCTCGACGAGCCGGGCTACGTGGTGGGCAACATCACCGACGACGGTTACCTCACGCTCCGCCGCGTCGGCCGCTCACCGAACGCGCCGCCGCCGCCGGCGCCTCCCCCGCCCCCCTGGGCCCTCTTCGACCAGCAGCTCGAGGGCCACCGCGTCACGCTGTTCGGCCGCAAGGGCCCCGTGCCCGGCGTCGTGGCGGTGAGGTCCACGCACCTGCAGCGCGGCCGGCCCGCCGCCGCCGAGCAGCCGTTCACCGTGGACGACGCCTATGTGGACGTCGGCGCCGCTACGCGCGACGAAGCTCGTGCCCTCGGCCTCGACGTGCTCACTCCGGTCGCGCTCACGAAACGACCCTTGCACTACGGCACCGGCCTGCTCGCCGCGCCGTTCGCCGGCCGGCGGGCCGCCTGCGCCGCCCTCGCCGCCGCCGCGCTGGGGAAGCCGAAAACGGGCGGCACGGTTGTGGTCGCGTTCACGGTGCAGAGTCTCCAGGCCTCCGACGCCGGGCTCAACTCGGTGATGCGCCTGCTCGGACCGTTCGCCGAGGTGACCGTGGCTGGCGTGCCCGCGAAGTTCCCCGACACGGCGGTGGAGACGGTGGCGCTCGCGGATGTGGAGACGCTGATGCGCAGGCTGGTTTCTTGGATCGGGGGCGGACAATGAGCACGACGAAAGCGACGGAAGGGCGGAAGGACGGAATGGGGATGATCCGTCGGGTCCAGGTAAGCGCGGCACTCGCACTGCTCCCCCTTGCCGTCATTCCGTCATTCCGTCGCCTCTCTGCCCAGGACTCTTCCCGCATCTCCGAAGCGCAGACGGTTCTCTCAGCTCTCGTCGAGTCCTACGGCGTCTCCGGCGCCGAGGGCCCCGTGCGCGAGACGGTGAAGCGGCTGCTCCCGGCGTGGGCGCGACCCGAGACGGACAGCGCCGGCAACTTGTGGGTGCGGCTCGGCCAGGGCGACCCGCTCGTCGTGTTCGTCGCGCACTTGGACGAGATCGGCTTCACGGTGGACTCGATCCGTGACGACGGCTCGCTCGTGTTGCGGACCCGCGGCGGCTTCTTCAGCTCGTTGTTCGAGGGGCAAGCCGCCCTGGTCCACAGCGCGCGCGGTGACGTGGCGGGCATCTTCCTGCCACGCGATTCCGGGTTCACGCGGCACAACCCGCCGCCGGTCCGCGTGGACGTCGGCGCCAGCTCGCGCGCCGCCGCCCTCGCCCTTGGGGTCGCCGCCGGTAGCACGGTGACGATGCCCAAACAATACGTGCGGCTCGCCGGCACGCGCGCCACGGGCCGCTCCTTCGACGACCGCGTCGGGGATGCGGCGCAGATTCTGGCGCTGCGCCACCTCGATCGGACCAAGCTCAAGCACGCGGTGATCTTCATCTGGAGCACGCGCGAGGAGATCGGCCTCGAGGGCGCGGGCGCGGCGGCCGCCGCGCTCGGCCCCACGCCGCGCCGCGTGCACGCCATCGACACGTTCGTGTCCGCCGACTCACCGCTCGAGCGGCGGAACTTCGCCGTGGCGCCGCTCGGCCAGGGCGCCGTGGCGCGCGCCACCGACAACTCGGCGGTCACGCCCCCGGCCTACGTCGACTCCCTCGTCGCGGTCGCCCAAGCGCGGCACATCGCCCTGCAGGTCGGCACCACCAACGGGGGCAACGACGGCTCGACGTTCACGCCCTACGGCGTCGTGGACGTCGCGCTCGGCTGGCCGCTGCGCTACTCCCACTCCCCCGCCGAGGTGGTGGACCTGAAGGACGTCGCCAGCCTCGCCGACCTCGTACAGGCCGTGGCGGAGATCTGGTGAGGGCACTGCTCTCGGTCTCCGACAAACGTGGTCTCGTCGAGTTCGCCCGCGAGCTGGTGGCTCTCGGCTGGGAGCTCGTCTCCACCGGAGGCACCGCCGAGGCGCTGCGCCGCGCGGGCGTCCCGGTGGTGCCGATCGAGCAGGTCACCGGCTTCCCCGAGATTCTGGATGGCCGGGTCAAGACCCTCCACCCCAAGGTGCACGGCGGCCTGCTGGCGCGGCGCGAGCACGCCGGCGACCGTGCCGCCCTGCAGCAGCACGGCATCACGCCGATCGACCTCGTCGTGGTGAACCTGTACCCGTTCCGCGAGACCGTCGCCAGGCCGGAGTCCACTTTCGACCAGGCGATCGAGCAGATCGACATCGGCGGCCCGTCGATGCTGCGCTCGGCGGCGAAGAACCTTGCGGCCGTGATCCCCGTCGTCGAGCCCGCCGACTACCCCGTCGTGCTCGCCGGACTGAAGTCGGGCGGCGTCGCGCCCGAGGTGCGACGCGCGCTCGCCGCCAAAGTGTTCGCCCACACGGCGGCCTACGACGCGGCGATCCTCCAGTACTTGACCCGCTCGACCGAGGAGTTGCCGCCCACGCTGACGCTGGTGCTGGAGCGCCGTCAGGCGCTGCGCTACGGCGAGAACCCGCACCAGCGGGCGGCGCTGTACGCCACCGACGAGCCGCACGGCATCCGCCAGCTGGCGCAGCTGCACGGCAAGGAGCTGTCGTTCAATAACCTGCTCGACGTGGACGCCGCCGTCACCGCGCTCGCGCCGTGGAGCAAGAAGCCGGCGTGCGCGATCATCAAGCACACGACGCCCTGCGGCATCGCGGTCGGCAGCACCCCGCTCGAGGCCTATCAGCGCGCCCTCGCCACCGACCGCACGTCGGCGTTCGGCTCGGTGGTCGCGTTCAACACGGTGGTGGACCGGGCCACCGCCGAGGCGATGCGCG
>QHUY01000275.1 GCA_003223415.1 Gemmatimonadota bacterium
CATCAAGACGAACCCCGAGGTCGAGGTCGAGGTGGCGGACGGCGACGGCACGGAGCGGTTCCCGGCGCGCGCCCACGTCGTGGACAGCCGCGAGGAGCGCGACCGCCTCTACGAAGACATGTCCAAGATCTGGCCCAGTTTCAAGGTGTACCAAACCCGGACCGAGCGTCTCATCCCGGTCGTGGTCCTGAAACGCCTGCGCTGAGCCCGGGGTCGCGAAATCACCCTTGACAAGCCGCTGTTTGCGTGATTGGATATATCAACATATTCTCAGGTCCAGCCCTCCTGGCCCCCAGGAGAGAGGAGTGACGGATGGCCGACACGTTTTCCCGTCGGAGTTTCCTGTTCCAGGGAGGTCGGGTTCTGCTGGCGGGAGGCGCGGTTGCCACGGCCGGCCCACTGCTCGAGGCGTGTGACTGGTTTGCCAAATCCAGCCCGACCTCAACGGCCGAGGTCACGTACACCTACCCGACGTTCACCCCGGTACCCGATGTCCAGCTGGTGCAGGACGCGATCAACAAGATCCTCCTGCCCAAGTACGGTGTGACGCTCAAGCTCAACCCCGTCGACGCCGGCGCTTACGACCAGAAGCAGAAGCTGGCGGTCGCCGCAGGCGACGTCCAGGACATCGTTTATTCCGTGCCCTGGATCAACAACTACTACGTCAACGTCGCGCAGGGAGCCCTCAAACCTCTCGACGACCTGATCAAGAAGTACGCCCCCAAGACGTACGCGAGCATGTCAGTCCAGGCCTGGCAGTCGACCAAGGTCAAAGGCAAGATCTACGGCGTCATCAACCAGCAGCCATGGACGCGGCCGATCGGGCCGCGGGTCCGCAAGGACCTGGCCACCAAGTACGGCCTCGACCTTTCCAAGGTGTACACGTTCGACGACCTCACGCCATTCCTGGCGGCGGTGAAGGCCGGCGAGCCCGGCGTCACTCCGATCGGCTACTCCACGATCTCGGAAAAGGGCCCACCTTACAGCGCCGCGTATCTCGGCTACGAGATCGTCGACGGCGTTTCAACCGACGCCGGCATCATCGGCGTGAAGGCCGACGACCGGAACCTCAAGGTCGTCAACATCGCGACGCTGCCGGAGTTTCGGCAGCAGGTGCAGCTGGCGCGCCAGTGGTACCGCGCGGGCTACTACCCGGCGGAGCCGCCCGGCGATCAGTCGATCGCAAACTGGAGAGCGGGCAAGTACGCGGTCGAGATCGACGTGGTGCACCGCGACTCGGTCGGCCAGCTCAAGCAGACATACGGAATGGATTTCGTCGCCAAGGGCCTGGGTCCGCTCGTTCTCACCACGGGCGGAATCATCGCGACGATGAACAACGTCAGCAACACGTCGAAGCACCCGGAGGCTGCGATGAAAGTGCTGGAAGCACTCAACACAGACGTGGAGGTCTACCGCCTGATCAGCCGCGGGATCGAGGGCAAGCACTACGTCGTGACCGACGCCAAGAATGGCGTCGTCGGTTGCGACCTGTTCAACGACTACTACTCGTCGCCCGACGTTGTAGGAGCCTGGCCACTGTCACTCAAAGACAACCAGGCGGCGACCCCGTCGCAGGCGCTCGGCTTTGCCTTCGACCCCACCAACGTGAAGACCGAGTTCGCCCAGGTGCAGCAGTCCCAGCAGCAGTACGGCTTGCCGCTGATCATGGGCCGCGTGGACTCGAGCGCCGGCATGCAGACCTACCTGAGCAAGCTACACGATGCCGGTGTCGACAAGGTCATCTCGGAGATCCAGCGCCAGCTCGACGTGTGGAAGTCGTCCAAGTAGGCTCATTTCTCCTCTTGTGCGGGCGATTGAAACCGTTTCGGTCGCCCGCCCTTGCAACGACGTGTCAACCTGGTCACCTGAACGATGACTGAGGCGAGGGATTGGACGGTCGACCCGGGCAATCCACTGCCGCTCTATTACCAGGTCTACGCGTCGCTGCTCCAGCGCATACAGGGAGGTGAGTTTCCGCCCGGGAGCTTTCTGCCAGCCGAGCGACAGCTGACCGAGGACTATGGCGTCAGCCGCATCACCATCATCAAAGCCCTCAACGAACTGTCTCGCGAGCACCACATCAAGCGCCAGCAGGGGCGGGGAACGGTGGTCACTCATCCCGCCGAGCGCCCCGCCACGGAGCGGGGCTCGATTGCCTTCATCTGCCACGTGCTCGACCACCCCTACCTGTTCCACGTCCTCATGGGTATCGCGCGCACCGCCGCCGAGAATCACCGCAACCTGCAAGTCATCAGCTCGTACGACACGGACGACGTGGAGGCGCGCCACGTCAAGGAGGCGATCGCCCTCAACGTTGAGGGCATCATCGTCTTCCCCCACCACCGCTATCAGAACCAGGCGCTTTACGAGGAGCTTCAGCGCGCGCGATTCCCGCTCGTAATGGTCGACCGTTACTACCCGCAGATCGACACTGATCGCGTCGTTTTCAACGACGAGACGGCCGCCTACCAGCTTGTGAGCAGGCTGATCGCGAAGGGCCGCCGGCGGATCGCGGTCATCTCATATTTCGAGGTTGAGGCGACCAGCGTCAACCACCGCCTGAGCGGGTATCGGCGGGCTCTCCAGGAAGCAGGCATGCCATACGACGAGGACCTGGTGTGGCTCGATGTCTATCAATCGTTTCAGCGGCCGGAAGAGCTGCTGAGCGGCGTGTCGGCCCGCGAGCGGCTCCGGAGGCGGCTGACGCAATTCGAGCCCGACGCGCTTCTCACTCTCAACGACGACGTGCTCGAGCGCGTGACATACGACCTTCTGATCCTCAGCCGCT
>QHUY01000096.1 GCA_003223415.1 Gemmatimonadota bacterium
CATCTGGAAGACCACCAACGCCGGGACCTCGTTCCGGCCGGTCTTCGACAATCAGCGCTGCATCTCCATGGGCGAGCTGGCCATCGCGCCGGGCGACACCACGCAGGTCTGGGCGGGCACCGGCGAGGAGGACTCCCGCAACACCATCTCCCCGGGCTGCGGCATCTTCAAGTCCACGGACGGCGGGCTCACCTGGAAGCTCAGTGGCCTCGAGAAGAGCGGCGCCATCGGCCGCATCGTGGTGCACCCGACGAACGCCAACATCGTGTACGTCGCGGCGCTGGGGCAGGCCTGGGCCGCCAACCCCGAGCGCGGGCTGTACAAGACCACCGATGGCGGCACCACCTGGCAGCTCGTCAAGTTCGTCAGCGACCATGCCGGCTTTATCGACATCGCGATGGACCCGACGAACCCCGAGGTACTGTTCGCCTCGAGCTGGCAGCGCGTGCGCGGCCCCTACTTCCTGAACAGCGGCGGTCCCGGCAGCGCACTCTGGAAGACGACCGATGGCGGCAAGACGTGGACCGAAGTGAGGCCGCATCGGGCTCGCCATCGCGGCGAGCGACCCGAAGGTCGTCTACGCCCTCGTCGAGGCCGACACCGCCCCCAACCCGCACCCCGACAAGACCAAAGCGGCGCAGAAGCGGCCCAGCGGGCTGTACCGCTCGGCCGACGGCGGGGCGACGTGGACCAAGATGAACGACAACGACGTGCGCCCCTTCTACTACTCGCAGGTGCGCGTCGACCCCAAGGACCCCAACCGCGTCTACTGGTCGTCCACGCCGGTCAACTACTCCACCGACGGCGGCAAGACCGTCGGCAACGCGACCCAGGGCATCCACGTGGACCACCACGCGATGTGGATCGATCCGAGCGACCCGAACCACATCATCGTCGGCGACGACGGCGGCGTGTCCCAGACCTGGGACAAGGGCGGCAACTACGACTTCCTGAACACGATCACGATCGGCCAGCCCTACATCGTCAGCTACGATCTGGCGTTTCCCTACCACGTGTGCGCCGGGCTGCAGGACAACGGCTCCTGGTGCGGGCCGAGCCGCCACCGCACGGGCATGATCGACAACAGCGACTGGATCACGGTCGGCGGCGGGGACGGCTTCTACACGGCCCAGGATCCGACCGACCCCAACATCGTCTACTCCGAGTCGCAGGGCGGTAACATGGGGCGGGTGAACCTCGCCACCGGCGAGCGCACTGCGCTCCAGAAGCCGGGCTGGCGGCCGCGCTACCAGCTGTTCGAGGACTCGATCGTGATCGAGCGGCCGGACACGACCAAGCCGCCGACGGGGTCACAAAAAACCCGACTCGCCGAGCTGCGCCGGCGCCAGCTCGCGGACTCCGCCGACATGGACCTGCGCTGGAACTGGAACACGCCGTTCTTCATCTCGGCGCACAACCCGGCGACGTTCTACGCGGGCGCGAACAAGGTGATGAAATCCACGAGCCGCGGGGAGAACCTGTACCCGATCTCCCCCGACCTCACGACCCGCGACTCGCTGAAGATCCGGGTCAGCACGCGGACGACGGGCGGCATCACCCCGGACGTCACGGGCGCCGAGACCTACTGCACCATCGTGGCCCTCGCCGAGTCACCGATCCGGCCCGGGCTGGTGTTTGCCGGGACGGACGACGGCAACGTCTGGCTCACGCGCAACGACGGCGGCACCTGGGAGAACCTCACCGGCCGTTTCCCCGGCGTCCCCGCCGGCACGTACGTGAGCCGCATCGAGCCTTCGCATTTCGACACCGCGACGGTGTACGTGACGTTCGACAACCATCGCACCAACGACTTCGCGCCCTACGCGTACGTGTCCACCGACTTCGGCAAGACATTCACGTCGATCGTGCACAACCTGCCGACCGGCGGCCCGGACTACGTGCACGTGCTCCGCGAGGATCCGTTCAACCGCAACCTGCTGTTCGTCGGGACGGACGTGGGCGCGTACGTGTCGCGCGACCGCGGCGCGTCGTGGCAGCGCTTCATGACCGGCTTCCCCACGGTTCCCGTGCACGACCTCAAGATCCAGCCGCGCGAGCACGAGCTGATCGCCGCGACCCACGGCCGCGGGATCTGGATCGTCGAGATCTCGCCGCTCGAGCAGCTCTCGGCGGACGTGCTGGCGGCGAGCGCCTGGCTGTTCGAGCCGAAAACGGCTTATGAGTACGGCGAGCCGACCCGGGCGAGTTTCTCTGCCGGCCAGAAATACTTCCGCTCGCCCAGCCCGGCGTACGGCGCGGAGATCGTGTACCGACTCACCACCGGGAGCACGGACCGGCGGGCCCAGACGAAGGTCGTGATCACGGACGTGCGGGGTGACACCGTGCGCACGGTGAACGGGCCCGCAACCGCCGGGCTGCACCGCGTGACGTGGGGCTTCCAGGGACGGACGCCTCCTCCGCAGTCGCTGTCGCCGTCGCAGAGGCGGGACAGCGCGGTCATCGTGGCCCGCATGACGTTCGTGTTCGACTCGCTCCAGAAGGCGGGGATGAACGCGCAACAGCTCGACCCGATCAAGCAGTTCCTGCTGAAGGGCGATGTGCAGGGCTTGGTGCAGCGCTTCGGGTTCGGCGGCGGGGGCGGTGGAGGCGGTGGCGGAGGCGGAGGGGGAGGAGGCGGGGGAGGTGGCGGTGGGGCGGCGGCTGCCGGGCGCTTCGTCGAACGGCCCGGGGAGACCACCCCGCGGGCACCGCCGGCCGGCGGTCTCACCTTGCCTACCGGGACCGAGAGCGGCGAGGGAGGGGCCGGCGAATCGGCAGCCCCTGACCCGAGCTTCCACGGCCAGCTCGGTCAGTTACTCCGTCCGCCCAGCATGCGAGGCAGAGGGGGTGGTGGCGGCGGCGGCGGCGGCGGCGGCTTCGGCGCCCTCGGCTTCATCGCTCAGGCGTTCGGCCGGGCCGGAGGGGGGGGAGGCGGCGGCGGCGGCTTCGGCGGTCTCGGTGGCGGGGCAGCGGCCGTCGCGAGTGGAGATTATCTGGTCAGCATCACGGTGGATGGCAAGACCCTGAGCCGGGTGCTCCGCGTCGAGCGGGTGAGCGGGACGGGGGCGGGAGCGTCGTTCGCGTTCGACGACGAGGACAGAGACCCGTAAGGAAAGATCGTAGGGAAGAAGGCGTAGGGTAGACGACGTAAGGAGAGAATCGTAGCCCCGCCGCGGCGACCGCGACGGGGCTTCGGCTATCGGGCTACTGCCCCGTCCCCGTCGCTCCGTCGTAGATGCGCCGGAACGTGATGGCGCGGCCCCCCCCCCGGCCGTTGTCGAAACTCACGATCACGAAGAGCTGCTTGCCGTCCGGGGACCGGAGGTAGTCCTCGGTGACCTTCCCGCCGCCGGAAACTTTCCGCTCGACGGTGAAGGCGTTCCCCTGCCAGCGACCCTTGATCTCCACGTCCCCGTCGCCATCTCGGGTCGCCTCCTGGCGGATCTTTTTGCCGTTGCTGGGCAGGATGAGTGCCGCGCCCGTGTCGGGAGCGAATGTCACGGTCGAGTCAGTCTGCGCAATCGTGAACGCGGCGGGCGCCTGTAACACCAAGCCCAGGGTCTGCTGCATCCGCTGGCGCTGTTCCTCGGTCATCCCACCTCCGCCTCCACCCCCTCCCCCCTCGCGCCCGCCGCCGAAGCCGCCTCGCCCGCCGCGGCCGCCGCCGAATCCTCCCCGTCCTCCTCCCATGCCGGGGTAGGCGCCGCCGCGCCGCCCGCTGCCCCCCCCCCTGTCGCCTCCAGTGCTGTCGCGACCCTGCATCTGGTCGCGGGGGTTGTCGCTTTGCGCGGCGTTGAAGGTCCAACGCCCCGAGATATCGGGTCGCTGTCCCTGTGCCGGCCGGGCTGCGGCCACGCCCGCCCCAAGCACGGTCATGCCGACAAGTGCGGCCGCCGTCGTCAATCTCATAGGAGAACCTCCCGCATCAGCTCCAGTGGATGTCATATGACGGCGAAACCCTGACAGGCGTTAGGAATACCCCAAAATGACCCCGGGGCACCGCCCCGGGGTCAGCCGAGGTCATGAGCCCTTGTGAAGGCGGCTGACCCCGGGCCGATGGCCCGGGGTGACCCGAACCCACTCCCTGATTAGATTTCCGCCTGACGCGCTGCGACGCGCGTCCCAGGCTGGGAGCGGCCCGTCACCTGCGACGGACCGAGGCGTTTCCCAATCGGCCCCCCAGCCCCGGCACCACGACCAATGGGAGCAGTGCCGCCGATGATCCGGTCCACCGCCACAGCCACCACGCCCCTTCTGGCCGAGATCCGCGCGCTCAAGTTGGAACGTGGAGCGGCGATCCTCGCCCACAATTACCAGCGGCCCGAGATCCAGGACCTCGCCGACGTCGTCGCCGACTCGCTGCAGATGGCGCGCCGTGCCACGCAGCTGGACGCGCCCGTGCTCGTGATCTGCGGCGTGCACTTCATGGCCGAGACCGCGGCGATCGCGCCGGGTGCTCGCTCGCCGCCACCGTGCAGGCGGCGGACGTGCGCGCCTGGCGCGCCGCGCACCCGGACGGGCTCGTCGTCGCCTACGTCAACACGGCCGCGGAGGTGAAGGCCGAATCGGATTATTGCTGTACGTCGGGGAACGCGGTCGCCGTGATCCGCGCCCTGCCGCCGGACGTGCCGGTGCTGTTCCTGCCGGACTTCTTCCTGGGCAATTACCTGCGCCGGGTCACGGGGCGGCCGCTCGAGGTCTGGCTGGGCGAGTGCCACGTGCACGCCGGGCTGACGCGGGAGACGCTGGAGCGGCGCCGCGCCGAGTACCCGGACGCCGAGTTTCTGGTGCATCCCGAGTGCGGCTGCGTGACGAGCGCCATGTACTACGCCGAGGCCGAGGGCGACGTCGCGGCGGGGCGGATGCGCATCGTGTCCACCGAGCAGATGATGCGGCGGGCGCGGGCTTCCAGCTCCCGGCGGTTCGTGGTGGCGACGGAGACGGGGGTGCTGCACCGGCTGCGGCGCGAGAACCCAGGCAAGGAGTTCGTCGCCGCCGCGGAATCGGCCGAGTGCCGCTACATGAAGATGATCACGCTGGAGAACCTGCGGGACGCGCTGCGCGACGACAAATACGAGGTCACCGTCCCCCCCGGCGTCGCCGCGCGGGCGCGCCGCGCCATCGAGCGGATGCTGGCGATTGGCTGAGGTCCTCGGACGGGACGAGGTTCGGCGCGCCCTCGTCGAGGACCGCGCCCGCGAGGACGCCACCACGCGGTTGCTGGGGGCGACGGCGGCGGCCGCGGCGACCGCCCGACTCGTCGCCGAAGGACGGTTCGTCGTGGCCGGGCTCCCAGTCGTCGGGACCGTGTTCGCCGAGCTCGACCCGGCGGCGCGGGTCGTCCCCTGTATCGCCGAAGGGGGGCGCAGCGAGCCCGGCGCCGTCCTCGCCACGGTGCACGCCCGCGGGGAAGCGCTGCTGGCCGGGGAGCGGGTGGCCTTGAACTTCCTCCAGCACTTGAGCGGGGTCGCCACGCTGACGCGCCGCGCCGTGGACGCGGTCGCCGGCACGCCCGCCCGGATCACCCACACCCGCAAGACGACCCCCGGGCTCCGCGCGCTGGAGTTGTACGCAGTCCGGGTGGGCGGCGGCGTGGACAACCGCGCCTCGCTCGCCAACGCGGTCCTGTGGAAAGACAACCACTGGGCGCTGCTCGCCGGGGGGTCGCTGCGCGCCGCGCTCGAGGCCGTGCAGCCGGGCGTGCCGGTGATGGTAGAAGTGGAGAACGACGCCCAGCTCGAGGCGGCGCTCGCGGCCCGCGTCCGGCACCTGCTCGTGGACAACCAGCCGCCCAAGCGACTCGCCGCGTGGGCCCGCCGCGCCGGCCCCCAGGTCACCATCCATGCCTCGGGCGGGATCACGCCGGAGACGGCCAGAGCGTATGCGGAGGCGGGGGCGCATCTCATCGCCATCGGCGCGCTAACGCACTCGGCGCCCGCGGTGCAGATTCGCTGCGACATCGCCGAGTTCTGACATGGCCATTCTCGACACCAATCACGACCGCGCGGCCCTGATCATCCTGATCTTGGGCGCGGCGCTGGTCGTCGCGCTGTCGCCGTTTGCAACCGGGCTGATCGGCATCCCGGTGCTCTACGTCGTCTTCGCCCCCCTGCACGACTGGCTCGCCCGGCATGCGCGCCCGAGCCTCGCCGCCGCGCTCGTCGTCCTCGTGGCGCTGTTCCTGATCGTGGTGCCCGGGGTGTCGTTCGCTGGGCTGATCGTGGCCCAGGCGCAGGAGATCGCCGGCGGCGTGATCCAGAGCCCGATCCTCACGCGGCTCTCCCAGGTCCGGATCGGGGAGTTTCAGGTCGGCCCCCAGCTCGCCGACCTCGGCCGCAGCGTCGCCGCCTGGCTTGGCTCGAGCGCCTTCAGTCTCGTGGGAACCGCGACCCGTCTCGCGTTGAACCTCGTGATCGCCCTGTTCGGGCTGTACTACCTGCTGCTCCGCCCGGCGGCGACGTGGGCGGCGGTGGGTCCCTACATCCCCTTCTCCCCGGCCAATGCGGACCAGCTCCGCATCCGGTTCCGCAACGTCACGACCTCCACCATCATCGGCACCGGTCTCACAGCCGTGATCCAGGGAGCGATGGTGGCGGCCGGCTTCGCCGTGACCGGCCTGCCGAATGCCATGTTCTGGGGCGTGGTGGCGACCGTGCTCGCGGTGCTGCCGGTCGTGGGCAGCGGCCTGGTGTGGGCACCGGGGGCCCTCGCGCTGGTGTTCGACCACCGCTACGCCGCCGCGCTGGTGCTGGCGGTGTGGGGGCTCGTCGTGGTGGGGAACGTCTCGTACGTCATCCAGCCGATGGTGTTCCGGCGCTGGGCCCAGATCCACCCGTTGGTGACGCTGGTCGGGGCGTTGGCAGGCGTGCCCTACTTCGGCATCCTCGGCCTCCTCATCGGGCCGCTGGCGCTGAGCTACTTCTTCGAGCTCATTAGGATGTACAGGGAGGAATACCTGACATAGAGGCTTAGAGGCTTAGAGGCTCAGAGGCACAGTGCCTCTATGCCTCTGTGCCTCTATGTGTCTCGATTCGCCGCCGTCACCGCGCCGCCAACGCCCGCCGCGCCAGCGCCAGTTCAGGCCGATCGCCGTCGGCCTGCTCCATCAGCGTGAGGTACTCCCGGTACCGGCCCCGTGCCGTCGTGAGGTCGCCCGAGAGTTCCGTCGCCCGAGCGAGCCCGAACAGGCTCCGGGCCCGGCGCGGCGCATTCTGGAGCGACATCGCGTACGCGTTGGCGGCCTCCGTGTACCGCCCGGCGGCGATCAGCAGGTCGCCGTAGAGCTCGCGTGCCGGAAGGACCGGACCCGGCGTCACCGGGTGTTTCGCCGTGACGTCCTCAACGTCCGCGGCAGCCTTCGCTTGACCGAGCGCGGCGCCCGTGTCGTGGGAGACGACCAGGGCAGACCACGCCGCGACCACGAGCAGCTGGTTCTTCACCTGCTCAGCCCAGTAGGTCTGGGGCCCGCCCGCCTGGCGCAGCCCTTCCGCGATCTGGCCCAGAGCTGTGATCTCCCGGCTCAGGCCGACCGGGTCGCCGCTCCGGGCCTCGCCCAGGGCCCGCGCAAAGTGGGTGATCGCTTCGGCAGCGCGCCATTGGGGCGCCGGCCGCACCGCAAGCTGTGCCGCCTCCGGCCATTGCCCCCGTTCCAGGGCAAAACGCGCCGGGATCGCCGCCAGGGCGTACTCGTTGATGAGCGATCCCGCCGGATACACGGCGGTCACTCCCGCCGCCTCATCCACGATCGCCTTGGCCGCACGGTCCTCGCCTAACTGCAGGTCTGCGTAGACGAGATAATCCCAGTCGTGCGCGCGTTGATCCCATAGCGCGTTGAGGTGTTGCGCCTGCTCGAAGTGCTGGGCGGCCGCAGCCGAACGCGTGTTGGAGACGATGGCTTCGTCCCACAGGCCGAGCAGCGTGAAGGTGTGGGACGGCATGTGCAGGGCATGCGGCACGTCCGGAGCGATAGCTGCGTAGTGGCGCGCCGCGTACAAGCCGTGCGAGGCGAGCGGCGGCACGTCGTTGGCGTGGATCAGATAATGCGCCAGGCCTGGGTGCTGCGGCTCCAGCTTGTAGAGCGGCTCGAGGATCGAATCAGCGCGCTGCTGGTAAGCGAAGGTGGTGTCGGTTGGATTCGCCTGGCCGACGGCGATGAGCGCGAGACTATAGAAAATGGCCGCTTCTCGGTCATCCGGGTTGGCCCGCTGCAAGGCCGCCATCTTCCCGACATAGGCGAGCAGGCGGGCGGTGGGGTCGGCGTGCTGGTAGTCGCGGTAGTAGGTCGCGATGGCCTCGAGGTACGCACGCTCGCGCGGCGTGCGCGCCAGTCCGACGCCGTGCTCGGCCGTGGCGAGGCCGGCCGCGAGGTCAGTGGGCCCCGGCGGCGTCCACAGGAGGTGCCACAGCGCCATCGCGCGCCCCCAATACGCCATGGCGCAGGTCGAGTCGGTGGCGACGACATCCCCGAAGGCGGTCGTCGCCTGTTCGTACCAGAAGCTGTGCAGGTAGGCGACGGCGCGCTCGAACCGCTGGCGCGCCGGAGCAGCGCAGCTGATAGGAAACACCACGCGGCCGAGGCGCTCGCCGGCGGGAGCGTGGTCGTGACTCTCTTGGGCGGTGAGTGCGGGGGTCAGGACGAACGTGAGGGCGAACGACAGGCGGGTCATCGTGGTCATGCGGCCTCCCGGCTGCGGAGCTTCCAATAGTAAAACACCGGCACCCCCAGCAGCAGCAACCCCGTGCCGATGAGCGCGTTGTGCGGATTGGAGCCGATGGAGCTCACCACCACGTACACCGCACTGAGGACGAAGAGCGCCGGTACCCACGGGTACCCCGGTGTACGGAACCGCAGCGGCGGGGCCGCGCCGGCGGCGCGGTCGCGCCGCCTATAGATGAAGAGCGTCGCTACCGACAGCCCGAAAAAGATCCAGTCGCCGAACACGACATAATCGGTGAGTGGACCGTAGGTCCTCGTCAGGGTCAGGACGACGGCCCATGCGCCCATGAGCAGAATCGCCGCGCTGGGCGTGCGATAGGTCGGGTGCAGCTCGGCGATCCGGCGAAAGAACACGCCGTCCGCCGCCATCGCCTGGAACACGCGCGGCGTCACCAGGATGACGAGGTCCAGGAAGCCGAAGCTGGACAGCGCGATTCCCGCGCTGATCACGACCTTCCCGCCCGGCCCGACGACGCGCTCCATCACCGCCGCCGCCGGCGCGGGCGAGGCGGCAAGGCCGGCGGCGCCGAGCACCCGCAGGTAGGCCACGTTGGCGAGCAGGTAGACCGCCAGCACCACCAGGACGCCGCACAGCAGCGCGCGCGGCAGGTTCGTCTCGGGCGCAACGATCTCCTCCGCCAGGAAGTTCGTCTGCTGCCAGCCCCCGTAGGTGAACAGCACGGGGACCAGCGCCGCCCCCATGGCCACCACCACCTCCCACACGCCTCCCGGGCCCGCCGCCCCGTCGGACGGTCGGACGGTCGGACTGCCGGACGGCAACGCAAGAAACACGCCGACCACGATAAGGATTGTGAGGGCAACGAGCTTCAAGAGGGTAAACACGTTCTGGGTGAACGCGCCGGGGGCGACGCCCACATAGTTGATCGCGCACACGACGACGATCGCGCCGATCGCGAGGGGCATCGTGGTCCGGGCCGGCAGCCCCAGCAGCGCCACGGTGTAGTTGGCGAACGTGACGGCGACGAACGCCGCCGCGCCGGTCGCGATGACGAGCAGCAGCGCCCAGGCGTAGAGGAACGCCGGCAGCGGTCCCAACGCGTCGCGCAGGTAGACGTACTGGCCCCCCGCCTTGGGCAGGCGCTCGCCCAGCTCGCCGTAACAGTAGGCGCCGGCGAGGGCGACGAGTCCCCCGAGCACCCAGGCGCCGAGGGCGAGGCCGGCGGTGCCGACGCGCTGCGCCACGACGTTGGGAGTGGCGAAAATACCGGATCCCACGATGCCGCCGATCACGGCCATGGTGCCGGAAAAGAGGCCGAGACGTCGCGCGTAGGTGGTCATCGCGGATAAAGTATCCCATATTGCGTGGGAGCGAACCCGGGAGGGGACGCGTGTTGGACCAAGCGGGCAGCTGGCTGCAAACGACGCTCGGCATCAGCCGGGAGACGGAAAACCGGATCCTCTATACGCTGGTCGTCGTGCTGGCGCTGTGGGCGATCCAGCGGATCGTGCTCGGCCTCGTCTGGCGCCGCACCCACAGCGCCCGGCTGCGCTACCGCTGGCAAAAGGCCACGACGTACGTCACGACGCCCATCGGCATCCTGATCGTCGGCAAGATCTGGTTCCCGCAGGGGTTCAAGGATCTCGCCACCTACCTCGGCCTCGTGTCGGCCGGCATCGCGATCGCCCTCAAGGACATCTTCCTCAATCTGGCGGGCTGGATCTTCATCATCTGGCGGCGCCCCTTCGCGGTCGGCGACCGCATCCAGATCGGCGAGCACGCCGGCGACGTGATCGACGTCCGGGTATTCCAGTTCACGCTGAACGAGATCGGCAACTGGGTGGACGCCGACCAGAGCACCGGCCGCATCATCCACGTCCCCAACGGCAAGGTCATCACGGACGTCATCGCGAACTACGGCGAGGGCTTCGAATACATCTGGCACGAGATCCCGGTGCTCGTCACCTACGAAAGCAATTGGGAGAAGGCGAAGCAGCTGCTGCTCGACATCGTCCGGCGGGACTCCGAGGAGATCGTCAAGGCGGCCGAGCAAAGCGTCAAGGAATCGAGCCGGAAATTCATGATCTTCTACACGAACCTGACCCCCACGGTGTACACGAGCGTCAGCGAGGACGGGGTGCTGCTGACGATCCGGTACCTGTGCGAGCCGCGCAAGCGCCGCGTCACCGAGCAGCTGATCTGGGAGGACATCCTGCGCGAGTTCGCCAAGCACGACGACATCGACCTCGCCTACCGGACCACGCGCAGCTTCCACAACCGCACCGAGGGCAAGTCCGGAACCGGCGGACCCGCGGACCTGCGAGCGCAAGCATCCATGGAGTGACGATTCCACCATCCCACCGTCACCTCGGAGAGGGTTTCCTATGGCTCCGATTCACCTCACCGTCAACGGCAAGCTCCGCACTGTCGATGTCGCACCCGATACCCCGCTCCTCTGGGTCATCCGCGAGCACCTCGGCCTGACCGGGACCAAGTTCGGGTGCGGCATGGCGCTGTGCGGCGCCTGCACCGTGCACCTGAACGGCACCGCGATCCGCTCCTGCGTCACCCCTATCTCGGCCGCGGCGGGCAAGCGTGTGCGGACGATCGAAGGTCTCTCGCGCAACCAAAGCCACCCGCTGCAACGCGCCTGGGTGGCCGAAGACGTCCCGCAGTGCGGCTACTGCCAGTCGGGCCAGTTGATGTCCGCCGCGGCTCTGCTGGCCAAGACGCCCCACCCGACCGACGCCGACATTGACGAGGCGATGTCCGGCAACATCTGCCGCTGCGGCACCTACCAGCGCATCCGTGCCGCCATCCACCGCGCGTCCAAGGGGGTGTGACGTGAGCACCCATTCCGACCTCTCGCGCCGCGAGTTCCTGCAGACCGCCGCTGGCGCCGGCCTCGTTCTCGCGATTCACCTCCCCCCCCCCCTCCGCCGCGACGTGCGCGCTGATTCGGCCGACCCGTTCGCTCCGAACGCCTGGCTGGCCATTGCGCCCGACGGCACGGTCACCGTGACCATGGACCGCTCCGAGATGGGCCAGGGAGCGCCGACGGCCCTGGCGATGCTGGTGGCCGAAGAGCTCGAGGCCGACTGGGCGACCGTACGCCTCGGCACCACGGTAGAGAATCCCGCCGCCTGGTCGCGCCGCATGCTGACCGGCGGCAGCAGCAGCGTGCGTACCTCCTACGAGCCGCTGCGCAAGGCCGGGGCGGCGGCGCGCGAGATGCTCGTCGCCGCGGCCGCAGCGCAGTGGGGCGTCGAGCCCGCGACGTGCCAGGCGCGACAGGGGACGGTGGTCCACACGCCCAGCGGGCGATCCCTCCCCTACAAGGCCCTCGTGGCCACCGCGGCGACGCTGCCGGTCCCCGCCAACCCCACGCTTAAGCCACCGGCGGAGTTCCGGTACCTGGGCAAGCGGGTCAAGCGTCTCGACACACCGCTCAAGATCGACGGCTCCGCCGTTTTCGGTCTCGACGTCCAGGTCCCGGGCATGCTGGTCGCGTCGATCCAGCGCTGCCCGGTGATCGGTGGCAAGGTGAAGCGGTACGACGCTGCGAAGGCGAAGGCCCACCCCGGGGTCCGGCACGTCGTCGAGCTGCCGGAGATCCCGGGCACGGGCGGCGGCTTCTTCCCGACGCGCACCGCCGCCGGCGTCGCCGTGGTCGCCGATACCTATTGGCAGGCGCTCCAGGGCCGCCGGGCGCTCGAGGTGGAGTGGGACGAGGGCCCGAACGCGGGGCTCTCGAGCGCGGGGATCAGCGCCCTGTTCGCGCAGCTTGCCGTGCAGCCCGGCGTGGTGGCGCGCAAGGAGGGCGAGCCCGATGCCGCCCTCGGCGCCGCCGCCAAGAAGATCGCGGCGGTGTACGAGGTACCGTTCCTGTACCATGCGACGATGGAGCCGATGAACGCCACCGCGCACGTGCGGTCCGACGGTTGCGACGTGTGGGCGCCGACGCAAAACCAGACCGGCGCGCAGGCGGTGGCCGCGCAGTATGCCGGCGTTCCCATTGAGCAAGTCCGCGTGCACACGACGTTCCTCGGCGGCGGCTTCGGCCGGCGCGCTGAGACGGACTTCGTCGCCGAGGCGGTGCAGCTGTCCAAGGCCGTGGGGGCGCCGGTGAAGGTGATTTGGTCCCGCGAGGACGACGTGCAGCACGGGTTCTACCGCCCCGCATCCTACCACGCGTTCGCCGCCGGCGTGGACGCCGCGGGGGCGCCGACGGCCTGGACGCACCGCATCGTGGCGCCGGCGATCCTCGCCCGATTCGGCCCGCTCCAGGACGGGATCGACCGCACCACCGTCGAGGGAGCCGCCAACCTCCCCTACGGCTTCCCCAACCTGCGGGTGGAGCAGACCGTCGCCGACCTGCCGGTGCCGCTCGGTTTCTGGCGCTCGGTGGGCAGCTCCCACAACGCGTTCGTCACCGAGTCTTTCGTGGACGAGGTGGCGGTCGCGGCGGGCAAGGATCCCTTCGAGCTGCGGCGCGCGCTGCTCGCCGCGCAACCCCGCCACCGCGCCGTGCTCGAGCTGGCCGCCCAGAAGGCGGGGTGGGGCACGCCCGCGCCGGCCGGCCGAGGGCGCGGCATCGCCCTGGCGGAGTCGTTCGGCTCGATCGTCGCGGAGGTCGCGGAGGTCTCGCTGGAGAGCGGCGGCCAGGTCCGCGTGCATCGCGTGGTGTGCGCGGTCGACTGTGGGCCGATCGTGAACCCCGACACGATCGAGGCGCAGATGCAGAGCGGCGTAGTGTACGGGCTCACGGCGGCGTTGTATGGCGCCATCACGATCGACAAAGGCCGGGTGCAGCAGAGCAACTTCAACGACTATCCCATGCTACGCTTGCGGGAGATGCCGGCCGTCGAGACCTACATCGTGCCGTCGGACGCCAAGCAGGGCGGCATGGGCGAGCCCGGCACCCCGCCGATCGCCCCCGCGGTCTGCAACGCCATCTTCGCCCTCACGGGGAAGCGGATCAGAAAACTGCCCATCGGAACGATAGCGTAGCCTGCGGACGAACCGGGTTGGTGGGGACATGGGACTTCCACGCACCGTTAGGTCCCACCCACCCACCCGATTCTCAGCTCTTCCTCGCCAGCGCCCCTGCCCTTGCCCGCAGCGCCGCGTCGACCTCCGCCAGCGACACCGCCGAAGGGATGGTCCAGTCGCCCTGCCGGTGCGTCGGCACCCGGACCGAGACCACCTCGCCG
>QHUY01000097.1 GCA_003223415.1 Gemmatimonadota bacterium
CAGAAGTGGAGGTCGCCGAGCAGCGCGCGCCAGCGGGAGTGGGGTGGGGATGGTCGATGCACGGCGGGGGAAACAATGGCCGATTCACGCCGCGTCGGCTAGCCGTGACCCCGTGCGGAGGTGTTCCGCCGCTTCCCACTCCTTGACTTGCTGGGCGAGCAGTCGTAAGGAAGCGTGGGATGAGGGAGCGTGCGCTCAGGGAGCGTGCGCTCAGGGATAGAAGGAGGTCACATGGCTGGCACCAGCGAGAACAACCGAGTGGTTGACGCTTGCGAAAAGCACTGGGAAGACTACAAGGATGATTGCAGCGGGTTCGTGAAGGCGGTTGCGGCCGACGTCGGCGTGAGGTTGATGGGTCTTCAGGCCAATGACATTGTGGACGAGATGCTGAGCTCCATCTGGTGGCGCAAGCTCGAGGACGGCTCTGACGCCAACCGTTGGGCAGGGGACGGATTCTTTGTCCTTGCCGGACCGAAGAAGGACCCGAATGGGCATGTTGTGGTCATTGTCCCAGGGGCTCTGAGTGGTGGGAAGTACCCCACGGGTTACTGGGGCAGTCTAGGCGGCGTTGGCAAGAAGGCGCAAACCATCAATTGGTCGTGGAATACCACGGACCGCGACAAGGTTAAGTATGCATGTGCTCTTGTGCCTCCTTCGATCACCATCACTCTTGAACGTGGATAAGCTCCCTTCACGAGGACCGCTGTCCCTCGGGATAGCCGCTCTCTTGCCGGCGTTGCCCCTCGGGCTCGTCGCCCTGGCGTGCAACCGACCCGTGCGGCAACCATCGAGCACGCCGCCCGATCTCCAAAGAATAGTCTTCGCGCCGGTTGCGGGCACCTCGTTTCAAGAATTCGAGGGGCGTTCGGGAAATCAGAGGTTTGTCCTCGCGGGTCCGGATGAGCCCCGCCGCCCTACGGCGTGGCAAGGTCCGCTGCAGATCCAAGACCTGCAGACAGGGACATCGTGTCAGTCAAATGTTTCTCTCGTCACCGCCGTGTATGCCGGAGCAGGAGGTGACGTCTCCGTCGTCATTTCCCACAGCGGTTCACTCACCTACACGCACCTCTTAGATCCCAGGTCTTGCAAGCAAAAACACCCTCCTATCGAAGCCTTCACCGAAGGTGTACAGATCGCGGGACGGCGGATTCGAGTCCTGCCAGGGTGTGAGTGCCCGGGCCGAGGAGCTCCGTGTGATTGTTCTGCTGGCCAGGTCTTTGAGCTGGACCAAGAATCTGAGCCCGTATTGCAGGCACGGGAGTCCCTGTCTCTGACCAAACAGGTCTTGGGTGTCGCCTTCCAAGGACGGAAGCGAGTGGCCAATCCCAAGACGCCTAACGCAAGAGTGGTCGAGGATTGATCCAGAGCGCCGGCCCCAGGGCAACAAGAACAGACAAGCTGACCCGTTAGTGGCGTCCCCCAGGGGCGTCAGTCCTGATTCGACCCGCCTTGGGGCGCGCTCGGCGCACCTCGTACGAACGACGACCAGATGGCCGCGCCGGCCACGATCACGTTGGCCACGACGACCGGTCGCGAGTGAATCAGGATGCCGTAGACCCCCCACACCAGAGCGGCGAGCCCTTGCATGCGGCGCAGGGGTACGGGCTGCCGGAAGCAGTACGAGCTCGCGAACAGGGCCGTCGCGAGCCACCCGATCCAGTCGACCACCGTCACGCCCTCCGGCTTACGCGACCGGGGACGGCGCGGCGTCGGTGTGGCGGATCGTGAGGAGGTCCGTCCGGACCTTGTCCCACTCCTGCAGGACGAGCCCGGAGGACTCGAACAGCGCGTGAATCCCCGTGGCGTCCATGCCGACGATCTCTTCCAGGATGGGGACCAGCACGCTTACCGCATCGTCGGAGAGAACGGTGCGCTTGGCGATCTGCGTCAGGTACTTGTTCTCCGACACCGCGATCGTCAGGCCGTTCAGGCGGTTCACGTGCAGCATCACGTGCACATCCGAACCGCCGTCGCCGAGGTAGATGACGCGGTCGTGGCTCACCGGCAGCGTCGCGCGGAGCTCCTCGAGCAGGGCCACCTTGCCGTAGCCGGCGGTGACACGCTCGATCGACTCGATCTCGCCCGATGCCGGATCGTACCGGAACCGCGTGCCGTAGATGTGCTGCGGAGACACGATGCCTTCCAGCGCCGACTGGATCACCTCTTCGGGAGCGGCTGAAATGACGTAGAAGGCGAAGTCGTAGCCCTCCAGCTCGCCGAGCAGGCCCGGCAGCAGGCGCAGGTTCTGCTTGAGGCGGACCCGCTTCCCCACCTCGACCAGGTGCTCTTTCCGCACCCGACGGTATTCCGGATCGTGGAGCAGCAGGTACGCCAACTCCGCCCCTTGCTGGACGAGATGGATGCGAGACAAGCCCGCGCTCTTCTCACGGAAGTCGGAGATTCCGAGCAGCTCGCTCAGCACGATGCCCGAATCGTTGAAGCTCAGCGTTTGATCGAAATCGCTCGCCAGCAGATATCGCTTCATCGGTCCTTCCTTGTGGTTTCACTCCGGACAGTTCAACGCCCCCTCCGGAGCAGCTCCGGAGGGGGCGTCGGCACACCATCGTGCCACCCGGCGGGCTGGCTGGTCAGGGACTTCCCCAGCGGCAATTGCAGTGAAACAGCGGGCAATGCATCGTCGGTTGCAGGCTCATGAGGTTCCGGCGCAGTCTAGAAAGGTGCGGATGACCTGTCAAGGAGCGCATATTTCGCCGCGCCCATTGGTGGTTCCATTGACCACCCTCAGACCCACGAGGCCGCATGACCGTCGCCGCAGGGCTGTTGCCGGAATTCGTCCAAGAAATGGCCACGACGCGCAAGCTGTTGGAGCGCGTGCCGGGGGAGAAGGGTACGTGGAAGCCGCATCCCAAGTCCTTCGCGCTCGGCCATCTCGCGCAGCTGGTGGCGCGCATGCCGGGCTGGATGATGCCCATGTTGCGGGAAACCGAGCTCAATCTCGTGACCTCGCCGGGATACAGCATCGAGACCACGCCGGCGCTGCTCGCCGAGTTCGACCGGAACGTGCGCGCGGCGCGGGACGCGCTGCGGGCCGCGAAGGACGCCGACTTCGCGGTGCCGTGGTCCTTGAAGCATGGCGACCGCGTCCTCTTTACCATGCCGCGCGGAGCGGTCGTGCGGACGCACATCAACCATCTCGTCCATCATCGGGGCCAGCTCAGTGTGTACCTGCGCCTCCTCGACGTGCCGGTGCCGTCGATGTATGGGCCTACGGCGGATGAGGGCTGGTGAGCGGCTCGGCTGCTTCACGGCGCGCCTCGAGCCGCCGCCGCGACTGCGGCCAGGTCTAGGGCCAACAACCTCCAGTGCTTGGGTCTGAGCTCGGCGCGCAGCCGCGCTTGAGCCCGCTGCCACGCGGGCCGCGCCCGGGCGAGCTGTCGCCGGCCCGCGGGCGTAAGGGTCCAGCACACCTCGCGGCGGTCGCTCCCGGCGGCGGCGCGGATCCAGCCCGCGCGCTCAAGCGGACGGAGCGAGCGACTGAGCGTCGTGGCGTCGAGCGCCAGCAACTCGCCCAGCGCCCCTTGGGAGGGGGGGTGGGGGCTTGTTCCCATCCGCTGGAGCGCTTGCAGCAGCGTGAACTGCGTGGCGCGCAGCCCCGTGCCGTGGAGCTCGGCCTCGTACGCTTGCGTCACCGCGCGCGCGGCGCGCCGCAGGCTGGCGCACGCGCAGTCGAGGACCGGCAGCGCCTTAGCCTTCACGGGCCGAGCGACCCGACGCGAGCAGACGGCGGAAGATGAACACGTGGCTCACCAGGAAGATCGGCACCAAGAACGTGGGGATGAGGACGAGCGGCAGCGCGAGCACCGGCTGGATGCCGGGCGTGACGGCGTGGAGCGTCACCCAGGTGGCGGTCGCGACCGCGACCACGAGGTCGAGCGCGCCGAAGGCGTTCCAGGCGTGGGCAACGGCGCGTCGGGTGGGCGTGCGGGGGTCGCCTGCCGCGACGAGGACGATGGCGAGCGCGGCCGTTGCGATATCGCCCCAGCCGGCGCGGGCGGCGAACACGGCCGCGAGCTGGCCACGGGCGGCGAGCACCAGGAACGCGATGCCGATGAAGCGGAATGCATTGATCCCGATCAGCGCGCGGAGCGGGAGCGCGTCGATCCAAGCGCGCAGCGCCGGCACCGCGGTGCCCGCCACGACCGTGCCGACAACCAGGGCGAGGATGATGAGCTGCGGCCCCGGAGCTCAGGTAGATTGGAGGGTCCCGGTCCCGACGGTACCCGATGCCCCCTCGTCCCTACATGTTGAACGAGCTGACCTGGAAGACCGTGCGCGACGCGCGCTACGAGGTCGCGGTGCTGCCGTGGGGCGCGACCGAGGCGCACAACCTCCATCTCCCCTACACAACCGACAACATCGAGACCGAACGGATCGCCGCCCTGGCGGCGGGGCACGCGTGGGAGCGGGGCGCGCGGGTCGTCGTGCTGCCGCTGGTGCCGTTCGGCGTCAACACCGGGCAGCTCGACATTCCGCTGTGCCTCAATCTGAACCCGAGCACGCAGGCGCTGGTGCTCCGCGACCTCGCGACGGCGCTGGCGGGTCAGGGGGTTCCGAAACTCGTGATCCTGAACGGGCACGGCGGCAACGACTTTCGGCAGATGATCCGCGAGCTGCAGTCCGCGGTGTCCCTGTTCCTCTGCACGGTCAACTGGTATCAGGTCGTGGACCCGAAGCTGTTCTTCTCCGACCTGGGAGACCACGCGGGCGAGCTCGAGACGAGCGTGATGCTCCATGTCGCGCCGGAGCTGGTGCGGCCGTTGTCGGATGCCGGCCCCGGGCGCGCGCGCCGGTTCACGATCGCGGCGCTGCGGGAGGGGTGGGCGTGGGCGCCGCGGCGGTGGCGCCAGGTGACGGACGACACCGGCGTCGGGAACCCCGCGGCGGCGACCGCGGAGAAGGGGCAGAAGTACGTGGCGGCGGTGAGCGAGAAGATCGGGGCATTCCTGGTGGAGCTGGCGCAGGCAGATAGGGGAAAGCTGTACGAGTGAGAACCGGTGATCGAGCGCCTGCGCGCGCGTAATGAGTGGCAATTCGCCGGCGTGCTGCCCCAAGCCGACCGCGGCCTGGCCGTCGCCTGGTGGATCCTGCTCGTGGCGCCCCCACATGGATCTTCGTGACGCAGCAGCGCTCATCAGCGACGCAGTCCCGCAGGGTGCGGGCTTGTGGGCTGATTTCGGCGCGGGCGACGGCACCTTCACCAGAGCCCTCGGCCGCGTCCTCGGCCCCGGCGCGCGGATTTACGCCGTGGACCGCGATCCGGCCGCGCTCGCCATACTCGAGCGCGGAGTCGAGAACGATGGGGTCAACGTGATTCCGGTGGCCACCGATTTCGCACGGCCGTTCGACCTCCCAGGGCTCGGCGGGACCAGGCTCGACGGGATGCTGTTCGCCAACGCGCTGCATTTCCTCCCACATCCTGAGACTGTGCTCGCACGTCTGGCCACTTGGCTGCGTCCCGGCGGACGCGTGGTGATGGTCGAATACGACCGGCGCGCTGCCAGCCGCTGGGTGCCCTACCCCATCCCGGTCGCGCGGCTGCCGGCTTTGGCCGCGGCCGCAGGTCTGTCGACACCGGTCGTGACGGCGACGCGACCTTCCGCGTTCGGCGGCGTGCTGTACGTAGCCGTGGCGGAGCGGGCTCCGGACGGCGCCGCGTAGGGTCGGCTTGACAATTGAAGCCAGTTTGATGATTATCGAACTATGCCGACGCGGGCTACTGCTCCCCCTACTCTCACCACCCGGCAATTCGAGCTGGTGGCGAAGGCCCTGTCCGACCCCCGGCGCATGGCGTTGCTGGAGGCGATCGGGAGCGCGGCTGAGTACCCCTGTCACCGGTTGTGCGAGGAGTTCCCGGTCTCGAAAGGCACCATTTCCCACCACACGAAGGAACTGCTGCGCGCGGGGTTGATCCAGGCCCGGCGCGAAGGCCAGTACATCTATTTCGAGCTGCGCCGCGATACGCTCACCGCGTACACCCACGAACTGACGCGCCGCCTCGGCCGCATGGGCTGAGCCCGGAACCGCAATGGGGGCGGTTCTTGTTCAATGATTTGACGGTTGTAGAACTGTCGTACAACTGGGTAGATGTCGATTCTGCTGGTCCTGGTTCGACTAGCTCTTGTTAAGACCAACGCGAACACCGAGGAGAACAACGATGAGTCGTGCACTCTTGAATCCGCGCGGTTGGACGGGCTCTGCCGTGCTCCTGCTGGGGCTCACTGCCACCGGCGGCGGCCTCGTGGCCTGGAAACGCGCCTCCACCCACCGAGCCGATGCGGCGGCCGCGAGCCAGCCTGAGCCCATTGAATCAGTGACCCTGGCCGTCGCCCGGGAGCGCCAGTATCGCCCGACGACGACATCGGTCGGAACCATCCTCGCGCTCACGTCGATCACCTTGCGCAACGAGCTCCCGGGCACGGTCCGCCAGGTGACG
>QHUY01000028.1 GCA_003223415.1 Gemmatimonadota bacterium
CTGGATGCGGAACGTCGGCGGCAGGTCCCGGAGGGCCTGCGCCGCGCCCTCGACCTCCACCTGCGGGGCATAGTCTCCGCCCATCGCGTCCAGCGCGATGCGGATCACGTCAGACGTCCTCGACCTCGACCCGCTGCTCACCCTTGTAGTAGCCGCACGTCGGGCACACCCGGTGGGGGCGCTTGAGGTCCCCGCAGCGCGGGCACGGCTGCAGCGTGGGGCGCTCCGCCCGATAGTGCGTGCGCCGGGCCCGCTTCTTCCGCTTCGATGTTCTGCGCTTGGGTACCGCCATGCCTCATCCTTGTCAGTCGCGGACCTTGTCCTTGAGGGCGGCCAGCCCCTGCCACCGGGAGTCGGTGGCCGGCCGGCACTCGCAGGGGCCCGCGTTCAGGTCCTGGCCACACCGCGGGCAGAGCCCGCGGCAGTCTTCGCGGCACAGCAGGAATGTCGGGGCCGCGAGCACCAGCTCTTCGCGCACCGCCGGGGTGACGTCGACGACCGTCGCATCCCGGAGCAGTGGATAGGTATCCGGATCATCCTCGCTCTCGGGGTCCTGGCTGAACAAGGCGCCGATGTCCACCGCGACCGGCAGCGTCACGGCCGTCAGGCAGCGACGGCATTCCCCCCTCACCACGGTGCTGAGAGATCCGTGCCAATAGAATCGCCCTTCCCCGATCTCCTGCAACCGGCCGCTCACAACGACAGGCCGGGCGAGCGAGCTGCCCAGCCCGGCGAACAGGGGGTCGTCGGCCGGGAGCTCACCCACCGTCGCGCACGGCCCCCGGGCCAGCTCCCGCAGGTCGACTTGCAGCATGGACAGCGAAGCTAAACCCTTGTGGGACTTGCGTCAAGCGAACTTCATGGCGCCAACTCGGGGAAGAAAAACGCCACCTCGCGCGCTGCAGTCTCAGCGCTGTCGGAGGCGTGAATGGCGTTCCGCTCCCTGGACTGGGCGTAGAGCTTGCGCACTGTGCCGGCCTTGGCTTCCGCGGGGTCGGTCGCGCCGATCACTTGTCGCAGGTGCGCCACGGCGTCCTCGCGCGCGAGGGCCAACGCCAGAGCGGGCCCGGAACCCATGAAAGTGACGAGCGGCCGAAAGAACGGACGCTCGCGATGCACGGCGTAGAACTCCTCGGCCTGGGCTTTGGTCAGCCGCACCAGCCGCGCCGCGCGGATCTTGAACCCTTGCCCTTCGAGGTGGGCGAGGATCTTGCCGGCGTTGCCCGCTTCGATGGCGTCGGGCTTGATGATGGCGAGGGTGAGCATCGGGGCTAGGGGCTCGGGGATCGGGGCTCGGGCGTCACGGAGCGGCGATCAAGCGCCGAATCAGATCCGCCCTCGTCAAGAAACCAACGACGGTGCCCTCGCGCACCACGGGGAAGCGGTCGACGTCCTTGCTGTTCATCAAGTTCGCCACGTCGGAGAGCGTTTGCTCCTCCGAGAGACACAGCACGGTGCGCGCCATCGCTTCCTTCACGAGGAGCCGACGAGGGTCGGCGCTGCCGCGCTGGAGCTGCGCGGCTGTGGGGGCGCGGAACTCGCCGCTCTTGGTGCGCTGCAAGTAGCTCGGGATCAGGTGGCGCAGCAGCTCGCGGTGCGTGATGATGCCGACCAGCGCGCCGGAATCGTCCACCACGGGCAGCGCGCGCACGTCGTGCTCGAGCAGGAACTTGGCCACCTCCCCGAGCGTCTGGTCGGGCTTGGCCGTGTAGACGTGCGGGGTCATGACGTCCCGGACCGTCAGGTGGGTGGGCAGCTCGATCGCCCCGAAGGCGCCCAGGGCCACTACCTGCTCCGGCGTCTTAGCGGCGAGCAGCGAAAGCACCGTCTCCGGGTTGCTGAGCGCGCGCGCGAAGGCGCCCACCACCTGCAGGTAGGTCGGCGTCTCGCGCGGTGGGGCCACGATCAGGATCACCACCCGTGCCGTGCGGTGGGGGTCTTTTTCCCAGCGGATCGGCGTCGGGGCGATGCCCACCGCGGACACCAGACCGGTCACCGCCTCGGTGCGGAAATGCGGCAGGAAGGCGTGCTCGCCGACGCTGACCATGTCTTCGGGCCAGGCGTGCTTGATGACGGCCGTGAGCCGCTGCGGCTCGGTCACCGCGCCCGCCGCGATCAGGCGCTCGGCCAGCTGCTCGGTGGCGTCCTTCACGGTGGCGGCCTGGAGCGGTACCACCACGTGCTCGGGCTTCAGGACGTCGCCGAGCTTCACAACCGTTCCTTCAGCAGCGGCACGACGTCGGCGGGGCGTTTCATCACGCCGATCCCGGCCGCGGCGAGGGCCCGCATCTTCTCGGCGGCGGTGCCGCTCGACCCGGAGATGATGGCGCCGGCGTGCCCCATGCGGCGGCCCGGCGGCGCCGTCTGCCCGGCGATGAAGCCGACCACGGGCTTGGTCATCCCTCCCTTGACGAACTCGGCGGCGAGCTGCTCGTCGGTGCCGCCGATCTCGCCGATCATGACGACGGCCTCGGTCTCCGCGTCGGCCTCGAACGCGGAGAGGCAGTGAATGAAGCTGGTGCCGATGATCGGGTCGCCGCCGATGCCGACGCACGTAGACTGGCCGAAGCCCTGGGTCGACAGCTGATGGATGATCTCGTAAGTGAGCGTGCCGCTGCGCGACACCACGCCGATCTTGCCCGGCGTGCAGATGTTGCCGGGGATGATGCCCACCTTGCTCTGGCTTGGGGAGATGAGCCCCGGGCAGTTCGGCCCGATGAGCCGGGCGCCGCGCTCGTGCACGAACGGGATGACCTTCGTCATGTCGAGCACCGGGATGCCCTCCGTGATGCACACGACCAGGCCGAGCCCCGCGTCCACGGCTTCGAAGATCGCCGAGGCCGCCGCGGCGGCGGGCACGTAGATCACCGCGGTGTTCGCCGCGGCCTCCGCAACCCCTTCCGCGACGGTATTGAACACCGGCACCAGGCCCTCGAACAGCTGGCCCCCTTTGCCGGGCGTCACGCCGGCCACGACCTTGGTGCCGTAGCTCAACATCTGCTTGGCGTGGAAGGAGCCGTCCCGCCCGGTGATGCCCTGGATGAGCAGGCGCGTCTCCTTGTTGATGAAGATGCTCACGCCGCCCGCTCCACAGCCTGCTTGACCGCTTCGTCCATGTCGGTGAGGGCAGAGTAACCGGCCTTGGTGAGGATTTCCACCGCCTCCCGCTCGTTGGTGCCGGTGAGCCGGACAATCAACGGTACCCTGAGGGGGAACCGACTCGTCGCCTGCACGATCCCGTTGGCGACGTCGTCGCAGCGGGTGATGCCGCCGAAAATGTTGAAGAGGATCGCCTTCACGTTGGGGTCGGCGGTGATGATCGCGAGCGCGTCCACGACCTTCTGCGGGTTGGAGCTGCCGCCGATGTCGAGGAAGTTGGCGGGCGCGCCGCCGTAGTATTTCACCAGGTCCATGGTGGCCATGGCGAGGCCCGCCCCGTTGACGCAGCAGCCGACCGTCCCCTCCAGCTTGATGAACGTGAGCCCGGCTTTCCGGGCCGCGACCTCCGATGGCGCTTCGGCGGTGGCGTCCCGCAGGGCGGCAATCTCCGGCCGGCGCTCGAGCTCGTTGTCGTCCACCACGATTTTCGCGTCGAGCGCCACCACCGCGCCGTCGGGTGTGGTCACGAGGGGGTTGATCTCCGCGAGCGAGGCTCCGACCGCGTAGACCGCGGCGGCGAGTTTCTGCATGATGTCCGCGGCGGCGCGCGCCGCGCCCAGGCCCGGATAGAGCTTGAAGCCGAGGCCGAGCGCCTGGTGCGGCAGCAGCCCGAAGCGGGGATCGATCGCGAGCCGGTAGATCTGCTGAGGTGTCTGTGCGGCGACTTGCTCGATGTCGATCCCGCCCGCCGGGCTGACCATCAGCACGGGGCGCTGCGAGGCGCGGTCGACGATGATGCCGACGTAGCTCTCGGATGCGATCTCGGCCGCCGGCGTGACCAACACCTTGTGCACCGGCAATCCCTTGATGGTCATGCCCAGGATCTGCGTCGCGGCCGCGGCGGCCTCGGCTGCGCCGCTCGCCAGTTTGACGCCGCCGGCTTTGCCGCGGCCGCCGGCATGCACCTGGGCCTTCACCACGACCTTGCCGCCCCCCCCCAGGCGAGCGGCGATGGCGCGTGCCTCCTCGGGGCTCGCGGCCACGGCGGCCGCGGGCATGGGAATGCCGTGGCGCTGGAGGATCTCTCGCGCCTGGTATTCGTGCAGGTTCACCCGCGCTCCTGCGTGATCGTGGTCCCCGCCTCGCCCTCCCTCGCAAGGGCGGCGAGCCCCTGCGACAGCTCGGCGATGACCGCGCGCTCGCCTCCCGAGCGGACGAACGCCGCCGCCGCTTCGACTTTCGGACGCATGCTCCCGGTGCCCAGCTCGCTGCCCGCCAGTAGCTGGTCCGCCTCGGCGAGGCTGAGCTGGCGAACCGCCGTCTGGTGCGGCGTCCCGAAGCCGCGGTACACCGCATCCACGTTCGTCAGGATCAGCAGCACCTGGGCCCCGATTTCGCGGCCCAGGATCGCTGCCACGCGGTCTTTGTCGACTACTGCGTCAATGCCCTCCAGCCCGAGCGGGGGATCGGTGTACACCGGCGGCCCGCCGCCGCCGCAGGCAATCACGATGTGCCCGGCGCTCACGAGGTGGCGGATCATGTGCCGTTCGACGATCCCGATGGGCACCGGGCTGGGCGTCAGCCGTCGCCAGCGCCCCGCTTGCTCTTCCCGCACGGGCACGCCGCGTGCCTGCAGCCGCGCCACCTGCACCCGGTCGAGCGGATGGCCGATCGGCTTGGTCGGCGTCCGCAGATTCCGGTCGTGGGCGTCGCACAGCGTCTGCGTGATCAGCGTGACCACCGTGCGCTCGACCCCGGCGCGTGCCAACGCGTTCTGCAGCGATTGCTGGATCATGTAGCCCATCCAGCCTGCGGTCGCGGCCACGAGCACGCCGAGCGGCAGCGGCTCCACTTGGTCGGCGGCGAGCTCGTTGCGAGCCAGGTCGTCGCCGACCTGCGGTCCGTTGCCGTGCACCAGCGTGATGTGCCACCCGCCGCGCGCCAGCTCCACGATCGGCGCCAGACTCTCCCGCGTGTGGCGGAACTGGTTGGCGATCGTGGGCCGCTCCCCCGGAGGGGCGACGGCGTTACCGCCGAGCGCGACGACGATCGATCCGGGGTTCACGCGCGCGCAACCTAGTGCCGTTCCAACCTGACGGCAATGGGGAAAAAGCGCGCTCCGAGTCCAACGCGAGCGGTTGGTGTCTCACCGTTACTCGACGAGTATGCTTGGAACGGCACTAGCCAGGTCAGGGGGAGTGAGCAAGCTTGAGCAGCTCCGAGAGCCGGCGGTACAGCGCGGCGAACCGCTCCAGGTCCCCGGCGGCCAGGGCGGCATCGGCTGCGGCGGCGAGGCGTTGGGCCTCCCGCCAGCGGCCCCGGAGCGTCGTGTCGGCCGGGGCCCCAGGGGTCGACAACATGTTCCGGAGGGCGGCGAGCGGCGTCGGCCCCACGCCCCGCCGGTTGCCCAGTGACAGGTAGACGCGCAGCAGCCGAGGGGGGGGGGCGCCGTCGGTGTCGATCGCCTGGGCGAACTGCGCTTGGGTGGCGAGCAGCTCGCCGCCCGCCGGCCAGAGACGCAGCACCCCCGGCTTCGTATCCGCGGCGCCGAGCACATCCGGCGGCCGGGGCTCTCGCCGCATGGGGCGCCACAGGTAGAGCCGGCGGCCGAGGGGCGTCACGGTGCCGGCGAGCAGCGCCTCGAAGCGCTTCTCCGTCGTGGCGTTGGACTCGAACCCCTGCGCGGTCCAGCGGGTGAGGTGCGCTCCGCCGTCCGGGTCCGGCGCGACGAGGTCGAAGGGGTCGCTCGGCCGCGGGGCCCAGCCGAGCGAGTCGCCCTCGAGGCGCTCGAGCGCGGCCGCGGCGAGTCGGAAGGCGCCGCGTGGATAGGGCAGTTGGGCGCGCAGACCGGCCGGCAGGCTGTCGAGCGGCTGGACGAGCGGGGCGAACAGCCGCGCCCACGCCGACGTGAGCGAGTCCGTGCCAGGCGCAAACCAGAGACGCGTCTCTCCGGTGGCGGCGTTCACGCCCCCGAGCAGCCCGGCCCGGCGAAAGCCCACCGGGCGGTCCTGCCAGGTGATGGGCCGCGCGAGCGGGAACGCGTCGCTCTCCACATAGCCGTAGGCGAGCCACCACAGGGCCCCCCCCCGAGCGAGGACGGGTGCCGGCCGATCGAACTCCGCGAAGGGCGCAAGCCGCGAGAGTCGTTCCGTCACGTCGCGCCGCCACAGGAGGAGCCAGCCGCGCGTCCCGGCGCGGGCCAGCTCGGGACTCTGCAGCACCCACGCCAACGCCAGCCGCCGCCAGCGGCCTTCGAGGGGAATGCCCGCGGCGCGCAGCACCCGCCCTTCCCTGCCGGCCGTGTCCGCGATGACGAACTGCCCGAACCCGGGACCGAACCAGGTCTCGGCCGGCGCTTCCACGAGCGGCTCGAGGGCCAGCCCGGTGTCCGTCTCCTGAGCGGCGAGCGGCGGGCCCGTGTGCGCCCAGGCGCCGCGGTGGACGTCGTCCCAGGCGGGCTGGGGCTGGAGCAGCAGCAGGGATGAGTCGTCGGGCGCCGGGGCGACGATCCAGCGGCGCCGCGCGGGGACGGTGGGCAGGGGAGCGCCGTCGGGCGAGGCGGCGAGAGCAACGCCCGCCACGGTGGCGCGGGGGCCGAGCTGGGAGGTGCGGCCAACGACCATGGCTACGCGGCCGGCGTCCCACTGCGGCAGCGCCCCCAGCGCCTGGTCCACGCCGGCGAACTCAGGCGGCGCGCGCCGCTCGAGGCTACCCCCGTCGGCTCCGAACGCGAGCCGCTCGAACTGGGCACGCTGGGCCGGATAGGGAGGATCGAGGCCGCGATCAGCGCGCGTACGCCTGCCCCCGGCCGCCCCACGAGCGATCGCCGGGAGCAGGCCGTACACGCCGACGAGGGCCAGCAGCAACGCCCCCCAGGTACCGCCGAGGAATCCGGTGCGATCGCGCCAACCCCACGCGAGACTCGCCAGCGCCGCCGCCACTGCGAGCACGGCCACGACGGGCGCTCCCGGTAGCCGCACGTTGAGGAGCGCGCGGTCTACCACACCGTGCAGCCCTGCCACGACCTCGGCGGGATCGAGCCACGCGCCCCACGCGAGCGCCATGGCGACGCACGCGAGCAGCACACCGAGATGGCCGCGTGCATGCTGGCTCGCCACCGGGCGACCGCGCGAAAACCGCAGTGAGCCGATCCCCATGTAGAGCAGCGCGACGACGACGGTGGCCGTCGCCGCCGCGAGCAACGCGAAGCTCTGGCGGGTCTGCGCCCACGGCAGCTCGCCGACGTAGTAACCGAGGTCCTTGCCGAGCACGGGATCTGAGATCCCGAACTGCGGGGGTGCCGTTGCCAGGGCCGCCTGGCGCCACCAGTCCCCTGTGCCCCACGAGAGCCCGATCCCGAAGAGCAGCCCGCTTGCCAGCGTCACGGCGAGCAACACGCGCTGCGGCACGGCCTCGACGATCTCGAGGTTGCCGAGGCGGCGAGGCATCTGCACCGAGCCGATCACCCGGTAGACGAAGTAGACGTGGATGGTGCCCCAGGCGACGGCGAGCAGCAGGATGGCGAGCCGCACGACGCGCGCGAGGGCCCGGGCGTCGAGGTAGACGCTCCCCGCCGGCACACCGGCGGCCCACGCTCGCTCGGCGGTCTCCAGCGCCAGCCACCGCCCCCCCACCAGCAGGACGACCAGCACCGCGGCGGCCGCGACCACGCTCCAGCGGCGCCGGGCCATGGTCACAAGTGGACGCCGTTCGCCGCCAGCCAGCCTTCGACCTCGGCCCGGTAGGCGGCGAGCGCCTTGTCCGAGGTCGCCTCGAAGCGGAGCACCAGTGCGGGCTGCGTGTTGGAGGCCCGGAGCAGCCCCCACCCCTCCGCGAACGTGATCCTGACCCCATCCAGCGTGAACACCGGATACTTCGCGGCGAAGTGCCGCGCGGCGCGCTCGACGACGTCGAACTTGCGCTCGTCGGGGCAGTCCACCCGGAGCTCCGGCGTCGACACCGTCCGCGGCAGATCGGCGAGGAGGCGCGACAGCGGCCCGCCCTCCCGCGCGACGTAGTGCAGCAGCCGCGACGCGGCAAACAACGCATCGTCGAAGCCGTACCAGTCGCCGCCGAAGAAGATGTGGCCGCTCATCTCTCCGGCGAGCGCCGCGCCGCTCTCCTTCATCTTCTGCTTGATCAGCGAGTGGCCCGTCTTCCACATCAGCGGCACGAGGCCGGCGCGCTGCAGCATCTGCGGCAGCACCTCGGAGCACTTCACGTCGAAGATGACCGGCTTGCCCGGGCCGAAGCGCCACGCCAAGTCCCGGCCGAACAGCACCAGCAGCGTGTCGCCGAACACCGGCGTGCCCCGCTCGTCCACGGCCCCGATGCGGTCGCCGTCGCCATCGAAGGCAATGCCGAGCTCCGCCCGCTCCTGTACGACGGCGGCCTGAAGGTCCTTCAGGTTCTCGAGCACCGTCGGGTCGGGGTGGTGGTTGGGGAACCTGCCGTCCGACTCGGCGAACAAGGGCACGACGTCCGCGCCGAGCTGCCGCAACGTGTCGATCGCGATCAAGCTCGCTACGCCGTTGCCGCAGTCCGCGACCACCTTCACACGTCGGGCGAGCGGTGCGTTACGGGCGACGATAGCGTCGCGGTACTCGGTGAGGAGGGAGCCATGCGCGGTGAGCCGACCCCCGGTCCGGGTCTCCGTGCGGTTGTCGTCGATCATCTCGCGGAGGCCTTGGATCTCCTCCCCGTAGATCGCCTCGTCGCCCAGCACGAGCTTGAAGCCGTTGAACTGCGGAGGGTTGTGCGAGCCGGTGACCTGCACTCCCCCGTCCACGTCGAGCGTGTGCGTCGCGAAGTACAGCGCGGGGGTCGGGCATTCCCCCACGTCCACCGCAGTGCCGCCCGCCGCCACGATCCCCGTGCGCACGCCGTCCGCGAGGTCCGCGCCCGAGGGACGATTGTCCCGCCCCACGGCGAGGCGTGGGGCGCGGCCCAGTCGCTGGCTACCGAGCGTCGTGACCGCCGCGGCGATGGCGTGCGCGACGTGGGCCGTGAGCTGGTCGCCCACGGTGCCGCGGATGTCGTATTCCCGGAAGATGGTGGCGGGGACGTACACTGGGGAAACCCGCCTGGGGATCAGTGACCGGGGGAGAACGTCGGCGCAGCGATGGCGCCCGCTGCCGCGCCGCGCTGCACCGTCGCGCTCGTCTTGGACAGGTCGAGGAGCCGGTTGGGGGCCACGCCGAAAAACAGCAGGCCCGCCACCGCCACCGCCATCGCGACGCGCCCGAAGCCGTCGAGGCACACCTCGGCGTGCGCCTCGGTCGAAACAGCTGGCTGCATGTACATCGCCATGACCACGGGGAGATAATAGCCTGCCGACACCACGCTGGTGAGCACCAACAGGGCGGCGAGCCAGCCCTGCCCCGTGCTCATCGCCGCCACCAGGATGTACCACTTGCCGATGAAGCCGGCGGTGCCCGGGAAACCGAGCAGCGACAGCATGCAGACGCTCAGCGCGAAGGCCAGCCAGGGCCGCTGCGCGGCGAGGCCTGCCAGGTCGTCGATCTGCACGTCGCTCTCGCCGCCGCGCCCCTTGGCGGCCAGCAGGGCGAACGCGGCGAGCGTCGTGAGGCTGTAGGCGACGAGGTAGAAAACGAACGCCGCCGAGCCCGCCGCCACGCCGGTCGCCACGGCCACCAGCAGGTAGCCGGCGTGGGCCACGGACGAGTAGGCGAGCATCCGCTTGAGCGAGCGCTGCGCCAGGGCGATCAGGTTGCCCGCGACCATGGTCGTGATCGCCAGGCCGGCCACGATCTCGCGCCAGGCGCCCACGGGGCCGAATGCTTCGCCCACCACCCGGAACAGCGCCGCGAACGCGGCGGCTTTCACCGCGGTCGCCATGTAGCCCGCCACCGGCGTCGGCGAGCCGTCGTAGACGTCTGGCGCCCACATGTGGAACGGCACGGCGGCGACCTTGAAGCCGAAGCCGATCAGCAGCAGCGCGACTCCCAGGAGGAGCAGCGGGGCGTGCTGCAGCTCGAGGGACACGACCTGGACGCCGATGAGAGAGAGGTTGGTGGTCCCCGTGGCGCCGTACACCAGGGCGATGCCGTACAGCAGGAACGCCGAGGCGAACGCTCCTAGCAGGAAGTACTTCAGACCCGCCTCCGCGGCGCGTGGGCTCCGGCGGTTGAACCCGGCCAGCGCGTACAGGCAGATCGACATGAGCTCGAGGCCGAGAAAGATCACCATCAGGTCTTCCCCGCCCCCCATCAGCATCATGCCGATCGTCGCGAACACGAGCAGCACGTAGTACTCCGGGGCGAGCAACCCTTCGCGCTCGAGGTAGCGCATCGAGAACAGCACCGTGAGCAGCGCGCCGCCCAGGAAGATCCAGTCGGCGACGAAGCGGAAGTCGTCCACGGCGATCATGGTGCTGATGCCTGCCGCGTGGGCGCTCTGCCACCACAGCCACCAGGCGGCACCAGCCGCCGTGGCCAGGGCGACCAGCGTCAGCCAGCCGGCCAGGCGTAAATCGCGCGCAGTGCCGTGCCGCCACGCCACCACCAGAAGCAGAATCAGGGCCCAGGCCGAGAGGACGAGCTCCGGCAACAGGGCCGTGAGCAGCTGCGGGTAGTTGGAGACGTCCAGAGTCAAGCGGCCCCGGGCTGAACGGACTGGATGAACTGCCGTGCGGCCGGCTCCATCCGCTCGAGAATCGGCTTCGGATACACGCCGATCCACACGATCCCGGCGAGCAGCGGGATCAGGACGGCCAGCTCCCGCGGCGTCAGATCGAGCAGGCTCTCGTTCTCGTGCTTGTCGAGCGGGTTGTAGATCACGCGCTGCAGCGCGCCCAGGAGGTACATCGCGGCGACGATCACGCCGCCGGTCGCGATGGTCGCGGCCACCGGGTGGGTCTGGAACACGCCGAGCAGCACCAGGAACTCGCCGACGAAGCCGTTCGTGCCGGGCAGCCCGATGGCGGAGAGGGAGACCACGGTGAGCGTGGCGGCGAGCAGCGGCACGACCTTGGCGATCCCTCCGAAGGCCGCGACCAAGCGGCTGTGCCGGCGCTCGTACAGCATGCCCACGAGAAAGAACAGCGCCCCCGTCGAGATGCCGTGGTTGATCATCACCAGCAGGGCCCCCTGCACGCTCTGCAGCGTGAGGGCCCAGATGCCGAGCATCACGAAGCCGAGGTGCGCGACCGACGAATACGCGATGAGCTTCTTGAAGTCGGGCTGCACCATCGCGACCAGGCCGCCGTAGATGATCCCGATGAGCGACAGCGTGACGATGGCGGTCGTGACCGTCGGATGCAGGGCGACCGTGGGGAAGAACGGCAGCGCGAAGCGCAGGAACCCGTACGTCCCCATCTTCAGCAGGATGCCGGCCAGGATCACGGAGCCGGCCGTCGGCGCCTCCACGTGGGCGTCGGGGAGCCAGGTGTGGAAGGGGAACATCGGCACCTTGATCGCGAAGGCGAGGAAGAAGGCGCCGAAGAACCACCACGCCGCGGGGCCGAGGTCGCCGAGGTTGCCGAGCACGTGGGTGTAATCGAAGGAGTACGTCCCCGTGCGCGCGCCCACGGCGAAGTACAGCCCGAGGATCGCCACCAGCATCAGCAGCGACCCCAGCATCGTATAGATGAAGAACTTGATCGCCGCGTACAGCCGGTTCTCGCCGCCCCACACGCCGATGATGAAGTACATCGGAATGAGCATCACTTCCCACATCACATAGAAGAAGAAAAGATCGAGGGCGACGAATACCCCGATCATCCCCGTGGTGAGCACGAGCAGCAGCGCGTAGAAGGAGCGCTCGCGCTTGGTGATGTAGCTGTAGCTCCCCAACACCGACAACGGCACGAGGAAAGTCGTGAGCAGCACCAGGAAGAGCGAGATGCCGTCCACGCCCACCTTGTACGAAATGCCCCAGCCGGGAATCCACGCGAACGTCTGGACGAGCTGCATCCCGGCGGCCGGTACGAAGATCCACCACAGCGGCAGCGAAAGGGCGAACTCGACCAGGCTCGCGGCCAGGGCGAGATGCTTGGCCGCTCGCTCGGGGGCGATCCAGATCACGGCCGCGGCAACGAGCGGCCAGACCAGCAGCGCGGTGAGGACCCAATGGGCGTACATCGGTCACCGCACCGCGACGTGCAGCACGAACAGCACGCCTGCCACGAACAGCACCACGTAGAAGCCGAGCTCGCCGGTCTGCAGCCTGGAGCCGACCCAGCCGAGGGCGCGCGAGACGGCCGCGGCGCCGTTCACCCCCGCGCCGTCCACGAGCCGGACGTCCACGATCTTCCAGAGCACTTCACGCGACAGCCACATGATCGGCCGCACGATCAGGGCGTCGTAGATCTCGTCGCCGTACCATTTCTTCCACAGGACCCGCGCGAAGCCGGTCTCGGCCGGCGCCCGCTGGGCCGGCAGGAGGTCCGCGGGGCGAAGCATCCGCAACGCGCCCGCTATGCCGGCGAGCGCCACCGCCACGGCGATCCCGATCAGCGTCCACTCGGTGCCGGACGCGACCGCGTGCGCGGGCAGCAGCGCAGCGCCGGCCTCGGTGACGGGCGCCAGCCAGCGCTCCAGGCGGCTGCTGCCGCCCAGCAATGCCGGGAGGTTGAGCACCCCGCCGACGGCCGACAGCACGCCCAGCGCCACGAGCGGTCCGGTCATGACCCATGGCGCCTCACGCAGGAGGGGACGTTCCCGCTCGCCAGTGCGGTTCGGGCCGTGGAAGGTGTAGAGCATCAGGCGCGTCATGTAGAACGCCGTGAGCGACGCGGCCGCCAGGCCCATTCCCCAGAACAGGTACCAGATCCGCTCGACGCCGCCGCGGGCGAACGCCGCGCTCAGGATCTCGTCCTTGGAGAAGAAGCCCGAGAGCGGCGGCACGCCCGCGATGGCGAGCGTCGCGATCCACATCAGCACCCACGTCCACGGCAGGTGAGCCTTGAGCCCGCCCATGTTGCGCATGTCCTGCGCGTCTTCATGGGAATGGGTCGCGTGGTAGGCATGGTGGATCGCGTAGATGACGCTGCCCGAGCCGAGGAACAACAGCGCCTTGAAGAACGCGTGGGTGGCGAGGTGGAAGATGCCGGCGACGGTCGCTCCTCCCCCCGTCCCCACGCCGAGGAACATGTAGCCCAGCTGGGAGATCGTGGAGTACGCGAGGACGCGCTTGATGTCCCACTGTTTGAGGGCGATGGTCGCCGCGAACAACGCGGTGAGCGCCCCGACGCCGGCGACCACGGCGCTCGAGACCGGGGCGAGCGCGAACAAGAGGTTGCAGCGCGCCACGAGGTACACACCCGCCGTCACCATGGTCGCGGCGTGGATGAGGGCCGAGACGGGGGTCGGGCCCTGCATCGCGTCGGGGAGCCAGGTGTACAGGGGGATCTGCGCCGACTTGCCGGTGCAGCCGAGGAACAGGAACAGCGTGATCGCGGTGACGGCGGCGCTGCCGAGCGGGAACAGGCTCCGGGCCTTCGCGAACACATCGGTGAAATTCAGGCTCCCGGCGTGCTGGAAAATCAGAAACATGGCGACCAGGAACCCGAAGTCGCCGACGCGGTTGACGATGAACGCCTTCTTGCCGGCGTCGGCGTTGATCTGCTCGGTGAACCAGAACCCGATCAGGAGGTAGGAGCAGAGTCCCACGCCTTCCCAGCCCACGAACATCACCGGGAAGCTCGCCCCGAGCACCAGCGTCAGCATGAAGAAGACGAACAGGTTCAGGTAGGCGAAATAGCGGGCGTAGCCGTCGTCCTCCCGCATGTAGCCGACGCTGAAGAGATGGATCAGCGAGCCGACGCCGGTCACCACGAGCAGCATGACCGCCGACAGTGGATCGACCTGCAGGGCGGCGTTCACCTGCAGGCTGCCTACGGGCATCCAGGACCAGTAGGTGAACACGACCGGCTCCGCCGCGTGGCCGACGGCGAGCGCGCGGACCACCGCGACTGCCACGCCGAAGGCCGCGACCACCGCGCCCACACCGATCACGGAGACGGCGGTCTTGGCCGTCGGCCGCACCAGGGCGAGGGTCCCGTTCAGCACGAACCCCAGCAGCGGCAGGAGGGGAACCAGCCAGACGAGGCTCATGGCGGTGCGAGTCATCAACCCTTCAGGAGGTTGATGTTGCCCAGGTCCACCGTCTCCCGGTGGCGGTAGATCGCCAGGATGATCGCCAGCCCGACGGCCGCCTCCGCCGCCGCCACCGCCATCACGAAGAAGACGAAGATCTGTCCCGCGACGCCGAGCCGCTGGGCGAAAGCGACGAACGTGAGATTCACGGCGTTGAGCATCAGCTCGACGCACATGAAGATCACGATCGCGTTGCGGCGCACGAGCACGCCCGTGACGCCGATTGTGAACAGCACGGCCGAGACGGCGAGGGAGGGTCCGAGGAGCATCAGAGCTTGCGCATGGCCAGCACGACCGCGCCCACGATGGCGGCGAGCAGCAGCAGGCTGGTGATCTCGAACGGCACGAGGTACGCGTCGAACAGTGGCCGGGCCACGGTGCCGACCAGCCCATCGTGCGCCTGCTGCGCCGCCATCGTGCCCGGCGGCAGCGCGATCGCCGCCGGCGGCTCGAGGTGTCGCAGCACCGAAAGCTGCAGCAGCAGCAGGACCGCGAGCACGGCCCCGACGCCCAGGCCGATCACGCCCTTGAAGTCGTGGGGCCCGCCCTGCCCGAGGTTCAAGAGCATGATCACGAACAGGAACAGCACCATGATGGCGCCGGCGTACACCAGCACCTGAAGCACGGCCAGGAACTGGGCGTCCAGCACGACGAACAGCCCGGCGAGCTGGAACAGCGTCACGACGAGCCACAGCGCGCTGGCGACGGGGTTGCGCCGCGTCACGCACATGGCGGCGGACACGATCGCGACGCCGGCAAACGCCCAGAACACGAGGACGGTCAGGTGACCCGTGAGCCAGGCCATCGAGTCACTCGCCCTTGGGATCGGAGGGGTCCCACAGCGTCGAGACCGGGTGGGTCTGGGCGCAGAGGCGCTCCAGGTCGTACACGAACCGGTCGCGCGAGTACTCGGCGTTCTCGTAGTGCACGCCCACGTGGATGGCCTCTTCGGGACAGACCTCCTGGCAGTAGCCGCAGAACACGCAGCGGAACTCGTCGATCTCGTAGATCAGCGGGTAGCGATTGCCCTGCTCGTCCTCGCCGGGGACCAGCTTGATGCAGTTGGCCGGGCAGATCTGGGGGCACAGGCCGCATGCCACGCACTTGGCCCGCCCCTGCTCGTCCGTGAGCATGCGGTGCGTGCCGCGCCAACGGCCGGAGATCGTCCAGCTGGCGGTGCTGCGCTCCTCGGGGTATTGCATCGTTACCTTGGGCCGGAACAGGTGTTGCAGCGTGAGCGCCATGCCCTTGAGCGTGGCCCGGAGGTAGGAGGTCCGCTCGGTCGGCCGCTTCAGCACCTTCACGCCGATCGCCATCAGGCGGCCCTCCGAGCGACCGAGCCCGAGACGATGCGTCCGCGGTCGAGTCCCCACACGGCCGCGACGAGCAACACGAGGTTCGCCGCCCCCAGCGTGAGGGCCATCGGCCGGTCATACGCCCAGCCCAGGTGCCCGTGCAAGTACCAGATGACCGTCGCCATGATCGTCAGATACACGAGGGTGGACGGCAAGAGGACCTTCCACCCGAGCGCCATCAGCTGATCGTAGCGGAACCGCGGCAGCGTCCAGCGGATCCAGATGTAGGTGAAGAGGAAGGCGCCGGTCTTGATGCAGAACACCACTAGCGTCAGGAGGGTTTTCAGAACGCTCGGGTCGCCCGTATCGTCCCAGTGAGTGAACGGGATGTCCCAACCGCCGAAGAACAGCGTGGCCATCAGCGCCGAGGCGGTCACCATGTTCGAGTACTCGGCGATGTAGAACATCGAGAACTTCATCGCGCTGTACTCGGTATGGTACCCGGCGATCAGCTCGCCTTCGGCTTCCGGCAGATCGAAGGGCAGCCGGTTGGTCTCGGCGAGCGCGCTGATGAAGAAGACGAGGAACGCGAGCGTCAGCGAGATCACGAACCAGCCTCCCTGTTGCTGCTGGGCGATCACCTGGGACAGGGTGACGTTCCCGGCGAGGAGCAACACCGCCACGGTGCTCATTCCCATCGCGATCTCGTAAGAGATCATTTGCGCACTGGCGCGCAGGCCGCCGAGCAGAGCGTACTTGTTGTTCGACGACCAACCCGCCAGCACGATCCCGTAGACCCCGAGCGAGCTGATGGCGAGGATGTAGAGGAACCCGACCGGGAGGTCGGCCACCACCATCGGGACCAGGCCCCACTGCGTGGGCAGCGGAGCCGCGAACGGGATCACGGCGAAGGTGAGGAGGGCCGGCGTGAAGGAGAGCGCCGGGGCGAGGACGAAGGTCCAGAAGTCCGCCTGCGCGGGGTACGTTTCCTCTTTGAGGAAGTTCTTCAGGCCGTCGGCCGCCGGCTGCAGGAGGCCTTGCGGACCGACGCGGTTGGGGCCGAGGCGGTCCTGCATCCACGCGCAGATGCGCCGCTCGGCGAGCGTGAGCAGTGCCACGCCCACCATGATGGCGGTGAAGACCACCACGATCTTGATGATCGAGCTGACGAGGAAAAACGTCACGCCGGCACCCCCGCTCCCTGACCTATCCCCTTCCCCGTCACTCCCAACGCCGCGTAGGACAGCCCCGCGAAGGCGTCCACCGTCCCCGCCAGCAGGTCGAAGGCCTCGGCAGCGCTGCCCGGCCGGTCGGGCGCCTCGAGCAGCTCGCCCAACGCCCACCACGCTGGCCGCGCCATGCCGGGAGCGGGCTTGGCCGGGAAGTAGCGCTGCACTCGGCCGTCGCGGTTGACGAAGGTGCCTTCCTCCTCCGCCACGTTGGCGATCGGGAGCACGATGTCGGCGCCACGAGCGCTCTCGGGGAGCGTCACGCCGAGGTAGATCAAGGCCCCCGCGCCGTGCGCCGGAACGTCGGGCTCGTCCAGCACCAGCACCACGGCCGCGGTCTGGGCGACCCGGAGGGCGGACGAGACGCCGTTCGTGTAGCCCAACAGCTCGGCCCCCTTCACGTTGGGCGCGCGCTCCGGCCGGAGCGCGAGGTTCGGCACCCCCGCCAGCGGCGCTTCCTCGCCCATCGTGACCTGGAAGGCGCCGGTCCATTCGTGCTCCCGTTCTTTTCCCGCCAGCACCCGGCGCGCCAGGAACAATGCCTCGGTCGAAGCCTTGGGCGACACGATCGCCACGGCCGCGCCCCCCCTCCCCCGCCGCCCCCTAGTGCCGCGTAGCAGTGCGCGCGCCCGGTCCAGCGCTTCGTCCCAATCCACCGCCCGCAGCTCCCCGTCCTGCTTGACGAGCGGGGCCTCGATGCGGTCGCCGCGGTTCATCCAGCGGTAGCTCATGCGGCCGTGGTCGCAGATGAAGTAGCGGTTCACCTCGAGGTTCGGCCGTGGGCGCACGCGCACGATGACGTTGTCGCGCACGTCGAGCGTGACGTTGCAGCCCTGGGTGCAGCCGGTGCACACCGAGGCCGACTTGTCCAGCTCCCAGGCCCGCGCCTTATGGAGGAAGTCCTTGGACAAGAGCGAGCCCACCGGGCAGAGGTCTACGACGTTCCCCGCCCAGGGATGGTCGAGCCGCGCATCGGGGTGGATGCCGATGTAGGCCCGGTCGCCGCGCTCGGAGACGTTGAGCACCGGCTCCTGGGCCACGTCCTCCATGAAGCGGACGCAGCGGGTGCAGAGGATGCAGCGGTTCGCCACGTACAGTACGTCCGGGCCGAAGTCTTCGACCGGATTGAAGCGCTTGGGATACTCGGCGTAGCGCGTGCCGGCCCGCCCCTCCTGGAAGACGAAGTCCTGCAGCTCGCACTCGCCCGCCTGGTCGCAGATCGGGCAGTCGAGCGGATGGTTGATGAGCAAGAACTCGAGCACGCTCTGCCGCGCGTCTTTGGCCTGGGACGACTGCGTCCTCACGATCATCCCTTCGGTCACCGGTGTCGCGCAGGCGATCTGCAGCTTCGGGGCCTTCTCGATCTCGACCAGGCACATGCGGCACACCCCGGCCACGGGCAGGCCCGGGTGGTAGCAGTAGTGCGGGACCAACACTCCCGCCTGCTTGGCGGCCTCGATGACCAACGTCCCCGGCGCGACGCTCACCGGGACGCCATCGACTGTGAGATTGATCAGGCCATCAGGCATCGGCTGTCAGACCCCCCCCCCCCTCAGGCCGCCACGGGGCGCTTCTTCCCCGTGATGTAGGCTTCGAACTCGCTCTTGAACTTCTTGATCCCGCTCACGACCGGTGCGGCGCACGAGTCCGACAGCACGCAGATCGTCTTCCCCGTCATGTTGTCGGCGAGGTCGAGCAGCAGGTCGAGGTCTTTCATGGCGCCCTGCCCGGTGAGGATCCGCTCCAGAATCCTGGTGGTCCAGGCGGTGCCCTCGCGGCACTGGGTGCACTGGGCGCACGACTCGTGCGCGTAGAACCGTGCGAGTCGCATGATCTGGTAGACCATGTCGGTCGAGTCGTCGAACACGATCACGCCGCCCGAACCGAGCATCGTCCCCTTCTCAACGCAGCCCTCGTAGTCCAGCAGGCAACTCTCGCTCTCCTCCCGGTTGAGAATCGGCACCGAGGAGCCGCCCGGGATGCACGCCTTGAGGGTGCGGCCCGGCCGCATCCCGCCGCCCAACTCGTAGAGCAGGTCCTTGAGTGGGAACCCCATGGTCACCTCATAGTTGCCGGGCTTGGCGAGATGGCCGCACACGGAGAACAGCTTGGTGCCGGTGCTCTTGGGGTTGGACAGGCTCAGGCCTTTGTACCAGGCGGCGCCGTTCTTGAGGATGTGGGGGACGGCGACGAGGGTCTCGACGTTGTTGATCGTCGTGGGCATGCCGAACACGCCGGCGGCCGCCGGGAACGGCGGCTTGATGCGCGGGTTCCCGCGCTTGCCCTCGATCGAATTCATCATCGCCGTCTCCTCGCCGCAGATGTAGGCGCCCGCGCCGCGGTGCAGGTAGATCTTCATGTTCCCGAACACGCCGGCGGTGCTCGCTTCGGCGAGCGCCTTCTCCAGGATGGCGAGCGGCTCGGTGAACTCGCCACGCACGTAGATGTAGGTCACCTCGGCGCGGATCGCGTGCGCGGCGATCGCCGTCCCTTCCAGCAAGGCGTGCGGCGTCCAGCGCATGATCTCGCGGTCCTTGAACGTCCCTGGCTCGGACTCGTCCGCGTTCACGCACAGGTAATGGGGCTTCGTTTTCTCCTTCGGCATGAACGACCACTTGAGCCCGGTGGGGAAGCCCGCGCCGCCGCGGCCGCGCACCCCGGATGTCTTCACTTCTTCGATGATCGCCGCGGGGTCCGTGGCCAGCGCGTTTTTCAAGGCCTCGTAGCCCCCCCGCCGCACCCAGCCTTTGTAGGTGCGCGCCTCGGGGTCTCCGAAGTGCTTGGAGAGGACGACGGTCTCCCTGGGATGCGGTTTGTGGGGGTAGCCCATCACCGGTCCTCAAGAGTGCGGAATGCGGAATTCGGAATGCGGAATTGGCCGTGCCATGTTCGACCTGGACGGCAGGCCGCGGGGATCGAACCTGCTCCTGCCATTCCGCATTCCGCACTCCGTATTCCGCATTGGTTCTTCACCGGTACTTCCTCACCAGCTCGGGGACCTTCTCCGGCGTCACGCTCTCGATAAAGTCATCGTTTATGAGGACCGGCGTCGCGAAGCCGCAAGCGCCCAGGCACTCCACCTCGATCACGGTCCACTGGCCGTCGGGGCTCGTCGCGCCCAGGTCCTTCGCCCCCGTGTGCTCGAGCAGCGCGCGGACCACGCCCTCCGCCCCGCAGATGTTGCACGGCGACGTCGTGCACACCTGCACGAAGTTCTTCCCCACCGGATGCTGGTGGTACATCGTGTAAAAAGTGACGACGCCTTTCACGTAGGCCGGCGTGAGCCCCAGCACCTCCGCCACCTCGGTCATGCTGCGGTCGGAGATCCAGCCGCGCTCGCGCTGCACCAGCCACAGTGCCGGCAGCAGGGCGGCCTGCTTGGCGGGATAGCGCGTCAGGATCTCGTCGAGCTGCGCCCGCGTCTTGCCGGCGAAGACCGCCTGATACTCCTGCGTCGCGGTGCTCATCGGTCCACTTCGCCCATCACGATGTCCACCGACGCATTGATCGCGATCAAGTCCGAGAGGAGGTGTCCCTCGGCCATCTTCGAGATCGCGGCCAGGTTGATGAACGACGGCGGCCGGATGCGCCACCGCACCGGCTTCGCGCTGCCGTCGGAGACGAAATAGTTCCCGAGCTCGCCCTTGGGGTTCTCGATCCCGACGTAGGCCTCCCCCACCGGCGCCTTCACGCCCTCCATCACCTGCTTGAAGTGGAAGATCATGGCTTCCATGTCGCTCATCGCGCGCGACTTGGGCGGCAGGATCACGCGCGGATCGTCCACGTTGACCGGGCCGTCGGGCAACCGGTCGAGGGTTTGCTGCAGGATGCGGTTCGATTGATGGCACTCCTCGAGCCGCAGCAGGTAGCGGTCGTACACGTCTCCGTGCTCGCCCACCGGGACGTCGAAGTCGTACGTCTCGTAGTCCAGGTAGGGCTGGTCCTTGCGCATGTCCCACGGCACGCCGCTGGCGCGCAGCATCGGGCCAGAGAGCGAATAGTTGATCGCCTCGTCGGCCGTGAGCACGCCGATGCCCTGGGTGCGCCCCGCCCACACGGCGTTGCGCGTCAGGACCCGGTCGATCTCGTTCAGCGTGTTGGGGTACGTCTGGGTGAATTGGCGCAGCCCCTCGACGAAGCCGTCGGGCACGTCGGCCATCAGGCCGCCGACGCGGGTCAGGCTCGTGGTGAGCCGGGCCCCGGTCCACATCTCCTGGAGGTTGTAGATCCGCTCGCGCTCCTGGAACGCCCACAGGAACGGCGTGAAGGCGCCCAGGTCGATCGAGGTCGTGCCGAGCCAGACCATATGGGAGATGATGCGGCTCATCTCGCAGGCGATCACCCGCAGCACCTTGCAGCGCGGCGTGATCTCGATCCCCATCAGCTTCTCGGCCGCCATCGCCATGCCGACGTTGTTCGCCATGGGCGACAGGTAGTCGGTGCGGTCGGTCAGCGGGATGATCTGGTTGTAGTGGCGGTATTCGCCGAGCTTCTCGAATCCCGAGTGCAGGTAGCCGACGTGCGGGATCACCCGCACCACCGTCTCGCCGTCGAGCTCGACAACCAACCGCAGGACGCCGTGTGTAGCGGGGTGCTGGGGGCCGAGGTTGATCAGCAGGTGCTCGCCGCCGAGGTCGTGCTCCTGCCCCTCCCCTGCGGGCCCGGCGGCGAGCGGGACCCGGGTGGGGGCGCCTCCGGCGCCGAGCCCCGGGGTCGCCAGCTCGAAGTCGATGGTGCGCTTGCTCATTCGGATTCGGGGACCGTGCCGCGCTGCCCGCGGCGCAGGCGCTCGCGCATGTCGGGGGGAAGCTCGTCGTAGGCTTCGGCGATCGACAGCTCCTCGATCGAGTAATGGGCCTCCGGGTTGGCGTTCAGCGCTTGGCGCACCTGCTCCGCGCGGCTGAACCGCCCCCGCAGCGGGAAGTCCTTGCGGAGGGGGTAGCCCTCGGCATAGGTCTCCCACATCAAGATGCGGCGCAGGTCGGGGTGCCCCGCGAACACGATCCCGAACATGTCGTAGACCTCGCGCTCCAGCCAGTTGGCGCCCGCCCACAGCGGCGTCACCGAGTCCACGGTCAGCTCGCCGCTCGGGTCGAGCTCCACTTTCACCCGCAGGTCCGCCTTGCGCTCCAGCGAGCGCAGGAAATAGACGACCTCGAGCGGCCGCTCGCGGTCGCGGTATTCGACCGCCGTGATGTCCACGAGGTAATCGTGGCGCTGGCCGGGGGTGTCCCGCAGCCAGCGCATGATCTCGAGAAGGTTGGCGGACCCGACGGTCACGATCGTGTCGCCGCACGCCTCCTGCGCGCGGCCGATCGCGGAGCCGAAGGTCGCACGGAGCGCGTCGACGGACGGGTTCACGCCGAGCGGTACTGATGAATGGAGTTGCCGAAGGGCTCCGAGATCTCGTCGATCTGCTCGGGCGGGAGCCGGAGCCCGTGCGCATCGAGCGGCTGCTCGTCGCGCAGGCCGGGGATCGCGAGGGATTCACCTTTGATCTTCTTGTGGAGCAGCAGCACGCCGTACAGCAGCCCCTCAGGGCGCGGCGGGCAGCCCGGGACGTAGACGTCCACGGGCACGATTGTGTCGATGCCCTGCACCATCGCGTAGTTGTCGAAGATGCCGCCAGTCGAGGCACAGGCGCCCATCGAGATGACCCACTTGGGCTGGGGCATCTGGTCGTAGATGGTGCGGATGACCGGCGCCAGCTTGAACGGCAGCCGGCCGGCACAAATGAGCACGTCCGCCTGGCGCGGGGAGAAGGCCTGCCGCTCCATCCCGAAGCGCGCGAAGTCGTAGCGGCTCGCCGCAGTGGCCATGAACTCGATCGCGCAGCAGGCGGTGCCGAACGGCATCGGCCACAGGGAGTTGGCGCGCGCCCAGTTCACCAGCGCGTCGAACCGGGTCAACAGCCAATTCTGGCTCCCCGACACCTCTTTGGTCTCGAAGACTCGTTTCATACTACGAAATCCGTCGAGGAAAGGCGTCGAGAGGCAAGGCGTCGAGGGAATACGTCAAGGGAGTACGTCTCCCCTCGACGATTCTCCTCGACGTTTCTCCTCGACGCCTTCGTAGTCAGTCCCATTTCAACGCCCCCCGCTTCCACACGTACACGTATCCCACGAACAAAATGACCAGGAACACCAGCATCTCGATCAGCAGGAACCCCATCGCCGGCCCGCCCGTCCCCGCCCCGGTGAAGAAGATCGTCCCCCACGGGATCAGGAATACGGTCTCAATGTCGAACAGAATGAACAGCATCGCCACCAGGTAGAACTTGATCGAGAAGCGCTCGCGCGCGCTCCCCAGCGGCGGCATGCCGCTCTCGTACGGGGCGGCCTTGGCGTGCGTGGGGCGGCGCGGCGCGGCGAAGTGGGAGAGGACGATCATCATCACCGCCGTTCCGGCGGCGACGGCGAGCAGGATCAGGAACGGGAGGTAGGGCTGGAGCATGGAGTTCGTGAAAAAATTCACGTAGTCGCAAAGAAGCTATCCCGCCCGGGGCTGCAAGTCAACCGGACCGAGTGGCGTAAGTCAAGGCGACGCCGTTACATTGCGCGCCTATGTCCATCAAGTCCGACCGCTGGATCAAGCGCATGGCCACCGAGCACCGGATGATCGAACCCTTCGCCGACGGCCAAGTGCGCGCGGGCGTGATCTCCTTCGGCGTGTCGTCCTACGGCTACGACATGCGCGTGGCGCCGGAGTTCAAGATCTTCACCAACGCCCTCTCGGCGGTGGTCGATCCCAAGCACTTCGATCCGAAATCGTTCGTCGAGTTCACCGGCGAGGTGTGCATCGTCCCGCCGAACTCCTTCGCCCTGGCCCGCTCGGTGGAGTACTTCCGGATCCCGCGCAACGTGCTGACGGTATGCGTCGGCAAGAGCACGTACGCGCGCTGCGGCATCATTACCAACGTCACGCCGTTCGAGCCGGAGTGGGAGGGCTACGTGACGCTGGAGATCTCGAACACGACGCCGCTGCCGGCCAAAATCTACGCCGATGAGGGGATCGCCCAGGTCCTCTTTTTCACCGCGGACGAGGGCGACGAATGCGAGCTCAGCTACGCGGACAAGAAGGGCAAGTACCAGGCGCAGCGGGGGATCACGCTGCCGAGGCTGTAGCCGAGCCGTAGAGCGTAATGGCCGCCGCCGCCACGGCCAGGATGACGATGTCCGGCCCCCAGCCGAGCTCGGTCTTGGGCACGACCATCTGCACGAAGTTGAGGACCAAGTCGAACAGCCCGATGAGCAGGCCGAGCAGCACGGTCTTCTCCAATCCGCGCCCGAGCCGGGCTAGCACGCTCCCCGTGAGCACCGCCACCGCTCCCTGCCCCGCCGCGATGGCGAGCGCCGCCTCGATGTCACTGACCAGGGTTTGCAGGAAGCCCGACCGCCCCACGTGGTAGCTGAAGAACCAGGTGTGCACCAGCGCGACGGCGATGCCCGCCAGGGCCGCGCAGATCGTTGCCCAGACGGCGTAATAGATCACGACTCTCATTCGATTATCCGACTCGACCATACGGTCCTCCTTGGGCAGCCATCAGCCATCAGCCATCAGCCGTCAGCTCTCAACCATCAGCTCTGATGGCTGACGGCTCTCCTCAACGCAGGGCGGTCGCCGCCTGCTCCAGCGCTTCGCGGGCCTGGTCGATATGGGCGGCGAGGTCCTGCAGCTCCCGTCCGGTCGTCGCCTCGTCCGCGTAGCGAATCGCCTCGTTCACCGACGGGAAGGCCATGGTGGAGTAGCCGTTGTCGATGTCCGAGGCGAACTGCAGGCTCCGCATCCACGGGCGGCTCGCCAGACCCTGGGGTCGCGCCAGCCGGCGCTCGACCTGCAGCAGCGCCTGGGTGGCGCGCGTCACTCGTGCGGGCTCCGCGCCCGCCGCGAGTGCGCTGTCGCGCACCGCCGCGAAGGCCCGCGCCGCCTCGGTAAGCCGACCCAGCGCGTAACGCAGCGGCGCGGTACTCACGGTCCAGTGCTTCTGGGAGATCCCGTTGTCGAGCTCGGCGACAAGCCCCGTCATCTCGGTGCCGAAGGCGACGTAATCGAGGGGCACGACGTCCGCGTTCGCGAGCCGGGAGAGAATCACCGCGACGACCTGGGCGGCCGCGCGGTGGGCGCGGTACTGCGGGTCCCCGAACGTCGTCATCCAGTGATAGGAATCGTACATCGAGTGGTACACCCCGCCCGGCCCCCCGAACCCGATGCCACCCGAGGGAATGCCGAGGTGGTGATAGAACCCGGCGAAGTCGGAGCCGCCTCCCAGGTTCCCGAGCGTCAGCTGGGTCGTGTCGCCCTTCCGCTGTCGCAGCCAGGTGTCGTACACGTTGCCGTTTCCCTCCGGGTCCGGCACCACCTGCGTCGCCCCCCGGATCAACGGCTTCAGCGACGGCGAGCCGGAACCGCCGAACTGCATTCCCGTCGCCACATCGTCCTCATTGATGTACGCCACGAGGCGCGCCCGGAGCGTGTCCTCCATCTCCTCGACCCACTCGGTGGAGCCGATGAGGCCCCACTCCTCGGCGTCCCACGTCGCGAACACCAGGGTTCGCGCCGGCCTGATCCCCTGCTTCGCCAGCTCGGCGAAGGCCCGCGCCGCTTCGAGCACCGTGACCGTTCCGCTGATGTTGTCGGCGGCGCCCGGTGACCAGGCGTCGCGGTGGCCGCCCACGACGACCCATTCGTCCGGAAAGCGGGCGCCGCGGATCATCCCGAAGGTGTCCCAGATGGCGTGCATGGCCCGCGCGCCGCGCTCGGTCTTCACCTTGAGGCGCGCGCGTGTCGGCCCCGGGCCGGCGTGGTAGCGGAACGGCAGGGCTCCCTGCCAGGCCTGGGGCACCGAGGCGCCGGCGAGCCCCTGCAGGAACCGCTGGGCGTTGCCGTAGCCCATCGGAAGTACAGGGATATGCGGGATCGCGAGCGAGTCTTCAGGCACGCGGTGCGCGCCTGCCAGCGAGGCGTAGCCGGGGGTGGTCGGGTCGCCGTCGTCGTTCATGATGCTGCCGCGCTGGAGGCCGCCGGCCGGCCGCATCGGGCCTTTGGCGTAGACGTCACCCCGGAAGTAGCCGTCGTCCTGGGGGTCCGAGTAGATGATCAACCCCACGGCGCCGTGGCGCTCCGCCTCGCGCGCCTTGATGCCCCGGAACGAGCGGCCGTAGCGCGCGATCGCGATCCTGCCCTTCACTCTGATGCCGAGCGAGTCGAGGGTCTTGTAATCCTCGATCAGCCCGTAGTTGACGTATACCACTTCGGCGGTGACGTCCCCGTCGCCGGTGTAGCCGTTGAACGGCGGCACCTGCGGCCCAAGCGTCGTCGAGTCCGACGGGATCGCCGGCTCCCGCAGCGAGAGCGGCTGCGCGGCGCTGCCCGGCGGGGGGAGGAGCAGCCACGCGCGCACCGTATCGGGCCACGGAAGGTAGACGCGGTACTCCTTGGTCCACGTTTCGAGACCCCAGGCTCGCATGCGGTTGATCACGGAGTCGCGGGTCGCCGCCTGCTCGGGTCGGCCGGCCACGTGGGGTCGGAGCGACAGTTCCCGCGTCATCAGCCGGGCGCTCTGAGTGTCGGGGATGGCGAGCAGGAGACGCTCGATCGAGTCTTGCCGCGCCGCGGCCGCCGCACTGAAGCCGGGCTGTTGGGCGAGCGTCAGGACGGCCAGCAGGATGGGTGTCATGGGGGACAAGAATACGTCGAGGGAGAACGTCGAGGGAAGGCGTCGAGGGGAATCGTCAACGTCTCTCCTCGACGGTTTTCCTCGACGTTCTCCCTCGACGTAGTCAAGTCTTGGGGTTCAAGATGTGATCGATCCGGGCCTGCAAGTCCCCGAAGTGCGCCCGCGTGGTGCGATCCGTGGCTCGCGCGAGCGCCGTCCGCAGGGTCGCCTGGAGCTCCTGGAGCTCCAGCCGCGCCAGCGCGCGCGCGTCGCCGGGGCGCGGCGGCGGCGGCACGAAACCCGGGAACTGGCCGAAACCCGGCGGCGGCGTGGTCACGAGCGGCGTGTTGATCAGCCGATCCATCTGGTCCACGAACGCCCGCTGCAGATTGCGCCGGTAGGCATCCACGACCGGCCGGGTGGCGACGAGCTCGGTGAAGATCCCCCGCCGCACGTCGCTGAACAGGTCGGCCAGCGTGTAGGCGGTGCCGGGCGGCAGGGTGGCCCCTTGCTCGGCAAGACGCGAGAGACGGGCGTCCTGGAAGAGCGTGTTCAGAATCGCCGTCTGACGCGTGCGGATGCGCTCCACGAACCCCGTCGGCTCGATGCGCCGCAACACCTGGGCATCGAGGAAGTACAGCGGCGTGGTGAACGCGTGTTCGTTTAAGAACCGGACTGCTTCCGCTTGGCGCGCGCGCGGCACGGCGGTGTGGATGACGCCCGCCTGGTCGGGATACTTCTCTTGGCGCCACACGCCCCCCGGCACGACGGCGACATGGCCCATCTCGAACGCCCACTGACCGATGAGCCGGCCGTACAGGTCGTCGAGCAACGAGTAGTCCTCGAGCCGGTCGGTCGTCGTCGCCGGGAGCAGCATCGGCACCAGCCGCATGATGTTCGCGAGGCCGTAGCCGGTGGCCTTCACCGGGTCATCCCCCAGCGCCTCGGTTTGGGTGCGCGGGTCGATGCCGTCCGGGTTGCCGAACCGCAGCCACGGCATCGAGTCCTGCAGTCGGGCGAGCGAGTCGAGGACGGGGCGCTCGGCGTCCGGCGTCGTGGCGCGAGGAATCCGGCGGTAGCCCCAGTCGATGACGTAGTAGTCCCACGGGCCGATCTTCGGCATCAACTGCGCGTCGTCCCCCGGCTGGGCCACGTAGTTGTTGCGGGCGTAGTCCATGATGGAGTACGACGTGCCATTGCGCCGGGAGTAGGTCGGGCTCCGCAGCGAGTCCACCGGATAATAGCCCGACGAGAGCTGGTTGTGCGGAAGACCCAGAGTGTGCCCGACCTCATGGGTGGCCACGTACGCTACCATCTGCCCCATGAGCGAATCGGGCAGCGGGAGGTGCCGGGCACGCGGGTCCACGGCGCCGACCTGGACCCACCACCAGGCCTCGAGCAGGCTGGTGATGTTGTGATACCACCCGATGTTGGATTGGAGGATCTCCCCCGTCCGCGGATCGCTCGTGTGCGGGCCGTAGGCGTTCTCGATTTGCGAGGGGAGCCAGCGGATGGTCGAGTAGCGCGCGTCGTCCAGGTCGAATGCCGCGTCCTCCTGCGGGGTGGGTGCCCGGCGCGCCGTGATGGCGTTGGAGAATCCCGCCGCCCGGAACACCGGCTCCCACGCCTCGACTCCCTTGATGAGCCAGGGCGCCCATTTCTCGGGCGTCGCGGGGTCGAGGTAGAACACGATCGGCTTGACGGGATCGCTAACCGTGGCGCTGGGGTCCTTGGGGTCGAGCCGCCAGCGCGTGATGTAGCAGCGCTCGGCGACGCGGTGCCCCTCCCGGCCGTAGTCGAGCTGCCGCACCGAGAAGAAGCCCACCCGGTTGTCGCACAGCCGCTCCGCCATGGGATGGTCGGGCAGCAGCACCATCGAGTAGTGCATCTCGAACGACATGGTGCCGAGCCCGCGGTCTCCCGGGACGGAATCGTTCTCGAAGGTGTGGAGCGCCTTGACGTCGATGTTCGTCGGGAACGAGCGGGCCGTTTCCACCATGGAGCGTGCCGGATCCAGGCGCCGCAGGCGGAAGGCCCGCCGCGCCGTGAGTTCGGGGACGTCCGTCGTGAACAGCCGAGTCACCTCGATCACGAGGTTCGAGTCGGCGTTCGGGCTGAAGGCCGCCACGTCGAAGCTCATCAGCACCGGCTCGAGGTTCGAGAGGCGCACCGCGCGCGACACGGGTGTGGAGCTGTCCGCCACGACATCGTAGCTCACGCTGCGCAGCAGTACGCGGTTCCCCATTCGTTGCCAGCGGATGACGCGGCTGTCGAGGTTCTCACCGCCGTAGCGCGTGCCCTCGGGCGTGGCGGCGTAGTCCACGACGAGCAGGAACTCCTTGCCGAGCTGCGCGCGCGGGATCTCGTAGAACAGCTTCTCCATCAGGCGGTGCACGATGAACACGCCGGAGTCCGTGGTGGCCCCACGCGTGATCACCTGGGCATACGGCTTTGGTCCCTCCTGCCCAGGGCCGCCCGGACGTCCACGGGTGGTGTCCTGCGCTTGGGGTTGGGAGGGAGTCGGTTGCCGAGCCGGGAGGGGAGCGGGAGCGGCGGCGCCGGCCAGACCGGCGAGCGCCAGCAGGACGCGGAAGGCTCGCATTGGATCGTGGACCTGGAGTTGGGGTGGAGATGAGATAGGCTGCCCATGGTGATACGTCCAGAGCGGTCGCTGCGCTGCGTTGCGCCCTGGCCCGAGGCTCGGCACATTCCTGAGGTGCCGCGCCGACCCATCCCCGTCTCCCTCTCGCCGGCCGCTCACCCCGTCAGCCGTGGTCCCCCCGTGCGCCCCCGACTCCCCGGCCGCTGCCGCCACCTGGTCTGTACCCCCGGCGTGGGCGTTCTGGGACTGGCCGCGCTGCTCGGGTGCCGCGCGTCGCCCCGCGTGGCCTTGATCGGGTGGGCCTTCCCCATCGCCGTCACGAGCAACGCGCAAGTGGCGCGGGACGAGCTCGACTCCTGGCCGGCCGCTGGTCGACCGCCGATCAGAATCATCTCCGACAGTGTCGTCCAGGGAGACTCGCCGGACCGTGAGGTCGAGCGGGCGGGCCGGCTTGCCGCGCTGCCAGGCATGGTGGTCGTGGTTGGCCACGGCGGCAGCCGGGGCTCGCTGGCCGCCGCTCCGGTCTACAACCAAGCGGGTATCCCGCAGATCGTGCCGAGCAGCACCAGCCGCCTGCTCCACAAAGCGGGGCCTTGGACCTTCATGCTGCCCCCGGACGACTCGATCGAAGGGGCGTTCATGGGGGCGTTCGCGGTGGAGCGGCTGCACGTGCGGCGCGCGAGCATCTTCTACATCAATGACGAGTACGGGGCGGGCCTGCGCGACGGGATCGTCGCCGCGCTCGGTGGCCGTGGGGTCCGGATCGTCGATCGCGTCAGCTTCGAGACGCAGAGCGACATGCCCACGCTGGTCGCGGCCACGCTGCATCGGGGGGTGCCGGACGTTCTGCTCGTCGCCGGCCGCCAGCGCGAGACCGGTGCCATCGCCCGGCTCGCCCAGCGGCGCGTGCCGGGGCTGCGCATCGTGGCGGGGGACGGCGCGCTGGTGCTCCCGACCCTCGCCGACAACGCCGGTGCGGCCGCGGAATCCGTCTACGTTGTGGCGTTCTGGCTGCCGGACGCGCCGGACTCCCTGTCTCGAGCCTTCGTCGAGCGGTTTCGCCGCGTCGTCGGCCGGGACCCGCAATCCACCGACGCCATGTCGCACGACGCGCTGCTGCTCGCGGCGACGGCGATCCGAGCCGTTGGGGCGCGCCGGGGCGCCGTGCGGGACTACCTGCGGGCGCTCGGGCGGTCCCGGCCGGCGTTCCTGGGAGTGACCGGGCCCATCACGTTCACCGCGAACCGCCCCGTCCGTCTGGTCATGACTCATCTACAGCACGGCGTGCCCGTGCGGGTCACAGGTCCGTGACCGTCCCGCGCTTCGTCCCCGCCCGTGGCATCAGCCTGCGCATGCTGCTGATCCTGCTGGTGCTGGTCGGGAGCCTTTTCGGCGGGGTGCCTTCTCTGTACCTCGGCTTCGTGGTCGGCTCCCCCGCGTTCACGCTGGGATCCGGGACCGAGGCGATCGTCGCGCTGCTCGAGGACCTGGACCGGCGGCACAGCGCTCTCGACCGAGCGCACGGCGTCGCGCGGTCCCTCGTCGCGGGACGGCACTGGCCCGGTGCGGCGGGGAGGCTGGCCCGTCTGGCAGCGCTGGGGAGCGTGCGCGCCGCGCCGCAGCCGTACGCGCAAGTCAATCCCGCGTTGCGGGTGCGGTTGGGGCGCACCGACGAAGCGATGTCCCAGCTCGGCAACATGCTCTCCGAGATCGGGGCGATGGTGGAGTTGCGTCGCTCCGCGGAGGCGCGTCGGCGGCTGCTGCAGGCGGATTCCCTGCACGCGGTGGTCGATGTGGAGATGTCGGGGGCGGCATCGCTCGGGCGATCGGAGCTGATCGATCGGCAACGTAACCTGCAAGCGGCGGCGCAGGAGGCGACGCGGGATACGGCGCTGTGGCTGCTGGCCGGCGCGTGCCTGGTGCCGTTGCTGGTGATCGTCGTCCGGCGGCGCATTTGGCAGCCGCTCGCGAGCCTTGAGCAGGGCTTGACCAAGGTCTCCGAGGGCGACCTCACCGCGCAGGTGCCGGTGGGGAAGGACGACGAATTGGGCAGGCTGGCCGAGCACTTCAACGCCATGACGTACGTGCTGCGCGACCGCGCCGAGGAGCAGGGCCGCTTCGCGGCGGCGGGGGAGCTGCTGGCGGGAATCGCCCACGAGGTGAACAACCCCCTGATGGCGATCGCGGCCCACGCCGAGGGGCGGCTCGCCGAGCCGGGCGGCAGCGCGGAGCAACGCGCGGAGATGCAGCAGATCCTGCGGCAGGCGCAGCGCGCCACGAAGCTGCTGCGCGGCCTGCTGCGCTTCGTGCGCGCCGGCGAGCGCCGGGTCACGAACGTCAACCTCAACGAGATCGTGCGCGCCGCCCTCGACCTGGTTTCGTATCGGTTCGTCGTCGACGAGATCACCGTCAGTGGTCGCCTGGACCAGACGTTGCCGCCCGTGGACGCCGACGGCAACCGGCTCGAGCAGGTGATGGTCAATCTGCTCAGCAACGCGCTCGACGCTCTGCGCACAGTGCGGCCCCCGCGCGTGCTGACGGTGGACTCGTGGCTGGAGGTGGAGCGGGTCCACGTCGCGGTGCAGGACAACGGGCCGGGCATCGCGCCGGAGATCGCCGAACGGCTGTTCCGGCCGTTCGCCACCACCAAGGGGCGCCGCGGCACCGGGCTGGGCCTGTACATCTCCCGCCAGCTCGTGCGTGAAGTGGGCGGTGATCTCACGGTCACGTCGCACCCGGGGGCCGGAGCGCGCTTCGTGGTCACCCTGCCGATCGGCACGCTCGCGCCGGCGCCAATTCCCGAGCCTGCGGCGCCGGCTGCCGCGCCGACGTATCCGCTGGCGGGAGTGCGCGTCCTTCTGGTGGACGACGAAGAACCGATTCGCCGCCCCATCGCCCGCTTCCTGGCGCGCCGCGGCGCCGTGGTGACCGAGGCGGCGGACGGCGTGGCAGCGCTGGAGCTGTTGAACGGCGAGCCCGTGGATGTGATCCTCGCGGACCTGCGGATGCCCCGGCTGGACGGGCCCGGACTGCACGCGCGCCTGCAGGCGACGCGGCCGGCCCTCGCCGAGCGGATGCTGTTTCTGTCGGGGGACATCACCCAGCTGGCGGGCCGCGGCCTCGCGCCGATGCCCCGCGAGCGCCTGCTGGTCAAGCCGGTGGAGCTGAGCGAGCTGCAGCACCGCATCGAGGAATTCCTCAAAGGGACGGGAGGCGGGCGCGTGCTGATCGTCGGAGTGCTGCTGGTGACGGTGCTGATGCGCTATGTGATGGTAGGCTGCGTCGTGTACTTCCTCCTGCCCCGCGGCACTCTCTGCCCGGCGTGCGGGATCGAGATGCTGCCCATCCGCCATCTGGTGCTCGACCGCGTGTTCCCGTGGCTGCAGCGGCGCTGGTGTTTGGGGTGCGGGTGGAACGGCGTGGTGCGGCGCGAGCCGCCGGCCCGGGAAGAGCTCCCCACTCCCCGGGCACCCTCCCGGCCGGTCACTCGGGCGTGATGATCCGCACGGCCCGCTCATAGAAGAAGTAATCCCACGCCCAGTTGATCAGCACGAGCAGCTTGTTGCGGAACCCGATCAGCTGGATCAGGTGCACCACCAACCACACGACCCACGCCGGGAAGCCCTTGAACGCGAAGCCTCTGATGTAGGCCACCGCCGCGTTGCGCCCGATCGTCGCGAGCGAGCCGGGATCGCGGTAGCGGAACGGCCGCGGTGGCTCGCCGCGCAGCGTGCGGAGCACGTTCCGCGCGGCCGTCTCGGCCATCTGGATCGCCACGGGAGCCATCATCGCCAGCGCCTGACCCTCGGCTTCGAGGTAGGCCGCGTCCCCGACCACGGAGACAGCGGGCTGCCCAGGGACCTGCAGCGTCGGTTCGACGACGATGCGTCCCTGCCGCGCCGTCCGCAGGCCAAGCCGCCGCGCCAGGCCCGCCGCCTGCACCCCCGCCGCCCAGAGGAGTGTGCGCGCCGGAATCACCTCGCCGCCCTTGAGCCGCACCCGGGACCCGTCGAACTCCTCCACGGCGGCGCCGAAGCGCACCTCGACGTGCTTCTTCCACAACGTGTCGGCCGCCGCCTCGCGCAGCTTCGCGGGCATCGCCCCCAGCAGCTTGTCCGTCGCCTCGAGGAGCAGGACGCGGACGTTGGCGATATTGAGCCGCGGGTAGTCCTTCACGAGGACGAGCCGGATCAGCTCGGCGAGGGCGCCGGCCATTTCGACGCCGGTCGGGCCGCCGCCCACGACCACCAGGGTGAGCAGGGCGCGGCGCCGGTCCGGATCCTCCTCGAGCATCGCCTGCTCGAAGCAGCGCAGCACGTGGTTGCGGATCGCCACGGCCTCGGGGATGTCTTTGAGGCCGATCCCGTTGCGCTGCACGCTTTCGAGCCCGAAGAAGTTCGTCTCTCCGCCGAGTGCGAGAATGAGATGGTCGTAGGCCATCGGGCCGGCGTCGGTCACTACGCGGCGCGCGGCGAAGTCCACGCCGGTCACCTCCGCGAGCCGGAATTCGAGGTTCGCCTGGCCGCGCAAGATCGCCCGCACCGGCTTGGCGATCTGCTCGGGCTCAAGCCCCGCGGTCGCCACCTGATACAGGAGCGGTTGGAAGAGATGGTAGTTGTGCCGGTCGATCAGGATCACCTCGACCGGGGCGCGGCGCAGCGTCCGCGCCGCGCGCAGCCCACCGAATCCGGCGCCGACAATGACGACCGTGGGGCGGCTCATGCGCGCGCCGCGGAGCTACTCCAGGACCACCGCCGTCCCGTAGCACAGGACCTCGGTCGAGGCGCTGCGATTGCCGCCGACGTCGGCGGCGTCGTAGCGCACGCCGACGATCGCGTTGGCGCCCAGCTGCCGGGCGTGCTCCACCATGTAATCGTACGCCGTCTGGCGCGCCTGCTCGCACATCTCGGTGTAGGCGCCGATCTGGCCGCCGACGATCGCCTTCAGGCCGCCCAGAATGCCCTGCCCGATCGTGGGCGCGCGCACGGTGATGCCGCGCACCAAGCCTTTGTACTCGCGGATGCGCCGGTTCTGGATGTCGAACGTCGTGGACACGAGCATGGACGACTGGATCGCCATGAGGACCTCCGTCAATCAGTCGTTGGACTTCCCGGTCAGCTTCCGCCAGAGCGCCGCCAGGGGATCATAGTGCGCGTCCACCACCCGCTCCTTGAGGGGGATGATGGCGTTGTCGGTGATGGTGATCGACTCCGGGCAGACCTCCGTGCAGCACTTCGTGATGTTGCACAAGGCGATGCCGCCCTCGGTCTTCAGGAAGTCGCGCCGCTCCGCCACGTCGAGCGGATGGGTTTCGTAGGCGGCGGCGCGCACCAGGAAGGCGGGCCCGATGAATTCCTGGTGCTTCCCGTGCGTGCGGAGGACGTGGCACACGTCCTGGCACAGGAAGCACTCGATGCACTTCCGGAACTCCTGCGGTCGCTCCACTTCGTATTGGAACATCCGCCACGTCCCGTCCGGAGCATCGGGCGTGCGGGGCCGGAAGCCGGGGATCCGCTTGTTGACCTCGTAGTTCCAGGAGACATCGGTCACCAGGTCCCGGACGAGCGGGAAGGCCTTCATCGGCGTGATCGTGATCGGCTGCTCGACGGGATAGTCCGAGAGCCGGGTCATGCACATCAGCTTGGGTCGCCCGTTGACCTCGGCCGAGCACGAGCCGCACTTCCCCGCCTTGCAGTTCCAGCGCACCGCGAGGTCCGGCGCCTGCTCCGCCTGGATCTTGTGGACGGCGTCGAGCACCACCATGCCTTCCCCGGCCTCGACCGCGTACTCCTTCAGCTCCCCGGAGCTCCGAGTCCCTCGGAAGATCCGCAACCGGCGCTGCTCGCTCACGTCACGCCCCTTCCTTAATCAGCTTGGCGAGGTCGGCCGGCAGCTCGGGCTGAGCTTCCCAGCGGACCGTCATCCGGTCCGCGTCGCGCCGCACCACGACCTGACGGCGCTCCTGCTTGGGGTCCGAGTCGGGGTGATCGCCGCGCGTGTGGGCGCCACGACTCTCGGTGCGCTCGAGCGCAGCGCGGGCGGTCATCTCCGACACGGCGAGTAGGGAGCGCAGGTCGAGCGCGGTGTGCCACCCCGGATTGTACTCCCGGCTGCCCGCGATGCCCACGTGGCGCGCGCGCTCGGTGAGCCGCTCCAGCTCGGCGAGCGTCTGCTCGAGTCCCGAGCGGTCGCGCACGATCCCCGCCTTGCGCTGCATCACGTCTTGCAGCGCCGCCTGCACCGCGAACGGATTCTCCCCGGTGGGGCGCTCGAAGGGTGCCAGCGCGCCCTGTACCGCGGCGTCGACCGCCGCGCGCGGACTCGCCGGCGGCCGGCCGCGCCGCTTGGCGAGCTCGGCCGCGTGCTGTCCCGCGCGCCGGCCGAACACCAGCAGGTCCGAGAGCGAGTTTCCCCCCAGCCGGTTCGCGCCGTGCATGCCGCCGGCGACCTCCCCGGCCGCGAACAGCCCCGGCACCGTGGACATCTGGCTCTCGGCGTCCACTTTGACGCCGCCCATCACGTAGTGCGTCGTCGGGCCGATCTCCATCGGATCCTTCGTGATGTCCACGTCCGCCAGCTCCTTGAACTGGTGGTACATGCTCGGCAGCTTCTGCTTGATGAAGTCCGCCGGGCGCTTGGAGGCGATGTCGAGGAAGACGCCGCCATGCGGGGTGCCGCGCCCGTCCTCGATCTCCTTGACGATTGCCTTCGACACGACGTCCCGGGTCAGCAGCTCCGGCGGCCGGCGGTTCTTCATCCGGTCGCCCGTCACCCAGGCGTCGGCCTCCTGCTCGGTGGCGGCGAAGTCCCCCTTGAACATCTCGGGCATGTAGCGGAACATGAATCGCTCGCCCTGCGAGTTCCGCAATACGCCGCCTTCACCCCGCACACCCTCCGTCACCAGGATCCCGCGCACGCTGGGCGGCCAGACCATGGCCGTCGGATGGAACTGGACGAATTCCATGTCGATGAGCTCGGCACCGGCGTCGTAGGCGAGGTAGTGGCCGTCACCGGTGTACTCCCAGGAGTTGGACGTCACCTGCCATGCTTTCCCGATGCCGCCCGTCGCGAGCACGACGGCGCCGGCGCGGAACAGCGCGAACCGCCCGGTCTCGCGGAAGTAGCCGAGGGCGCCGGCCGCCCGCTCGTCCACGACCAGGACCTTGATGACCGTGCACTCCATGTGCACTTCGACGCCCGCATGCACGGCTTTGTCCTGCAGGACGCGGATCATCTCGAGCCCGGTGCGGTCGCCCACGTGCGCCAGGCGCTGGTAGGTGTGGCCGCCGAAGGGCCGCTGGTTGATGCGACCGTCCGCCGTACGGTCGAACAGCGCGCCCCACGCCTCGAGCTCGCGGATCCGGTCCGGCGCCTCCTGAGCGTGGATCTGGGCCATGCGCCAGTTGTTGTGCATCTTCCCGCCGCGCATGGTGTCGCGGAAGTGCACCCGCCAGTTGTCCTGGTCGACCACCGTGCCCAGCGCCGCGGCCGCGCCGCCCTCGGCCATGACCGTGTGGGCTTTGCCGAGGAGCGACTTGCAGATCAGGGCGACCTTCGCACCGTGGGCCGCGGCCTCGATGGCGGCGCGCAGCCCCGCGCCGCCCGCGCCGATCACCAGGACATCGTGCTCGTAGCTCCGGACGTCGCCCACTACAGGATCCGGATGTCGGTGATCACACCCATCGCGCAGAGGCGGATGTAGAGGTCGGTGAGGGCCACGGAAAAGAGGGAGCACCACGCCCATGTCATGTGGTGGCGGTTCAGCCCGCTCACTCCGCGCCACAGCCGATAGCGGAGCTGGCCGGCGCGCGCGCAGGAGAAGCAGTCCACCTGGCCGCCGACCAGGTGTCGCAGCGAATGACACCCGAACGTGTAGCACGCCAGCAGCCCGACGTTGGCCGCCATGACGATTGTGCCGAGGCCGATGCCGAAGGTGCGCGGGCTGCCGGCGGGGATGATGCCCGCCGCCCGCCAGGCGCCGTCGACCGGCCAGCGCAGCGCCAGGATCACGTCGTAACTCAGAATGAAGATGAACACCACCGCCGCGTACATGAAGAAGCGGTGGACGTTCTGCAGCAGGAAGGGAAGCTTGGACTCCCCCTTGTAGCCGTGCCGCGCCTCGCCCACCGCGCACGCGACGGGGTCGAGGAAGAACGCCCGATAGTAGGCCTTGCGGTAGTAGTAGCACGTCACGCGGAAGCCGAGCGGGAAGACGAGGATGAGGAACGCCGGGGAGAGCGGCCACCAGGACGTCTGGATGAGCGGCGAGTAGAAGGGCGAGAGGTAGGGCCCCCACTCATAGTGCGTCCCGGTCCCCGCCGCCCACGTCGCGTACACCGCGAACGAGAGCAGGACGGTGGCCGTCAGTGCCGGCGCCACCCACCAGGAGTCGCGCCGCAGCGTCGCGCCGAAGCCCCCCTCGTGCAGGTCTCGCAGCGAAGTTGCCATAGGCCTTCCAGTCAGAGTTTCACCGCCCCCATCGTCTGCTTCACGGCTTCCGCGGATTTACGCAGGTCCGCCGCTTCCTGGGACGTGAGCTGCACGGTGACGATCTGCTCCAGCCCCCGGCGGCCCAGCTTGCATGGCACCCCGCAGTACATCCCCGATAGCCCGTATTCCCCCTCCAGCCACGCCGCGCAGGGCAACATGCGCTTCTTGTCGAGCACGATGGCCTCGACCATCTGGGCCGCGGCGGCGGAGGGGGCGTAGTAGGCGGAGCCGGTCTTCAGGTACTGCACGATCTCGGCGCCGCCGTTGCGGGTACGGTCTACGATCGCCTTGAGCGTGGCGTCGTCGAGCAGCTGGCCGACCGGGATGCCCGACACGGTCGTGTAGGAAACGAGCGGCACCATCGTGTCGCCGTGGCCACCCAGCACCATCGCCTGGATGTCCTCGACCGCGACGTCGAGCGCCTCGGCGAGGAACGCGCGGTAGCGGGCCGTGTCGAGCACGCCGGCCATGCCGATCACCCGCTCGCGGGGGAAACCGGTCACCTGCTTCGTGACCCAGCACATCACGTCGAGCGGGTTGGACACCACGATGACGATCGCCTGCGGCGAGGCCTTCTTGACCTGCTCGGAGACCTGCTTCACGATGTCGGCGTTGGTGCGCACCAGATCGTCGCGGCTCATGCCCGGCTTGCGCGCGATGCCGGCGGTGACGACGAACAGCTCGCTGCCCTGCGCCGGCCCGTAGTCGTTCGACCCGACGACGCGGGTGTCGAAGCCCTCGATCGGCGCCGACTGCCACTGGTCGAGTCCTTTGCCCTGCGGCACTCCCTCGATGACGTCGACGAGGACGACCGCGCGGGCGAGCTGCTTCTCGGCAAGGCGCTGCGCCGTCGTGGCACCGACATTCCCCGCACCGACGACCGTAATCTTGTTGAGCATGGAATCGGGTTGTGTGGAGGCGCCTAAAGCTAACCTCACCCGCCGCGCGTGTGCATCTCCCGGTGCGGGTCGGCGCGCAACGCCTCGCGCGGATACAACACGCCGCGCCGCTCCAGCGCCAGGCGCTCCTCGGCGCCGCGATCGCGGCGGCCGCGCCAGACGGAGGCGATCAGAGCCGCGAGCTCCGCGTCGCTCGCGCCCGCGCGCAACGGCTCACGGAGATCGACACCCTGCCCCGCGTACAGGCACAGGAACCAGGTGCCATCGGCCGTCAGCCGGCTGCGGTCGCAGCCGCGGCAGAACGGCATCGTCACGGATGCGATGATCCCGAACGTCGTCCCGTCGGGCAGCCGAAATCGCTCGGCGGGCGCCGACGCGTCATCGGTCGGGAGAGACTCGATCGGCCCGTAGCACCGGCCCAGCACGTCCAGCATCTCGCGCTGCGAGACCACCTGCTCGCGGGACCAGTGGGTCGCGCCGCCCACGTCCATGTACTCGATGAACCGCACCTCGGCCGCGTGGGCGCGGGCGAACTCGATCAGGTCCGCCAGCTCGTCGTCGTTGTAGCCGCGGATCACCACTGTGTTGAGCTTCACCCGCTCGAATCCGGCGGCACGGGCCCCCGCGATTCCGTCGAGCACCTCCGCGTGTCGCGGGCTGCGGGTGAACGCCTGCATCCGCTCGGGCCGCAGCGTGTCGAGGCTGACGGTCACCCGCCGCAACCCCGCCTCCCGCAGCGGCCGGGCCCACCTCGCGAGCAGCAGCCCGTTGGTGGTCATGGCGAGGTCGCGGAGGTCGAGGCCCGCCAGCAGGCCGACCAGCGTCGGCAGATCGTGCCGCAGCAGCGGCTCCCCGCCGGTGAGCCGCACCTTGCGCGCGCCCAGCCCCGCGAACGCCGCGACCAGCCGCTTGATCTCCTCGAAGCTGAGGATCGAGGACTTGGGGAGCCAGACGTACTCGGCCTCGGGCATGCAGTAGCGGCACCGCAGGTTGCAGCGGTCCGTCACCGACACGCGCAGGCTGCCGAGGGGACCCGTGGGGATCCACCCACAGCGCGGAGCCGTCGGCCCGCAGCTCCTTCTTCCAGATGGGGAGTCGCTTCTTCACTTCCTCGACCACGTAGCGGCACGCGTCGAACGCGTGAGCGCGGTGCGGCGCCGCCGCGGCGATGACGATGCTCGCCTCCTCGGTCTCCACCAGGCCGAGCCGGTGCCGCAGCGCGATGCGGCTCTCGGGCCAGCGCTTCGTCGCTTCGGCCAGGATGCGGTCGAATTCCGCGTCCGCCATCGCGTCGTACGCGGAGTATTCGATTCCCGTCACACCGCCGTCCCCGGGAGCGTCGCGCACCGTGCCGAGAAAAACGCACGTCCCCCCCCGCTCCGGGCCGCCGACTTCACGGACGAGGACGTCGATCGAGATGGGACCTCGTGTCAAATGGCTCATATCTCACCAGGGTGGGCTGACCCCCGGGCGGCGCCCCGGGGTCAGCCGCCCGCCAAAGGGGGCAATAGGGCCACTTCATCACCATCCACGACGGGGGCATCGAGCCTCGCGTGCCGCAGGTTCACCGCCGTGAGCGGCCGCTCGGGGAGCGCCCGGGTGCCGGGAAGCTGCTCACGCACGCGCCGTACGACATCCTCCACAGTGGCGGGGAGCGGCAGGTCGACGGCCGTGGTCTCGCAGCCGGCGAGCTCGGCGTAGCTCGCGAAGAAGCGCACTCGGACCATGCTCATGAGCAGAGAGTATAGCCCCAGTCAGCTCCCGGTGGTACCGGTTGCGATCCCGTGCCAGATCTTGGCCGGTTTCGGCGCCGGGTTCGGCAGGGCGCCTACCGAGAAGGTGAACAGCTGGCGCTCGCGGACGTGCGTGGTGAGCGTCATCGGTTGCGCGCCGCGCAGCACTCCCAACGTCAGGGGAGCGCCGGCCTGCCCCTTGTAGCGGGCGCGGAACGCTCCGGCCCAGTCCTGATCCACCGTCACCGCGATCTCGCCGACCTTGTTCAGCACGTCGCCCGGCTGCACCCCGGCCTCGGCGGCGGCACTGCCCGGACTGACGGTTTGCACGACGATCTGTCCCTGCGGGGACACGCCGGTGGACACGCCCATGAACGGCGTCGTGGTGACTTGGCGCGCGAAGGCGATCCCCGCTTTCGCGAACACCGCGGCGTACGGAAGCGAGTCCCGCCCGTTGATGTAGCGCTGGTAGAAGCCGTCCACGTCGGGCATCCCCATTTCGCGCAGCACCGCGAGCAAGTCGGCCGTCCGGAAGCCTTTCCCTTGCTTGTAGTAGCGGGTGAACAGCGCCCGCATCACGTCGTCCAGACTGTGCGCGTTGTCGGTGGCGTCGCGGATCGAGATGTCGAGCAGCAACCCGGTGAGCGAGCCCTTCCAATAGTAGAACTGCGAGCTGTTCACGTAGACCTCGTTGATCCACGTCGCCACGCTGGCGTCCTCCTCGCTCCACGGCTCGAGCGTGGACTCGACCTGCTCGATGTTCTGCTCCGTGTTGGCGAAAAACCGCTCCGGCGTCCACAGGCCCGCCCGCAGGTTCGTGACGTCGGCGTAATAGTCGGTCACACCCTCGGACCACCACAAGAGCGGCGCATACTGCTCGGCGTGGTAGTCGTAGGGCCACATCTCCGCGGGACGGATCCGTTTCACGTTCCAGAGATGGAAGAACTCATGCGACAACAGCGGCAGCATGAAGTCGCCGAAGTTCCCGGCCTGGTCGGCAAACGCTCCCGCCGGCATGATGTCGTATTGTGAGGCGAGGTGTTCGAGCCCGCCCCCGAACCCGATGGGCTCGTGGATCACGTTGAAGAAGATCGTGTACACGTCGTAGGGCGGCCCACCCATCAGCTGATCCTGGATCCTGGCCATTTTCTCGACGCTCGCGCGCATGTTGCGGGCCACGGCCGGCGTGTAGTCGGCGGCCGGCCACACGGCGATGCGGATCCAGCGGCCCTCCACCTGGAGCGAGTCGAGGCTGTACTTGCCGACGAACGTCATCGCGTCGGCGAGCTCATCGTAGCTGGCCGCGGTGTACGTGCCACCCGCCGGCAGCGCCGGCCGCAGCGCGGTCGTCACCTGCCAGCCCGCCGGCAGCGCGAAGCGCACTTCGGCAGGGCGCGTGAGCTGCCCTTCCTCGTAGAGAAAAATGTTGGTGCCGAGGACTTCGCCGAACTCGCCCGCAATGCGCGCCAGCGAGAGGTCGATCGTATCGGCCAAGTAGTCGAACTCGACCGTGACACGCTCGCTCTTTCCCGTCGCCACCCGCCAGGTGTCCTTGTCGAACCGGTCCCAGAAGAGCGACCGCCCGGCGGACGACTGCGCTCGGAAGTGGCGCACATACCGCGCGTAGTTCTGGATCTCATAGGCGCCGGGGCTCCACGCCGGTAGCGATAGGTAGAGCGTCTCCTTGGCGGCGGCCGGGAATGCCGCCTTCACATGAAAGAGACGCTCCTCCGGAGCCGGAACCGAGACTTCGTAACGGACGGTCTGACCTGCGAGCGGCGACGCGAGCAGCAGGGCGAGCAGGACGCGCACAAAGGACTCCTTCGAGTCGGGAGTGCAATGGCAGCCGGAAGATACACCGCGCAAAACAAGGCGGCCCAGACGGTTAGTCCGGGCCGCAATCCGCAACGTTGGCGCGGCGTCAGGGCGAGACCTTCTCGCTCGCCTCCGCCACCATAGCTCGCAACTCCTTGCTGGGCTTGAAGACAGGTACAGGACGGGCCGCCACCTCGACGGGATCACCGGTGCGCGGATTACGCGCCATCCGGGTCTTGCGCTGGCGGATCTTGAACGTGCCAAACCCTCTGATTTCAATGTTATGCTGCTCGGACAGAGCCGCCTTCACCGCATCGAGGAACGAATCCACGACGCGGGCGCAGTCCTTCTTCGAAATGAGGGGACCGGCGGTGCGAGCGATTTGTGCGGTGACCTTTTCGACCAGATCGGCCTTCGTCATCCGTCCCCCCTGCAGGGCCCAGAGGAACCAAATCGGGGGCCAACATACGGGCTTACCTATTGACTGTCAAGAGCTTGGAGGAACTGCCGGAAATGGCCCTGGGCATCGTGCGGCCCGGGAGAAGCCTCCGGGTGGTACTGGACGGCGAAAATCGGGTACTCGCGGTGTCGCACGCCTTCGACCGTGCCGTCATTGAGGTTAAGGTGGGTGACCTCGAGCGCGCTCGCGCCGGGAACGCCGCTGGTATCGCCCTGCACCGCGAATCCGTGGTTCTGTGACGTGATAAGTACTTGCCCCGTATCGAGATCCCGCACCGGGTGGTTGCCGCCGCGATGACCGTAGGGGAGCTTCACGGTTTGCCCTCCCAGGGCGAGTCCGAGTAGCTGGTGGCCGAGGCAGATGCCGAAGATCGGCAGCCTGCCGTCGGCGAGCTCGCGAATCGTGTCGATCGCATAGCCGACGGCCGCCGGATCGCCCGGACCGTTGGAGAGGAACAGCCCGTCGGGTTTCAGGTCGCGCACGCGAGCGGTGGTAGTGCCGGCCGGGACGACTGTGACCCGGCAGTCGCTCCGGACGAAGAGCCGCAGGATGTTCCGCTTCATCCCGTAGTCGTAAGCGACAACGTGGTGCCGCGCGTCGGCCGGTCCCTCAGTGTATTCGGCGCCGATCGTGGCTGCGCTCGCCAGGTCGAGCCCGTCCATCGACGGTGAGCCGGCGAGCGCGGCGCGGACCTCCGTGGTGGGCTCCTCGCCGACCGCCACCACGCCGCGCATGGCGCCGCGCGAGCGGATGTGGCGAGTGAGCTGCCGGGTGTCCACGTCCGCAACGATCGGCACCCGCGCCTCCGCGAGCCAGTCGAGCAGGCTGCCGGTCGCGCGCCAGTTCGAGGAGTGCGCGGACAGCTCGCGCACCACGACGCCCGCGACGCGGGGCCGGTCGGACTCGATATCCTCAGGGTTGATCCCGTAGTTGCCGATCATCGGCGCCGTCATCACCACGAGCTGGCCGAGGTAGGAGGGGTCGGTGAAGACTTCCTGGTAGCCGCTCAGATTCGTGGTGAAGACGACTTCGGCGTACGCGGGTTCGAAGCGGAGAGGCGCGGTTCCGCGGAACCAGGCGTCGTCCTCCAGGAGCACGTAGGCCGGGTGCGGGTCAGCGATTGGATGGCCTCTTGGTTTGCGGTTGCGGCGCCGGCGTGGAGCTCTGGATCGGGAGCGGGGCACTCTGCACCGGCGCCGGCGGCGGCGTGGCCCCCTCGAGGACGGACCGTGGCGTGCCGGAATGGGCGGACATCACTGCGAGGATGAGTGCGAGGAACAGGAAGATGCCCGCGGTCCACCAGGTGATCTTATGGAGCAGCGTCGTCGCCTGGCGGCCGCCCATGAACATCTCGGTGCCGGAGCCGCCGCCGAGCGACGCCAGCCCGCCGCCCTGCCCCGCCTGCAGCAGCACCGCGATGGTCAGGATCAGCGCATCAAGCAGCAGGACGAACTTCAAGAGGGTGAACATGCCGCGAGGAAAATACCTAGCGCGCGCTGGTCCGCACAAGCGCGGCCCAGTCCGACGGGTCGAGCGACGCGCCGCCCACCAGCACACCGTCGAGCTCCGGCTCGGCCAGCAGCGCCGCGGCGTTCTTGAGGTTCACACTGCCCCCGTAGAGAATCCGCGTGGTGGTGATCCCCCGGTCCGACAGCCAGCGGCGGATAGCGTGATGCACTTGGGCGGCGTCCGTCGGCGTCGCATTCCGGCCGGTGCCGATGGCCCACACCGGCTCGTAAGCGATCACGATCCGCGCCAGTGTCTCCCTGTCCAGCGCCTCCCCCCCCCCCCCCCCCCCCCCCCCCGCCCCCCCCCCCGACTGCTATCGTCTGCTCCTGCTCACGCTCGGCCAGCGTCTCGCCGACGCACAACACCGGGACGAGCTCGGCGTTGAGTGCGGCAGCCAGCTTTCGCGACGTCTGCTCGTCGGTCTCCCCAAACAACTGGCGGCGCTCCGAGTGGCCGACGAGGGTGGCCCGCGCCCCCGCCCGGGCGGCGAGGGGCCCGGAGATCTCGCCGGTGAAGGCGCCTTGAGACTCCCAATGGATATTCTGGGCGCCGGCACGCAGGTCGTCGCGGCCCCGGATCGCGTGCGCGACCGCCTCGAGCGAGACCGCCGGGGCGAAGAACCACACGTCCCGGTCCTCGATCCGGGAGTACGCTGGGAGGAAAGACTTCAGGTACTCGCGCGCCTCGTCGGGGCCGAGGTGCATCTTCCAGTTGGCGGCGAACAGCAGCCGCCTCACTTGTCCTCCAATGCGGCGACCCCTGGGAGCGGCTTGCCCTCGAGGAATTCGAGCGACGCGCCGCCGCCCGTGGAGACGTGCGACAGCTTGTCCTCGAGCCCCGCGACCGCAGCCGCGGAATCCCCGCCGCCGACGACGGTCACGGCGCCCTTCTTCCCCGCCTCGACCAGCGCCTCGGCGACGGCGCGAGACGATGGTCCGCGCGCGCAGCAGCCGCGCCCGGAAATCACTCTGGGTGGTCTGGTCGATGTCGTAGACCGCCCAGCCGGCCGGGATCTCGTCGCTCCCCACCTCGCGGCGCGCGGCCGGGCGATCGAGCGCGGGGGCGACGACGGCGCCGAGCGGCAGAATCAGCTTGCGGCCGCCTTTGGCGAGCAGCGACTTGGCGAGCTCGGTTTTGTCGCGCTCGACGAGGGAGGTGCCGACCTCCAGGCCCAGCGCGGCGAAGAAGGTGCAGGCCATCGCGCCGCCGATCAGGATTTCGTCGCAGCGCGGAAGCAGCGCCTCGATCACCTCGATCTTCCCGGAGATCTTCGCTCCCCCCAACACCGCGACGAACGGTCGTTTCGGCTTGCCGAGGGCCTCGCCCAAGTAGCGAAGCTCCTTTTCCATCAGGAAGCCCGCCACCGCCGGTTTGAGGAGATGGGCGACGGCCTCGGTGGACGCGTGGGCCCGATGCGCGGAGCCAAAAGCGTCGTTCACGTAGAAATCGCCCAGTGCGGCAAAGGTCTGCGCGAGCTGCGGATCGTTCTGTTCTTCGCCCCGCCAGAAGCGCGTGTTCTCGACCAGCGCCACGCCGCCCCGCGGCAGCCGCTTGGTGGCGGCGACGCCCGCGGCGGGGTCGGGAAGGAACTCGACGGGCGTGCCGATCAGGCGCTCGACGTCGCGCTGGATCTGCTGCAGCGAGTACGCCGGGTCGGGGCCGCCCCTCGGCCGGCCCAGGTGGGAGAGCAGCACCACGCGGGCGCCCTTTTCGCGCAGGTAATTGATGGTCGGGAGCGCGGCGCGGATGCGGCTGTCATCGGCGACGGCGCCGTCCTTCAACGGGACGTTGAAGTCCACCCGGACGAGCGCCCGCTTGCCGTCCAGGGCGGCGGCCGGCAGGTCGGCCAGGCTCCGCTTGCTCACCGGCGCGAGGCGATGTACGCAAGCAGGTCGACGCAGCGCGCCGAATAGCCCATCTCGTTGTCGTACCAGGACGAGACGTGCACGAAGGTGCCGTCGATCACCGCTGTGGACATCGCGTCCACGACGCTCGAATACAGACTGCCGATGTAGTCCACGGAGACGAGGGGCTCGTCACTGACGTCGAGAATGCCCTTCAGGGGGCCCTGCGCGGCCTGCTTGAACGCGGCGTTGACCTCGACGACCGTCGTCGGCTTCTGCACTTGGGCCGTGAGCTCGACGATCGAGACGTCCGGGGTCGGCACGCGCAGGGAGATGCCGTCGATTTTCCCTTTCACCTCGGGGATCACGAGGCTCGTCGCCTTGGCGGCGCCGGTGGTGGTCGGGATGATGCTCAGGGCCGCCGCGCGGGCGCGCCGCAGGTCGCGATGCGGCAGGTCGAGGATCTGCTGGTCGTTCGTGTAGCTGTGCACCGTGGTCATGTACCCGTGCACGAACCCCCAATTGTCCAGCACGACCTTCACGACGGGCACGAGGCAGTTCGTCGTGCACGAGGCGTTCGAGATCACATGGTGCTTGCTGGGGTCGTACTTCTGGTGATTCACCCCCAGGACGATCGTGATGTCCTCACCTTTGGCAGGCGCGGAGATCACGACCTTTCTGGCGCCGGCGGCGAGGTGCTTGGCCGCAGCATCGCGGTCGGTGAAGCGGCCCGTGCTCTCCAATACGAGCTCTACGCCGAGGTCCTGCCACGGAAGGTGCTCGGGCTCCTTGATCGCGGAGACCGTGATCGCCCTGCCGTTCACGACCAGGGCGTCGCCCTTGGCTTCGACGGCGCCCGGGAAGCGACCGTGCACCGAGTCGTACTTCAGCAAGTGGGCCAACGTCTTGGTGTCGGTGATGTCGTTGACGGCCACGAACTCGAGCGCGGTCTGTTTGTTCAGGACAGCGGCGCGCAGCACGTTTCGCCCGATGCGGCCGAACCCGTTGATCCCCACACGCACTGCCATCGCAATGGCTCCTAGGTGAAATCCGGAATGACGGCGCGGCCGAACGTCACGGCGGTGATGATCGCACCGGTGCCAGCCGCGGCCAGAGTCCGCGCCGCCTCGCTGAGCGTCGCCCCGGTGGTGAAGACGTCGTCGACCAAAACCAGTGTGGAGTGCGGCATGCGGGGTGCGGAGTCTTCGGGGGCGCGCTCATTCCGCATTCCACCCTCCGCATTCGGCACTTGAAACGCCCCCGCCACATTCGCCAGACGCGCGGCCGGTGTCAACGCCGTTTGCGAGACAGTGTCCCGGCATCGCACGAGGAGATCGGCCCGCACGGAGAGACGCCACCGGCGCCCCAGCGACCGGGCGAGCCGCTCGCTCTGATTGTAGCCCCGCTCCTTCAGCCGTCGGGGGCCGAGGGGGACGGGCACCAGCACCGCCGGCGGCACGGGGCGCGGCAGGTGGCGGACCATCGCGTCGGCGAGGTCGTCGGCGCTGCGCGGCAGGCCGCCGTACTTGAGCGCGTGGACCACCTCGCGCGCGCCGGCGTCCAGCCACACCGCCGAGCGCACGGTGGCGAGCGCGCCCGGCCAGTCGCGGCACAGGCGACACAGGCCGAAATGCGGCTCCGGCTGGCCGCACCGCTCGCACCAGGGCGGTCGCACCGCACGCCAGCGGGAACGGCAGGCAGGACACACCACTGCGTCGGCTTGCGCCCACAGCAGCAGTCCCCGACAGCGCAAGCACTCGGCGGGGAGGAGGAGCTGCTCGAGCGCGCTAGGCACGGAGCGCGCGGGCGACGGCCGCGCGCATCACGTCCAGGGGAGGCACTTCGCCCGGGAAGAAGCGCGTGAACGCGGCCGCCCCCTGGTGCACCAGCAGCTCGCGCCCGTCGCACGCCGTGATCCCCGCGGCGCGCAGCGCGCGGACCCAGGGCGTCTCCCCGGGGGCGTAGACGAGGTCCAGCGCGGCCCGGGTGCCGTTCAGATGCGTCGGTAGGATCGGCAAGGCGTCGGTTTCCTTGAGCCCGAGGGGCGTGGTGTTGATCACGATGTCGCACGGCTCCGTTGCCGCCGCGACACGCGCGGCGACCTTGCGGGAGGCGGCCCAGTCGACGAACGCCCGGGCGCGGCCCGGCTCGCGCGAGCGCACCAGCACCAGCGCCCGGACGTCGGCGGCGGCGATCGCGACGGCCCGAGCGGACCCACCCGTGCCGAGCACCAGCCACCGCTCGGCTCCGTCGACCCCCTCCCCCCCGCCCCCCCCCCCGACCAGGGTGTGCAGGGCGGCGCGCACGCCCGGCACGTCCGTGTTGTCGCCGACCAGCGCGCCGTGCTCGGTCCAGAACGTATTGCACGCCCCCACGCGCTCGCACAGATCCGTTTTCCGCGCGACGTACCGTTCCGTCGCTTCTTTGTGCGGCACGGTTACGTTGCCGGCCGCCTCCACGGCGGCGAGCGCCTGCAGCACGGTCGGCAAGGCCGTGGCCGAGGTGCGCAGCGCGACGAAAGCGGCATCCAGGCCCAGGGCGCGGATGGCGGCGTTGTGCATGCAAGGCGAGAGGGAATGAGCGACGGGGTCGCCGAGGACGGCGAGGAGCCGGGTACTAGCGCCGATCTCCATGCTGTCCCTCCTTCGCGAGGCGCTCGACCACGGCGGTGACCAGGGCCTCCAGCTCGGCGCAGGTGTCGCGGTAGACGTCGAGGTCGCCGCCGAAGGGGTCGCTTACCTCGGCCTCGTCGCCCTCACGCCCCCCGTACTCGCCGAGCACGAACACCCGCCCTTCCCCGCCCAGCTCGTCCACCCGCGCGCGGTGGTGGCGGGCCATGGTGAGGATCAGGTCGGCCTCCTCCACCAGCTCACGCGTGAGCAAGCGCGCGCGGTGTCCCGAGAGGTCGAGGCCGCGCTCCAGGCCCACCAGATAGGCTCCCTCGGAGGCGGGCGCGCCGTCCCACGCCCCGGTACCGGCCGAGGTGACGCTCACGCCTGCCACGCTGCGTTCCTCGAGCGCGCGGCGCAGGAGGGCTTCGGCCAGCGGGCTGCGGCAGATGTTGCCGGTGCAGACGAGCAGAATTCTCTTGATCATGCGGGTCAGGGCGCGCGAATCCCGGCCGCGCGGCGCAGCTCGCTGACCGGTAGCGCGCCGGCCCGCACGACACGCGGGGTGGGACTGGTGCAGTCAACCACCGTGGAGGGGGGGCGGTTCCCCAGCACCCCGCCGTCGAGCACCAGCAACTGGCCGGCGGTGATCGCGGCGGCGAAGTCGCGCGCGACGGCGTCGGCCCCGGGCGCCGGCGGCGCGCCCGGCAGGTTGGCGGACGTCGAGGTCAACGGCTCGCCCAGCACGGCGACGAGCCGGGCGGTGTGCGGGTGCGACGTCCAGCGCACCGCGATGCCTCCCTCCGGGCCGCGCAGCGAATCCGGCAGCCGCCCGCCGCCGCCGGGCAGCACCAGGGTGAGCGGGCCCGGCCAAAACGCGCGCGCCAGCGCGCTCGCGGACTCGTTGAAGGCGAGCCCCTGCGCCTCGGCCATCTCGCGACTCGCGACGAGCAGCAGAAACGGCTTGTCGGGCCGGCGGCCCTTGAGCTCCGCCAGCGCGCGCACCTCGCCGGCGCGCGGTCGGGAGCCAAGACCGTAGACGGTCTCGGTGGGATAGGCGAGCAGTCCGCCGCCGCGTAGGTGCGCCACGACGCGCCCCAGCGCGGCCTCCGCCTCCGCCGCGGTGCGAAACGGAATCGACGTCACCGCAGCTCACGCGCCAGCGCCTCGGCGACCCGGAAATCGTCGGGGGTCGTGATCTTGAGGTTGTGCGGCAGGTCCGCCACGACTTCCACCGGATAGCCGGCGCGCTCGCACAGCTCGGCGTCGTCCGTCGCCGCGTCGCCGTTCTTCTTCTTGCCGTACACCTCGTCCAGCCAGGCGCGGGGGAATCCCTGCGGCGTCTGGGCGCGCCACAGGCGCTCGCGGGTGACCGTGCGTGCGATGCGAGTGCCGCCGGTCGTTTCTTTGACGGTGTCGCTCATCGGCAGCGCCGCCACCGCGCCGACGCCGGCGCGCGCGCGCGCGATTACCGCGTCGACCGTCGTGCGGCTCACGAACGGCCGCGCGCCGTCGTGCACCAGCACCACCGGGAGCCCCGGCCGCAGGGCCCGCAGGGCCGCGCGGACGGACTCCGGGCGAGTGGCGCCGCCGGCCACCAGGGTGAGCCGCTCCCCCACCAGCTTGCCGAGCCACTCGGGGGGCCGCTCCGCGAGGCCCTTCGGCAGGGCCACGACCACGTGCTCCACATCGGGATGAGAGCTGAAGGGCCGCAGCGCCCGCAGGAGCATCGGGACGCCGAGGATGGAGCGGAACTGCTTGGGCTCCCCCGGGCCGGCTCGGAGGCCTGCCCCGGCGGCTACGATGACGACGCCGACGTCAGGCGGCGAGACGACGGGCGAGCTCACCGATGCCTTCCAGCCCCACGACGTCCAGACCCGCTGGAGTGACGCGAGAGCGGGCGGAGCAGAACACCCGGCGGAATCCTTGGCGCGCCGCCTCGACGAGCCGGCGCTCGACGCCGGCCACGGGCCGGATCTCGCCCCCCAGGCCTACCTCGCCGAGGAACAGTGCGTCGGGGGGAGTCGGGCGGTCGTGGATGCTGGAGACCAGGGCCGCCGTGACGGCGAGGTCGGTCGAGGGCTCCAGCAATCGCACCCCGCCCGTGACGTTCACGAATACGTCCAAATCGCCGACCGGCAACCCCCCGCGCCGCTCCAGCACGGCCAACAGCACGGCGAGCCGCCGGTGGTCGAGGCCGGTCGCCACGCGCTGCGGGGTGCCGAAGCCCGCCTTGGAGGCGAGCGCCTGGATCTCGACGAGCATCGGGCGCGTCCCTTCCATGAGGGCGGTCACGGCCGAGCCGGAGACGCCCGTGTGACGGCCGGCGAGGAACGCTGCGGCCGGGTTCGCCACCGGCGCGAGGCCGGCCCCGGTCATCTCGAAGACGCCGATCTCATCGACCGAGCCGAAGCGATTCTTGACGGCGCGCAGAATCCGATGGTCGAGGGTTGCCTCGCCCTCGAAGTAGAGCACCGTGTCCACGATGTGCTCGAGCGTGCGGGGGCCGGCGATGCCCCCGCCCTTGGTGACGTGGCCGACGAGCAGCACCGCAGGCCCCGCATCCTTGGCGAAGCGCATCAGCCGGGCGGCGCACTCGCGGACCTGGCCGACGTTGCCCGGGGCGCCCTCCAGCTCGTCGGTATAGGTGGTCTGAATCGAGTCCACGACGACGACGCGCGCGGCGAGGGCCGCGGCGTGGTGCACGATGGCCTCGAGCCGGGTCTCGCCGAGGACACGGACAGCGCCGGCGTCGTCGCCGAGGCGGTCGGCGCGCAGGCGGATCTGCTCGGGGGATTCCTCGCCGGAGACGTACAGCGTCGCCACGCCGGCCTGCTCGAGGCGCGCCGCGCACTGCAGCAGCAGGGTCGATTTGCCGATCCCGGGCTCGCCCCCCACCAGGACGATGGAGCCCGGCACGATCCCGCCGCCGAGCACGAAGTCGAATTCGGCGAGGCCCGTGCGCCACCGCGCCGCCGCCGCGCCACCGACGTCGGCCAGTCGCACGGGCGGACGGGCCGACGGTAGCGGCCCCGTCCTGGCCGCCCGAGCGCCCGGCCGCCCGACCGCCTCTTCCAAGAGCGTGTTCCAGGCGCCGCACGCATCGCAGCGGCCCGCCCACTTGGGCTGCTCGGCGCCGCATTCGGTGCAGCGGAACACCGACCGCGCTCTAGCCATGCGCGGTCCCCGACGGGGCCTCGAGCTTCGAGAGGTTGTCGAAGCGGGTGTATTCCTTCTTGAAGTAGAGCTTCAAGGTCCCCGTCGGCCCGTTGCGCTGCTTGCCGACGATCAGCTCGGCCAGCCCTTCGATACTCTCGTTCGTTTTCGGGTCCACCGGGCCGTCGTAGAGCTCCTGGCGGTAGATGAAGCAGACCACGTCGGCGTCCTGCTCGATGGCGCCCGACTCGCGCAGGTCGGAGAGCTGGGGCCGGCGGTGCTCGCCCCCCCGTTGCTCCGGGGCGCGCGACAGCTGCGACAGCGCAACGACCGGCACGTCCAGCTCCTTGGCGAGCGCCTTGAGGGCACGCGAGATGTAGGAGATCTCCTGCTGGCGGTTTTCGGCGTCGCTCGGCCCCTGCATCAGCTGGAGGTAGTCCACGACGATCAGCCCGACATCCTGGTCCACCTTGAGCCGTCGCGCCTTGGACCGCATCGCCAGTGGTGTGAGGGCGGCGGAGTCGTCGATCCAGATCGGCGCCGTGCCGAGCAGGCCCGCGGCGCGGGCCAGCTTGGGGTAGTCGTCGTCCCGCAGTTGACCGCGCCGCAGCCGTTGGGCGTCCACCAGCCCTTCGGAGCAGAGCAGCCGCTGCACCAGCGCGTCCTTGGACATTTCCAGCGAGAAGATGGCGACGCCAACCTGGTGCTCGATGGCGGCGTGCTGCACCACGTTGAGGACCAGCGCGGTCTTTCCCATGGCGGGCCGCGCGGCGATGATCACGAGGTCGCCCCGCTGGAACCCCGCCGTCAGCCGATCGAGGTCCACGAACCCGCTCGGGACGCCCGTCACCGAGCCGTGGCCGCTCTGGAGCCGCTCGATGCGCTCCATGGTCGGCCAGATCAGCTCCTTGAGGCGGGTGAACTCCTCGGCGCGCCGGAACTGCGCCACCTGGAAGATCCGGTGCTCGGCGTTGTCGAGCACCTCCCCCGACGTGCCGCGCGATTCGTAGACGTCCTGGACGATTTCGGTGGCGGCCTCGACCAGCCGGCGCAGCACCGCCTTGTCGCGAACGATGCGAACGTGGTAGTCGAGGTTCGCGGCCGTGGGGACGACGTCGATGAGCGCGGCGACGTACTCCATGCCGCCCGCGCGGTCCAGGTCGCCGCGACGCTGCAGCTCGTCGCGCAGGGTGACCGGGTCGATGACGTCGCCGCGCTCGGCGAGGGCCTGCATCGCCCGGAACAACAGACGGTGGCCCTCCCGGTAGAACATCGTATCGTCGAGGAACTCGGCCGCTTTGAGGGCCGCGTCCTGGTCGAGCAGCATCGCGCCCAGGACCGCCTGCTCCGCCTCGTTGCTCCACGGAGCCTGGCGCCCGACAAACGCGCGCTCAGCGGTCGAGGAGGCGGCGGGCGATACGGACGTCATCCCAGGTCGGTCGCTTCCAGTTGGGGTTGCGCAGCAGGGCCGCCGGGTGATAGGTGACGATCAGCGGAATGCCCCGGAAGCGGTGCATCTTGTTCCGCAGGGCACCCAGCGCCTGCTTGGTGTCGAGCAGCGTCTGCGCCGCCGTCCCGCCCATCGCCAGGATCACCTTGGGGGCCAACAGCTCGAGCTGGCGGAACAGGTACGGCGTGCACGCGGCGATTTCATCGTACTGCGGAGCCCGATTCTCCGGCGGGCGGCACTTCACGACGTTGCAGATGAACACCAGCTCGCGCGGCAGGTCGATGGCGGCGAGGATCTTGGTCAGCAGCTCGCCCGCTTGCCCCACGAACGGCCGGCCGGTCGCATCCTCCGTGCGGCCCGGCCCCTCTCCCACCACGACGAGACGCGCGTCCACCGGGCCCTCGCCCGGGACCGTGTGCGTGCGGCTCTCGCACAGCCGGCACCTGGTGCAATCGGCCACCAGCCGGGCGACGGCGCCCAAGTCGGCGGCCTGCTGGACCGGATCCGTGGAGAACAGGTCGCCGGATGGCGGGTCGAACGAGAGCCCTGGAGGTAGGAGCTCGGATGGGGCGGCGGCGGGACTCGGGGCTCGGGACTCGGGACTCGGGGGGAGCGCGCCCGACCTCGAGCCCCCCGAATCCCGAGCCCCGAGCCCCGAGTCCCCAGGCAGCACGACCGTGTCTCCCCCCACGAGCCGCTGCTGTTCCAGGTATGCGCGCGCCAGTGCCCGAGCGTCGCTCACGTCAACGCCTGCTCCACCGCGTCGAGGATCCGTTCCGCCACGTCGCGCTTGGGGAGGAGCGGCAACTCCACCGGCGCCCCGTCCTTGCGCAGGATCGTGACCTTGTTGGTGGCGACTGCGAACCCCGCGCCGGGCTCGAGCGCGTCGTTCAACACCACGAAATCGAGCCGCTTATCTTGCAACTTCTGCTGCGCCTTGGCTAGGCCGTCCCCCGTCTCGAGCGCGAACCCCACCATCACGCACCCCTTCGGCCGCTTGAGCGAAGTGAGGATGTCGGGCGTCGCCTCGAGCTGTACGGAGATCCTGCCGTTCGCGCGTGGCCGTTTGGTCGGCGCGCTCTCGAGGGGCCGGTAGTCGGCGGGGGCGGCGGCCATGATCAGCGCGTCGGCGCCTTTCATGACCGCTTGCACCGCACGCTGCATGTCGGCCGTCGTCTCGACCCGGACTGCTTTGACGCCGGATGGGAGCGGCAGGTCGGTCGGCCCGACGATGAGAATCACTTCCGCGCCGCGCGTCCACGCCGCTTCGGAGAGGGCGATCCCCATGCGTCCGCTGGATGGGTTGGTGATCACCCGCACCGGGTCGAGGTGTTCGCGCGTCGGGCCGGCGGTCACCACGACCGTCCGTCCCTGCCACCGGCCCGCGGGGGCCAGCAGCCGCTGCGCGGCGGCCAGGATCGTCTCGGGCTCACTCATGCGGCCCTGCCGCTCGCTCGGCCCCTCGGCCAGTGGGCCGGTCTCGGGGCCTACGAACCGCCACCCGCGCTGGGCGAGCGTCTTGATGTTGGCCTGGGTCGCGGGGTGCGCATACATGGCATCGTTCATCGCGGGGGCGCAGAGCACCGGCCCCGTCCGTGCGAGCAGCAGCGCGGTCAGGAGATCGTCGGCCTGGCCCTGCGCGGCCCGCGCCAGGAGCTGTGCGGTCGCCGGGGCGAGAATGATGAGGTCCGGGGTCTTGGCGAGTCCGATGTGGGCCAGGGCGTGGTCCCGCTCCCACAGCGAGGCTAGGACCTTCCGGCCGGTGAGGGCTTCGAAGGTGAGAGGCCGGACGAACTCCGCCGCGCCGGCGGTCATCACCACCTCCACCGTCGCGCCGTCTTCCAGGAGCCGCCGGACCAGCATGCAGCTCTTGTAACAGGCGATCCCGCCCGACACGCCGAGGACGACGTGACGGCCGGCGAGCGGCATCAGACCTCCTGCCGCCGCCGCCGGACGAGCTTGTACTTGAGATGCGCCTGCACGAGCTCGTCGAGCGCCCGGGTGGTGAGCTTCTCCTCGAAGTCCACCGAGCGGTCGCGCGGGAATTCGTTGACGAACCGGGCGAACTTCGCCGCGACCAGGACGCCGAGGTACTTGTTTTGCGTCTGCACGGCGACTTCCTGCGGGGTGATGATGCGCATTCCTACTCCTTAGTGCGTTTGCTTCAGCTGGCTCAACTCGGCCGCCAGCCCTCGAATGATCTCGCCGATGATCAATGGGTCCGCCCGATGGCCCTCCTGCACAGGCGCATCGATGAGGTCGCTGACCTCGCGAACCGCCTTCTCGAGATCGTCGTTCACGATCCAGTAGTCGTACAGTACCGCCCCGGCGACATTTTGCTGGGCCCGCTGCAATTCCTCGCGCGCCTTTTCGAGGCGCAGCCGCAACGTCTGTCCTGATTCACTGTGTCTCTGCCGCAACCGCTGCACCAAGACCTCGGCCGACGGTGGCAGGATGAACATGCTGACCGACCGTGGCCGCGGGAACTGACGGCGAACCTGAATGGCTCCCTGGACCTCAATGTCCAAGAGGACGTGCTTCCCAAGGCCCAGGACTCGCTCGACCTCGCTCTTCAGCGTCCCGTAGAGCTCACCGGCATACCGGGCGGTTTCGAGGAACTCCCCGTCGACCTCTCGCTTGAGAAACTCCTCGCGGGTGAGGAAATAATAGGCCTCACCATGCTTCTCCCCTTGTCGTGGTTTGCGCGTCGTCGCCGAGATTGAGTAACCGACGTCGGAGCGCCGCGCCAGGAGCGTCTTCGATATCGTCGTCTTGCCGCCGCCCGAAGGCGCCGACAGCACGACGACTCGCGGCGTCACTCCAGGTTCTCCAGCTGTTCCCGAAACCGCTCGAGCTCGCCCTTCATGGCGATGACGGCCTGGGTCATCGCGGCGTCGTTCGCCTTCGCGCCCATCGTGTTGACTTCGCGCAGCAATTCTTGCGCGAGGAATCCCAGCTGCTTGCCCACCGCCCCGTTCGCCTGCAGCGCCTCCCGGCAAGCGGCCAGGTGGGTGCGGAACCGGACCAGCTCCTCGGTAATGTCCACCCGGTCGGCCATCAACGCGATCTCGAGCGCCAGCCGCTGCTCGTCCAGCTGGACTCCGGCCGCGAGCTCCGCCACCGCCTTCTTCAGCCTCTCGTATTCCACCGCGAGCCGCGCTGGGGCCCGGTCAGCGACGACCCCCGCGTGCGTCTCCAAGGCGTCCAGCCGGTCCACCAGGTCTGCGGCGAGGGCCTGCCCCTCCCGCTCCCGCATCGCCACAACCTCACGGGCCGCCAGCTCCACCAGCGGCTGGAGGTCCGCCCACGTCACGGCCGCAGCGGTCCCGCCGTTGCCCGACACCGTGAGGACGTCGGGGTGGCGGGCCACGAACGCCAGGTCGGGCTCGCCCTTCAGCCGGAGCTTCTTCTTCAGCTCTCGCAGCGCGGCGACCACCTGCCGCGCCCGCGCGAGGTCGAGGGAGACCGCGGCCTCGGTCTCCGGCGCCTCGAGCCAGCGGGCCGACACCGACACGTGGCCGCGCTCGAGCAGGGTCCGCAGCCGCTCGCGCAGCTCACCCTCGACGCCGGCGAGGTCGAACGGCAGTCTGAGCTGGGGGTTGAAATAGCGATGGTTGACGGTGCGGATCTCGATCCGCAGCCGTCCACCGAGGACCTTCCCATCGGCAGAGCCGAACCCCGTCATGCTCCGCGGCACTGTCGATAAACCTAGCCGCGGACTGCACTTAATTCAACGAGTCAGTTGGTGAAGATCCAGCGGACCCCGAAGAATTGAGCACGGCGGGGATAGTCCAGCCCGTGCACGTACCCACCGTGAAAGAATCTGCTGTTGCGCTGCAGCCAGAACGCCGTGACGCCCACGATCTGCAGCTGCACGTTGAACTCGGAGAACGTGGCCCCCGGCAGGGGGAGCCGCGACGCGTTTCCCAGCGAGTCGCGGTGCACGCCGCCCAGGCCGCCGCTCCAGGACTCGAACGCGTACTCCGCCCGCAACGCAAACGCCCCGCTGCGGAAGTGCCGCCAGAACTTCGAGTAGAAGGTGACGGAGAGGCGGCCGTGGTAGGGCGGCTCGAAGTCCCCACCGCCGGCGAGGGGGTTGAAATACCAGCCGGAGAGCGTAAGCCCCGGCAGCGGCCGCACGGCGCCCTGGACTGTGACGTAGTTGCTGCGGGGTGTCGCGCCGAGGCCGTTGATCGAGTCCCGGCCCACGAGCCCCGCGGCGAAGCCCATGGGGGAGAACGGATCGCGCCGCACGCCGCCGAGCTCCAGGGAGGCGAAGCGGCCGTCCCAGCGGACCGCGCCGGCCACGTCGGTTGCACGCTGCGCCGTGTCGGCCTGCAGCGCGGGGGCGTCGAGGTCCTTCCCCGCCGCGAGGTCGCCGTGCGCCGAAAAGCCGAACGGGAGCCGCAGGCCGGCGGAGAGATGGGCCCGCTCTCCAACGCGGCCGAGCGTGTAGGCAGTGTGGCGCGCGTCCGCGGCGAGGGTAAGGAACGGCAGCGGCATCCATGCGGCCTGCCCTTCCAGGCCCCAGGACCTCTGGAATCCGCCTGACGTCATTGCTACCGAGGCGCTGGCGCGGTGCCAGGTGTCGCTCAGCGCCAGTCGCGCCGCGGCCACGGTGCGGTCGGCGACGGCCGAGTCGCCGAGGACGGTGGTGCTGGCGATCGTGCCGTCGATCCGGGGTCCTGGCCCGACGCTGTCCGGCCGCGCGGCGAGGAAGAACCGCAGCAGGCGGTCCTGCCGCTTCTCCTTCCGGTGGTCGACGACGCCGGCCAGGGCTTTGCGCTCCCACGTCGAAGTCAGGATCTGATAGGAGATCCCGCCGCGATCGTTCGGCACGTACTCGCCTTTGAGCCACAGGTCCACGCTGTTGAACGCCGTGGTCGGCGTTCCCGGCACGCCGGCGATGGCGTTCCAGTCGGCGCCGATGGAAAGCCCGGCCCCCGAGCGCCAGCGCTTGTGGAAGCCGCCGCGATAATCGGCGATGGAGTAGTCGCCGGTCTGGATCCGCACCTCCGAGACCGGGACCGTGGAGCGCGGCCGCATCGAGACGAGGTAGACGCGCAGCGTCGCGGGCAGGACGACGACGTCCACGCGCTCGAGCATGGCCAGGGAGATGCGCGCGGGGTCGAGGAGCACCGAGTCCCGCCCCATCGGCAGATAGGGCATGCCGTCCCAGTAGATCTCGATCCCCTGGCCGCCGCGGCCGCCGTACAGCACGACCTCCGGCGCGCCATAGAACCCGCCGCGCGCCACATAGACACCGGGGACGTGCAGCAGCAGATCGCTCAGCGTGGCCGCGTTGGTGAACACGAGCGAGTCGAGGGGAAAGCTGTAACGGGCGCCCAGCGGGAGGGGGCCCGGGAGGATGGCGGCCGGGAAGGTGGGCAGGTAAGCGGTTGTGGTGTCGTGCCGGGAAGTGGTGTCGGCCTTCGCGCCGCGGCGGCGGGTCGTGTCTTGGAGCGCGGGTCTCCCGAGCGAATCGACCTGCGCGGCGGCCGCCCGCGCCGCCGCGGTCAGAGCCCCCGCCAGGAGGAGGCTCCGCAGGATCAAGCGCCCGCGCGCCGCAGCAGGAATTCGGTGAAGAGCCGCACGCCGATCGCCGTGGGTCCCTTCACCTGGTGCGGACCTTCGCCTTCGGTATAGGCGGTCCCGGCGATGTCGAGGTGGACCCACGGGTAACCCTCGACGAACTCCCGTAGAAACCAGCCGCCCGCGATCGTCCCGGCCCCGCGCCCGCCCGAGTTCTTCACGTCGGCGATCTCGGACTTCACGAGGTCGCGGTACTCGTCCCACAACGGCAGCGGCCAGCAGCGCTCGCCGGCACGCTCGCCGGCGTCACGCACTTCGGCGATCAGGGTCTCGTCGTTGCCCATGAGTCCGATCGCCTGGCTGCCCAGGGCGATGGAGACCGCGCCAGTGAGGGTCGCGGCATCGAGGGCGGCAGCGGGCTTGTAGCGGCGGGCGTAGGAGAGCGCGTCGCACAGGATCAGCCGCCCCTCAGCGTCGGTGTTGACGATCTCGATCGTCTTGCCAAGGTGACTTTTGACCACGTCTCCGGGCTTCACCGCGCTGCCGGAGGGCAGGTTTTCGGTGGACGGGATCAGGCCAATCACATTGAGCTTCGGCTTCAGGCGCCCCAGCACCTCGAAGGTGCCCAGCACCGCCGCCGCCCCGGACATGTCGTACTTCATGTCCTCCATATTCTGCGAAGGCTTGATCGAGATGCCGCCGGAGTCGAAGGTGACCCCTTTCCCCAGCAGGGCCAGCGGCGCCGCGTCCCCTGCCCCGGTGTACTCCAGGGCGATGAACCGCGGCTCCTGCTGCGAGCCCTGCGCCACGGCGAGCAGCGCTCCCATCCCTTCCTTCTTGATGGCCGCCAGATCGAGCACGGTGACGGTGAAGCCGTGGGTCTTGCCCAGCTGCACCGCCCGTTCGGCGAGATACCGGGGCGTGCAGACGTTGCCGGGCTCCATCTGCAGGGTGCGGGCGAGGTGGGCGCCCGCCGCGATCGCCGCGCCCAGCTGGCGGCCGGCCTCGGCGTCCTTGGACTCCTTCGCGTCGACGACCAGGTCGACCGCCGCGACCTCACGCCGCGGCTCGTCGTTGCTCAGCTGCTTGAATTCGTTGAAGATCCACGCGCCGTGGGCGGCGCCCTCGGCCACCACCTGGCCAAGGTCACGGGCCGACACGTCGTTGCGAGATTCGGGCGCGACGGCGAAGGCGAACGTGGTCGCACCGAGCGTGCGCGCGCGCTTGCCGGCGACGGCGGCGGCCCGGCGCAACGCGGTGCGGGTGACCTCGGCCGCCTTGCCCACGCCGACGAGCAGCAGGCGCTGCGCCGTGCCGGCCGTGGGATAGAGCAGCAGCATCTCGTCGCGCTTGCCCTTGAAGTCGCCGCTCGCGAGCGCGCGGGCCACCACGCCCCCCGCCGCCCGGTCGAGCTCGGTGAGCGAGGCGGGAAGCTCGCCGCCCGCGACGAGCGCCACCGCGAGCAGCGGCGTCTCCACCTGGGCGAGGGGCTTGGTGGTGAGGGAGCTGTTCATGTCAGGTGCTCGATTATGGCGTCCCCGAAGGCGGAGGTCGAGACCGTCGTGGCGCCGGGCCTGAGCCGGGCCAGATCGTAGGTCACGCGGCCGGCGCCGATGGCGCCCTCCAGCGCGCGAGCGATCGCGGCCGCGACGTCCCTCCAGCCCAACTCTTCGAACATCATGGCGCCCGAAAGGATCACGCTCCCGGGGTTCACCTTGTCCTGCCCCGCGTACTTGGGCGCGGTGCCGTGCGTCGCCTCGAACACGGCATAGCCGTCCCCAATGTTCGCGCCGGGCGCCATGCCGAGGCCGCCCACCTGCGCCGCGCACGCGTCCGAAAGGTAATCGCCGTTCAGGTTCGGCGCGGCGATGACCGCGTACTCTTCGGGGCGCAGCAACAGCTGTTGGAACATCGCATCGGCGATGCGGTCCTTGATGACCACCTTGCCCGGCGGCCTCTTCCCGTCTCCCGCTTCCACTTCGGTCATCGTCCGGTCCCCGAACCGTTCTTTCGCGACCTCGTACCCCCAGTCCCGGAAGGCGCCCTCGGTGAACTTCATGATGTTCCCCTTGTGCACCAGGGTCACCGACGGGCGGCCGGCGGTCAGGGAGTACTGGATCGCTTTCGCGACCAGGCGTTGCGAGCCGAACCGCGACATCGGCTTGATGCCGATGGCGCTGTGCTCGCGAATCATGGCGCCCATCTCCTTGGTCAGGAAGTCGCGCACCCGGCTTGCCTTGTCGCTGCCCGCCGGGTACTCGATGCCGGCGTAGACGTCCTCGATGTTTTCGCGGAAGATCACGACGTCGAGCCGTTCAGGCGCCTTCATGGGTGAGGGGACGCCGCGGAACCACCGGACGGGTCGGATGCAGGCGTACAGATCGAGCAGTTGGCGCAGCGTCACGTTGAGCGAGCGGATACCGCCGCCCACGGGCGTGGTGAGCGGCCCCTTGATGGCCACGCGATGCTCGCGGATGACTGCGAGCGTCTCCTCGGGGAGCCAGGTGCCGCAGCGTTGGAAGGCCTTCTCCCCGGCCAGTGTCTCTCGCCAGACGACCCGGCGCTGCCCGCCGGAGGTCTTGGCGACCGCTGCGTCGAACACCAGCCGCGCGGCGCGCCAAATGTCGGGGCCAGTGCCATCACCCTCGATGAACGGGATGATCGGTTGGTCCGGGACGAGCCAGCGGCTGTCCCGGTAGTCGATTTTCTGACCCGCATCGCTCACGCGGGGCCCTCCCCTCCCCCGGCGCCGCCGCCGCCGCTGCTCCCGCCGCCCTCGCCCCGCTTGCGCACGGGGACCCACTTGCGGTCCATCGCGCCGACGTACTCGGCGCGGGGGCGGATCAGCCGATTGTCGCCGTGCTGCTCGAGCACGTGAGCGCACCAGCCGCTGACCCGGCTCACCGCGAAGATCGGCGTGTACAGGTCGAGCGGGATGCCCATGACGTAGTAGGTGGAGGCGGAGTAGAAGTCGACGTTGCAGTACAGCCCCTTGTCGCGCTTCATCAGGTCCTCGATGGTGCGTTGCATCGCGAACCATTGGGACTGGCCGGCCTTGCGACCCAGCTCCTCGGACATCCGCCGCAGGTGCGCCGCCCGGGGGTCCTCGGTGCGATATACACGGTGCCCGAAGCCCATGATCTTCTGCTTCCGCGCCAGCGCCTCGCGGATCCACGCCTCGGCGCGATCCGGCGTCTTGATGTCCAGGAGCATCTTCATCACTTCGGTGTTGGCGCCGCCGTGCAGCGGCCCCGCGAGCGCCGCGATCGCGCCGGTCACCGCCCCGTGCATGTCGGCCAGCGTCGCCGCGATCACCCGGGCGGCAAAGGTCGAGGCGTTGAGCTCGTGGTCGGCGTGGAGAATGAGCGCGATGTCCAAGGCGTGCTCGACCTCGGTCTCCGGGACCGCGCCCGACGTCATGTACAGGAGGTTGGCGGCCAGGGCGAGCCCACGACGCGGCGCGAGCGGCTTCTGGCCGTTCCGCAGCCGGTGGAACATGGCCACCATCGTCGGCAGCTGCGCGATCAGCCGCACCGCCTTGCGGTACTCGGCGGCGGCCGAGTTGTCGTGGCGATCCGGGTCCCCGAACACCGAGGCGCTCACCGCGGTCCGCAGCACGTTCATCGGATTCGCGCTGAGCGGCGCGTCTTTGATGACACGCTGCACGACCTTGTCCAGCTTCTGGGCCGCTTTGAGCTGGGCCGCGAATGTTTTGAGCTGCTCGCGCGTCGGCAGGTCGCCCTTGAGGAGCAGATAGGCCGTCTCCTCGAAGGTGGAGTGGTCGGCCAGGTCGTGGATGTCGTAGCCGCGATAGATGAGCCGGCCTTCCTCGCCGAACACGTAACAAATGGCCGACTCGTTGGCTACGACCCCTTCCAGGCCCCGGGACAGCGCGGTTTCAGCAGCGGTGGGCATAGGTCGGGAACACCAATTCGAAGTTGAGGTAAATGCTCTAGACGGTGCAGTCTACCTAGCCCGGGGCGGGTTGCGCCAGCCGCGGGTGTACGCGTACACTTGAGGCCCGATGCGACGCGGATCGCTGTTGCCGACTCTCGTACTGGCCGCGGGCACCTGGCTCGCCGCCGGGTCGGGCGGCGTGACGCTGCGGGCGATCGCCGCCTGCCGGCACCACGCCGCCGCGCACGCATCGCACGCCGGGCACCATACCGAGGTGCCGCCCGGCACGCCGTGCTGGTGCGACGAGATGACCGGCGGCGGTGACGCGCTGCTGGCACCCGCCCTGCCGGCTCCGACGGTGGTCGCACCGATCACCGAGGCGGTGATCGCTGCCTTGCCATTCCCCATTCCCCTTTCCCCCTTCCCCGGTTTCGTCCGGGGTCCGATTCCACCCCCTCCGAACCCGCTCGCCTGACGGGCGCGACGCCGCTCGCAGTTCCCACAACCGTTCGGAGGAGTCCTTATGCACAGTGCGCTGGTGTGCGCGCTGTCCTGCGCCATTGCGGCGACAGCCGCGTCGCAGGAGCGCCAGGTGACGTTCGAAGAGCCCCAGCCGGTCACGATCACCGGCTTCGCCGTGGGCCGCGCGGACTTGGACCGCGCCGCCCGCAGCAGCTCGTTCTCGGCCGGTAAGCTGGCCGTGAGCTTCTTCAAACCGGTCGGGGATGCCTACGTGTTCGGGCAGCTCACCACCGCCCTCCAAGACGGGGTGTCCTCGACGGAGATCGACAACCTCATCGTGAGCTGGACGCCCCACACGGCGACGCGCTGGACCGCCGCGTTCGGTCGGTTCGACGCGCCGATCGGCTTCGAGCGGGACGACGAGCCGCTCAACTTCGTCCCGACTTCTTCCTTCAACTTCGAGCTTGCCCGGCCGTCCAAGCTGACCGGCGCCATCATGCGCTTCACCGCCTCGCCTACGGTCGAGCTCGTCGCCGCTGTGGCCAACGGCTGGAACGTCGCCGTGGACAACAATCGCAACAAGACCGGCCTGCTCCGCGCGCAGTGGATCTCACGGCCGGGCCTCACAGTGGCCGTGACGGGCGTATACGGCCCCGAGCGGGACAGCACGAGCGGGCATCTGCGGGCGCTGCTCTCGAACGATGTCACCTTGGAGATCGGCCGTGTCATCGTCGGCACCGAATTGAACCTCGGCCGGGAGCGCGCAGTGCCGGGAGTCGACCTCTCGTGGACGGGGGCGGCGGCCACCGGGTTCGCGCGCCTGGGCCGGCAGTGGGGTCTCACCGCACGCTACGAGTACCTCGATGATCGCCATGGCGCTCTCGGCGCCGGGACCATCTTGCAGTCGCTCACGATGGGCCCGATGTGGTTCTTCCGCAGTGCGCAGGAGGGAATCTTCAGCAACATCGAGCACACCACGTTTCATCTGCCCCAGGTGGGGATCCGGGCGGCCGTGCGGCTCGACGACGCGCGCTCCCCCTTCTTCAAAGACTCTGGAGCCTCACTCCAGCGCACCAACACCCGCGCGGTGATCGAGTTGGTATACCTCTTCTAAGGAGCGAAGATGCTCTACGATCTGCGGCGGGCGAACGTGTCGGTGAAGTGGCTGGTCACCTGCCTGCTCGCCACTTTCGGCGTCGCCTACCTGTTCGGCGGATGGATGGTCGGGCTCTACGCCGGGTTCACGCCTGGGAAGGTGGCCGCGACGTACGCCGGTCCGGAAATGGCAATGCCCATGCCCCCGGAATCGACGTTGGTGGTGGAGCATCCTATGACCATGAGCGCCTTCGGCGAATCCGACGTGCACCAGGTAGACGAAAATCTGTTGATCCAGGACACCCACGTGCACGTCCCGATGTACGGCGTGATCGCCGGCGCCTTGTCGCTCGTCGTCCTCGGCCTGGCCCTGCCCAAAGCTTGGCATCTCGGAATGATCACGCTGCTGTTTGCGGCGCCCTGGCTCGACTTCGCGGGGATGTGGCTCACGAAGCTCGTCTCCCGCGATTTGGCGTTCGTCACCTTGCTGGGCGGCTGGGCAATGGGGCTCGGCTACACTCTGGTGACGGCGGTCGCGATGTGGCAAATGTGGCCGCGAAAGAGAGGAGGCACGGCATGAGCTGGCTCATTCGCGCCGCCGTCGCCGGTGCGCTCCTGCATATCACCCCGACGGTGATTCTCGAAAAGCGCCCCGAGGCGGCGACGCGCCTCGCCCCCGGGGCGGATGCGTTCTTCGCCCGTGAGGTGCACCTCAGCGACCCCGACGCCCACAAGCTCCACGAAGCGGTCGACTGGAGCCCCGAGGACGGACTGCTCACGTTCTACACCGGCAAGCGCGGCGCAAACGTGGTAAGCGCGTTCCTGTTCGTACGAGTCGATACACCGCATGGCCCGATCGAGGTCGCGGTCGGCTTCGACCCGGCCGGAGCGGTCCGCGGAGTCGAAATCACCAAGGCGACCGTGGAGACCAAGCCGTGGGTGCTCGAGGCTCTGCGCGCAGGTCTCACCGACGCGTATAGGGGCTTGAAGCCGGGCCACACGCCCGAGGGCGCCTCCAGAGTGCGGGACAAGGTCGGCCAACTGCCGGCGTACATTGCTGGAGAAATCGATAAAGGGGTGGCGCGGGCCTTGGCGGCCTACGGGGCGTTCTACAGGTAGGACGAGACGCGCTAGCTGACCTGGCGTGAGAGGTAGGGGTCGCTCCAACCCACCTCGAAGAACCCGTTGCACTTGGGGCAGCGCAGCGACTGCGGGTGGTTGATCAGCTGCGCGCGCTCGCGGCACCCCGGACACACCCCGTACTCCGGGCCCCACCCCAGCGGCAGCCGCGGGGACTTGCGGGGGCGCGGCACGACGGCACAGCGCAGCGCCGGCTGGGCGACCACCTCGAGGTGGTCGCGCGGGATGGGGATTTGCCGGCCCTTGACGTCGACGGTCACCTCGCTGGGGGTCAGCTGCAGCACGCGGTACCACGCCCCGCGACG
>QHUY01000029.1 GCA_003223415.1 Gemmatimonadota bacterium
TGGCGAGCTGGAGATCGGAACCGACCTCGGCGTCTATCAGACATCCAATGACGGAACCAACTGGTCGGTGCTCACCGGCGGCCTTCCCAACGTCGCCGTCCTCGACTTGCTCTATCACGCAGGGACGAGCACCCTAGTTGCCGCTACGCACGGACGCGGCATGTGGTCGGCTACGGTGACGGTGGTCGCGGCGGCCACGTCACTGGCGGTGGACGCGCAGCCTGCGGGCGCGGTGAACGGCGCGATCTTGGGCGCTCAGCCGATCGTGAGCGCGCGCACCGCCGGTGGAGACCTGGCCACCAGCTCCTCGAATGCCGTCACAGCGACACTGAACACCGTCTCGGGGAGCGGGGCGCTCTCGGGCACCACGACTGTCTCCGCCGTCAATGGCGTCGCGACTTTCACCGACCTCAAGATCACCGGCACCGGGACCTTCACGCTCACCTTCACGGCGACGGGACTCACGCAGGTGACCTCGAGCCAGTTCAGCGTGACGTCGTCGGCCACACAACTGGTGATCATCACCCAGCCCTCGGCCACCGCCACCGTCGGCGTGGCCTTCGGTCAGCAGCCTGCCATTCAGTTGCGCGATGGCGGGGGCAACAACATCAGCGAGTCGGGCGTGACGATCACGGCGGCCATCGCCACCGGCGGCGGGACGCTGGGCGGGACCCCCACGGCCACCACCAGTAGCAGCGGGCTCGCCACCTTCACCAACCTCTCGATCACCGGCCTCCTGGGCAACCGCACCTTGAGCTTCAGCGCGACCGGGCTCGCCGCGGCGACGTCCAACACCGTCAATGTCAATACCGCCGGCACCGAGGCCCAGTTGACGATTACCACCCAGCCTTCCGCAATTGACACAAGCGGGGTGCCCTTCAGCCGGCAGCCCGCGATCCAACTCCAGGATGCCAGCGGCAACAGCGTCGGCAAGGCGAACGTGGTCATCACCGCGGACATTGCGAGCGGCAGCGGCACCGTGGGCGGCACGAGCGTGGCCACCACCACCTCCGACGGCCTGGCCACGTTCACGGACCTCCGGATCATCGGTAGCGGGAGCCACACCTTGCGGTTCAGGTCCGGCTCTCTCACGGCAGCGACCACCAACAGCGTCACCGTGCTCATGCTCTACTCGCTCACGGTCGGCGGCAGCGGCGCCGGCAGCGGCACGGTCAGCAGCCAGGCTGGCCTGAGCCCAGCCATCAGCTGCACCATCACCAGCGGCGTGCCAAGCTCTACTGGCTGCAGCGCCAGGTACGTCAGCAGCACGCCAGTCACGGTCACCGTCTCCGCGGCGTCGGGTTCCACGTTCGCCGCCTGGACGGGCGCGTGTTCCGGGACAGACACAACCTGCAGTGTGGTCATGAATGCCGACGCGAGTGTGGGCACAACGTTTGTCAGCGACGCGAGCATCACGTTGTCCGTCCTGGCGCGTTCCCTCCCAGGCAGTGGCACACTCCTGGCGCCTGAGCTCCAGCGCCATCTCGATGCGTATGGCAACCGGAACGGTCGCTACGACATCGGTGACGTGCTGGCGTGGCTCGACCGAGGAGGGACGGTGAACAGGGCCGAACTCATGAGGTCAGTCCCGAGGAGGAGCCGTTCATGAAGCCGCGTCCTTGGACTGCGGTGATGATCTTGTCGGTGGTCGTCGCCGTCGGCTGCTCGGGCGACGGCCCCCAAGGACCGCGAGCCGGCGAGCTATCCGTGTGGCTACAGAGTCCGAGCAATGGTGACAGGGCGATCATGTTCGACCTGACCGGGCCAGCGCAGGCAATCAGCGCTTCCTCTCAGGCACTGAGCGCAATGGTTGATACCATAGCCGCCGACTCGGTGCGAATCGCCATCTTCGCACCGCGCGGAGCTTCGATCGCCCCCGGCGAGGTTGCCCGAATCCGCGTCGAGAATGTCTGTGCCGTCACTCGGTACCACGCTGGGATTGTAGAGGTGGCCGGCAGCGACTACTCGCTGAAGCCGCCGTCGGGCTATGGGCTAAGCGTCAGGGCAGCAGACCCTGGGTGTTGAGGCCTGCCTGGCACTCCCTCTGCGTCGCCTAGCTCGCTAAGTTCTTCTCCTGCCTAACCCGAGCCGGTAGCTCAGTTGGTAGAGCAGCGGACTTTTAATCCGCAGGCCGCGGGTTCGATCCCCGCCCGGCTCATCTCCCTCACCTGCGACCGGCACCGCCCGTGACACTCCCGTTCATCCTCCTGCTGCTTGTCGGCGCCATCGCGATCCTGCTGGGCTTCTTCCTGTGGAAGGCGCGGTACACGCGCATGGTGCGCCTCGACGCGGTGCTGCGGAGCCAGGCCGTAACGGCCGGAAAGGTGTACGAGCAGCTCGTGCCGTTGCTGCCCGGGTTCCAGTTCAACCCGAAGGACGCCCGGTTTTTGGGCTCCCCGGTCGATTTTGTAGTCTTCGACGGGCTCTGCACTGGAGACGTCAAGCGCGTCGTCTTCGTCGAGGTGAAGACTGGCGCGTCCGACCTGACCCCTCGCGAGCGGCGCGTGCGCGATGCGGTGCGCAATGCACAGGTCGAATGGCTCGAGCTGCGCCTCCCCCTCCCCCTCCCTCCCACCGGCTAGGCGTGCTAGGGGATTGACCACATCGTCGGCCTCAACCCTGGAGTACGCATGGAAGAGCTCCCCCCCCCTCCCTCCTCGCTCGAGCCGGTGCTCGTTCCGGTCCAGAGCCTGGTCGCCGAGCGGCTGTTCCGGGCGCGGACCGTGATCATCAGCGGAGAGATCAACCAGCGGCTCGCGGCGAACGTGACGGCGCAGCTGCTCGCGCTCGCGAGCGAGTCCAGCGACGACATCACCGTCTTCATCAACTCCCAGGGCGGCCACGTGGAGTCCGGCGACACCGTGCACGACCTGGTCCGCTTCCTGAGCGCGCGGGTGCGGATGGTGGGCACCGGGTGGGTTGCGAGCGCCGCGGCCTTGATCTATATCGCGGTCCCGCGCGAGGATCGGTATTGCCTTCCGAACACGCGGTTCCTGCTCCACCAACCGGCCGGCGGCGCCGGCGGCACGGCCAGCGACATCGAGATCGAAGCGCGCGAGATCCTCAAGATGCGGGACCGCCTCAATCGCGTCTTCGCCCAGCAGACCGGTCAGCCGCTGGAGCGCATAGAGGAGGACACCCGGCGCAACTTCTGGCTCAGCGCCGAGGAGGCGCGGCGCTACGGGCTGGTGGGGCGCATCATCCAGCACCAGGCGGAGCTCGACCAGCCTCCCTCCCGCTGAGCGGCGCCACGCAGGACCGGTGATGGGAGTTGTCAGGCAGTGGCGCCGGAGGCAGATTCCGGCGCCACCTCCTGGAGCCCCCTCGTGACGGTTGTCTGGATCGACGGCAAGTACCACGACCGCGACACGGCGGTCCTCTCCGTGTTCGACCACGGCTTTCTGTACGGCGACGGGGTGTTCGAGGGCATCCGCGCCTACAGCGGGCGTCTCTTCCGCCTCGACCGGCATCTCGACCGGCTCTACGCGTCCGCCAAGGCGATCTGGCTCGATGTGCCGCTCCCCCAGCCGGAGATGGCGGCGCTGGTCGAGGAAGCTCTGGGCCGCAGCAGCCTGAAAGACGCCTACCTGCGGCTCGTCGTGACCCGCGGGGTCGGCGATCTGGGGCTGGACCCCCGCAAGTGCCCCAAGCCGTCCGTCATCTGCATCGTCGACACCATCAGGCTCTACCCTGCCGATCGCTATGAGAAGGGCCTCACCGTACTCACCGCCGCCACCCCCATCAACCATCGCGAAAGCCTCTCGCCGCGTATCAAGTCGCTCAACTATTTGTCGCACATTCTCGCCAAGATGGAAGGGATTGCCGCGGGGGTGGACGAGGTGATCATGCTGGACGCGGGCGGCTACGTCGCCGAGGCGAGCGGTATGAACCTGTTCGCGGTGAGCGACCGCACCCTGCGCACGCCCCCTCCCTATACGGGCATCCTGCGCGGCGTCACCCGCGATGCCATCATCGAGCTGGCGCACGAGGCGAACTACGGCATCGAGGAGCAGCCGCTCAACCGCTACGACCTCTACACGGCCCAGGAGGTGTTCCTCACCGGCACCGCTGCCGAGATCGTCTCGGTATCCAAACTCGACGGCCGCAGCATCGGCAGCGGCACCGCGGGTCCGGTCACCCGCGATCTCTCGCGGCGCTTCCGGGCCCTGGTCTCTCGGGGGGACTGACCCCCTCCTCCCTCGGATCCCCGAGGTCTGATCTTCTCAACTATTGACGGGACTTGCACTTACACGCATATTGGGCGGTCCCCGAATCCCCCGATCAGGGGAGGTGACGTATGCCCTGGCGGGTAATCGCCCACGATAATCAGGTTTGGCACGTGGACGCGGTGGCGGAGCGGCGTGCGCACACGCAGGCCTGGCAGTTGGTGCTCTCGTTTCGGGCTGCGGCGGACCGCGCCCGCGGTCGGTCGTTCTGGACGCTCTATCCGCTGGAGGCCACCTCGAAGTCGTCCCTGTTCAGCCAAGCGGAGCGTATCCCCGATGCCGCGCTGTCCCAGCTGCTGGCGGAGCGGTTGGCGTGAAGTCGGTGGCGCTGGCGGACCTGCGCCGTATCGTCGCGGCGGTCGCGCGGCTGCGCGGCGAGACGGTGCGGGACGTGACGGTGCGGTCGGACATCCGGCACCTCAAGGTCGAGCTCGAGTCGGGGCTGATCCTGGTGGTCTCGGCGGAGCGGGACGAGCTCGGGCGGCCGCACTTGGAGGTTGACGTCGTGTCGTCGCCGCACGATGCGTCGGCGCGCCAGCAGATCGAAGTGCGGTTCGACTGAGCGATGACGGCAGCGTCGGTGGGAACCGAGCGGCCGGTGCCATGCACGCGTGGTGCTGGGATGGTCGGACGGACGCCAGTTCGTGGGCGAGAGCCATGGCGTCACGTCGCAGACCGGCGAGCTGCGCTGCTGCGCCGCGGCGGCGGTCCAGGCGTTGGAGCAGGCTGTGCAGACGAAGGTGGCGTTCGAGCTGCTGGGGGTGAAAGCGGTGCGCGCGTTCGATGCGACGGTCGTAATCGTGTCTCTGTCAGCGCGGGAGCCGGAGTCGGCGTCCCGACTGGTCGGGAGCTATCTGACCGAGTCCGATCCTCCGCGAGGTGCGGCGCTGGCGGTGCTGAACGCCACGAACCGTATCCTCGGCAACTTCTTCGCGACTCGATGATGCGGCGGCTCGCCTTGGTCGCGTCCCAGGCGCTGCTGTTCGTCGCCTGCGCCGGCGGCGCACGCCGGAGCGCTCCCCCTCCCTCCCCGCCCCCCGCTCCCTCCCCGATCACGACGACGCTCGCGCCTGCAACGCCCGACAGCACACGCACGCCCCCCCCCGGACACCCTCGCGGGGCGGAGCCACCCCGACAGCGTCGCCGTGCTGGGTACGCTCGTCCGGCCCGGCCGCGATTCGACGGCCAGCGCTCCGGCAGTGCGTGGTGAGGAGGTGGCCAAAGAGGCCGAGCGGCTGTTCGGCCCCGAGGGCAAGGTGGCGATCGGTGCGGCGCCGAGGCCGGACGAGCCCTTGTTCGATATCGACGTCACAACCTTCGCGACCAATCGCCGCGTGCTCGAGTATCTCGAGTTTTTCCAGGTGGACGCCCGCGACCGCTTCGAGATCTGGTTGTCGCGCCTGGGGCGTTATGAGGGAATGATCCGCGAGCGCCTTCGCGCCCGCGGCCTCCCGGAAGACCTCATCTACCTGACGCTCATCGAGAGCGGCTTGTCGAACACGGCGGTGAGCCGGGCGCGCGCGGTGGGCATGTGGCAGTTCATGGCCAGCACGGCGCGGCTCTACGGACTGACGGTTGATCCCTGGGTGGACGAGCGACGGGACCCGTACAAGGCGACGGACGCCGCGGTCACCTACCTCGCGGACCTGGTCCAGCGGCTGGGGAGCGTGTACCTCGCCGCGGCGGCCTACAACGCCGGCGTTGCCCGGATCGAGCGCGGCGTGGCCCGCCTGCCGGGCGAGCAGGACACGCTGACCGATTACACGTTCTTCCAACTCGCCGACCGACGCTACCTGCGCCGCGAAACGCGCGACTACGTACCCAAGCTCATCGCCGCCTCGCTCATCGCCAAGCAGCCCGATCGCTATGGCTTCACGGAGATCCAGCGCCTGCCACCGCTCGTCTTCGACGAGATCACGATTCCGGACGCGACGGGACTGGATGTGGTCGCGCGCCTCGCCGACACGAGCATCGCGGCGATCCTGGAGCTCAATCCGCGTTTCGTGCGTGGCATTACCCCTCCTGGCCACGAGGTGACCGTGCGCGTTCCACGCGGCCGCGGCGCCCTCGTGGCGATACGCTACGACACGCTACCCGCTACCGAGCGTGTCACCTTCCTGGACCACTACGTGGCGCGGGGGCAGACGCTCTCGGAAATCGCGCGGCGCTACCGCGTCACCGTAGCGATGATCCAGAGCGCCAATCCGCGGCTGCGGCCGCACGCCCTGCGCATCGGTCAGCGGATCATCATCCCGGTGAGCGGCCGCATCGTGCCGGCCTCCGCCTGGAGCGTACCGCCCGAAGGCCGCGTGCGGCGCATCAGCCGAGGCGGTGTGGGGGCAGTGTCGGCGCACCGGGTGAGGGCTGGGGAGACCGCGACCCAGATCGCCCGGCGCTACGGGGTCTCGCTCACTCAGCTGCTCGAATACAACGGGCTGACGGTGGCGTCGGTCATCCGACCCGGCGACGTCCTGAAGATCCCGGCGGCCGGCACGTGCCCGGGTCCGGCCGCGTCGCCTCCCCGCAGCTGCTGAAAACAAACGCGGCCAGAGAATCACTCTGGCCGCGTTTCCCGATCTCCCGCCGGGGCCCGCCGGGCTATTCGCTCGACTGGGTCCGCGGCCGGCGGTAACCCCTCATGACCGTCGTGGAGTACCCGTTGCGGGGGTCTTTCCCGGCGCCCAGGAGCTCCTCCACTTTGCCCGGGCCGCGGTTGTAGGCCAGCAGCGCCCGCTCCAGGTTACCATCGTAGCGCTCTAGCAGATCCCGCAGGTAGCGGAAGCCCACCCGCAGGCTCGTCTCCCGCTCGTACATCTGCTGCGTGGTGAGGCCCGGCTCGTACAGCCGCGCGGTGCTCGGCAGTACTTGGGTCAGTCCCAGCGCGCCTGCCTTGCTCTTGGCGTGCGGGTTGAAGCCCGACTCTACCTTCACGAGGCGGAAGGCGAGGTTCGGGTCAACGCCTTCCGGCAGGGCGACGTCGTAGATCACCGCAGCCAGGTCGGCGGAGATGCCGTAGTGGGTGGAGTACTCGATGATCGCGTTGGCGCGCTCCAACTGCACGCGGGCCACCGCGAGCTCACCTTTCGCGGCCTCCAACTGCTGCGAAAGCGAGCGCAACTCGCCCAGCAGCGCGGGCGCCGTCAGCGGCACTGGCTGATCGTCTGCTCTGGCGCGCCGAGCCCAACCGCCGATGCCGCTCACCACCAAAGCGCCCAGGAGGATCATCCCTCCCTGCAGCATCAGTTTCTGGGTTTTCGTATGCATAGCCCTCTCTTGTATGAGTCGGCCGGTTCTACGCCCGTAAGTTGGCGCGCCCCGGTCAACTGCCAGTCAAGTCTCGCGGGTGGCATCTCGACGCCAGTCCCCACGCGTCCCTCCGGTCTTCTCCAGCAGCCGCACGCCGAGGATCTCCATCCCCCGGTCGGCAGCCTTCACCATGTCGTAGACCGTCAGCAGCGCGACCGACACCGCAGTCAGCGCTTCCATCTCCACTCCAGTCTTGCCCACGACCCGGGCGACCGCGCGCACGCGGATCCCCGGGAGTTGCTCGTCCAGACAGGCCTCAACCTCCAGGTGGTCGAGGGTGACCGGATGGCACAGCGGGATCAGCTCTGCCGTCCGCTTCGCCGCGAGCGTCCCCGCGACCTCGCTCACTGCCAGCACGTCACCCTTGGCGACCGCCTGGTCGGCGACGAGCCGGAACGCGTCCGGGGACATCATGATCGCGCCTTCGGCAACCGCTGTGCGGGCCGTGATCGGCTTGTCCCCTACGTCCACCATCCTGGCTCGGCCGGCCGCGTCTACGTGGCTCAGCTTCATACCGCCCCCCCCCCCCCCCCACCCAGACCCTCAGATAGAACGGCGGTGAGGAGCTGGGGGTTCACGTTCCCCTGCGCCATTTCCCGCGCCTCGAGCACTCGAGCGAGCGCAGCGACCACCTGCGAGGTCGCTCCTTCATGAGCCTCGGCACGCAACAGCTCGAGCAGCTCATCCAGCATGGCGGTGAACGCGCCACGTGCCTGGTAGGCAGGCTGCCGCAGCGCGTAAGCGTAGCGGCTCGTCGGGTCAGCCCGTACGGCAGTGAGATACGACTCCGCGGCATCTCCGGACTGAGCCCCTGCTGTCGCAAGGAGCTTGCCAATGCAGCCCTCTGCGGTTGCAGCCATTTCCCGCTGTTTCGACGCGCTCCCTGCTGATTTCAGCTCGTGCTGCGCGAATGATGCCACGACACTGTCGGGAACCCGTGCCAGCCTAACCCGCATGACGCGAGACAGGATGGTCGGTAGCAGCGCCTCAGGCTCGCTCGCCGTCAGAAGGAACACGGTGTCCGCGGGCGGCTCTTCCAGCGCCTTGAGCAGGGCATTGGCTGCGGCCTCGGCCCCTTGCTGCGGAATCAGCCGCTCTGCATCCCCGATGATGAAGACCTTGCGCGGCCCCATCGCGGGCGTGAGCGCGAGCCGTCGCAGCAGCAATCGCACGGAGGCGATCCCGTGGCTCGCCAGGCCGGGCGCGGCTTCGTACAGTGGCTGATGACGGCGCGCCGCCATCTCCAGCGCGAGCGCTTCCTCGACCAGATCGACCTGCTTGTCCGCGTCCGCGCCCTTCTTGATCACCTCGACCGGTACGAACCAGTGGAGGTCGGGGTGTTGAAGTGCCAGCGCCAGATGGCAGCTGCGACACTCCCCGCATGGCTCACGCTCGACCTGCCGTTCGCAAAGGAGGAGCTGGCCGAGCCAGAGCGCCAGCCGCTGTTTTCCGACCCCTCGGGGGCCCTCAAACAGCAACGCTTGCGGCAACCGGCCGGAGGCGATGGCGCCTGCCAGCCGGTTGCGAGGCCCCTCGTGGCCGTACAGAGGGTGCAGAGGCATGGGGGAATCTACCTGAGGGTGGGGTAGTGGCCGGTGAGCCCCACGCGGAATCCCTTGATTCACATTGTGTTGCGGTGTAGCAACAGGCCCTTGCGCCATGCTAAGATAATATGTACCAAGCCATTAGAGCAGAAAGTGAGCGCACAATCGCTCATTAGTGCCGGTTTTTCCTACAAATTTGGTGTTTGTTCGGGCTTGGGATCCGGGGGGTTTAAGGGAGGCCGTCGAGGACGTCGCGCACTTTGCTCGCAAGATCCTCGGGCGTGAACGGTTTGGCAAGGAAGGGCAGGCCGTCCTCGAGAACACCGCGGTGCACCACTGCGTCGCCGGTGTAGCCCGACATATACAGCAGTTTGAGTTGCGGGCGCAGCGGCGCCAGACGTTGCGCGAGTTCCCGCCCGCTCATGCCCGGCATGACGACGTCGGTAAGCACGAGGTGCAGCATCCCGGTGTGCCGCTCGGCGATCTGCAGTGCTTCCACCCCGTCGCCCGCTTCCAGAACCGTGTAGCCTTGGGCGGTGAGCACCTTGCGGGCGAGGGAGCGGATGGCTTCGGCGTCCTCGACCACCAAGACCGTCTCGGTGCCGGTGGGCAACCCCGCGAGCACGGGTGGGCGCGGAACCGGCTGGACTGGTTGGTCGCTGCGGGGCAAGTAGATCTTCACTGACGTGCCGCTGCCGGACTCGCTGTACACCCAAATGTAGCCACCGCTCTGCTTGACGATCCCGTACACCGTGGCCAGGCCCAGACCCGTGCCCTTGCCGACTTCTTTGGTGGTGAAAAACGGCTCGAACAGGTGGGCTTTGGCCTCGGGGTGCATACCGGTGCCGGTGTCGGAGACGGCGAGGAGGACGTAGCGGCCCGGCACGACCGGCGCGTGAGTGTCCGCGTAGGCCAGATCCAGATCGGTGTTGGCGGTCTGAATGCTGACCCGGCCGCCCTGCGGCATGGCGTCCCGGGCGTTGACGACGAGGTTCAGGATGACCTGCTCGAGCTGGCCGAGGTCGGCTTTCACAGGGGCCAGTTCGGGGTCGAGCTGGGTGACGAGCTCGATGTGCTCGCCGATGACGCGTCGCAGCATCTTATCGAGGTCCGCGACGAGACCGTTGAGGTCGAGCACCCGTGGGGCGAGCATCTGGCGGCGGCCGAAAGCGAGCAGCTTGCGAGTGAGCTCGGCGGCGCGCCCTGCCGCGTGGCGGATCTCAGCGACGTCCCCGCGCATCTGCGCGTTGGCGCCCACCTGACGCTCGAGCAGGCCGCAGAAGCCGAGGATCGCGGTGAGCAGGTTGTTGAAGTCGTGAGCGATGCCGCCTGCCAGTTGGCCGATGGCCTCCATCTTCTGGGACTGGCGCAGCTGCTCCTCGAGGCGAAGCCGTTCGGTGACGTCCTTGGCGAGCACGAGCCGGGCGCGCCGGCCTTCGAACTCGATCCAGTCCGAGAGAACTTCCACGTCGATGAGGGACCCGTCCTTCTTCCGGTGCTTGGTGTCGCTCACCGTCGCCGCGCCACGGTCCTGAGCGGCCAGCGCCGCTTCGAGTCTGGGGATCTCGCTGGGCGGCCGGACGTCGGGCAGAGTCATCCGTAGGAATTCCTCGCGCGTCCACCCGTAGCGGGCTACGGCCGCCTCATTGACGGCGAGGAACCGGAGGGTACCCGGGTCGTAGACGAACATCGCCTCTGGGTTCGACTCGAACAGCAGGCGATAGCGTGTCTCACTGCGGCGTAGCTGCTCGTCGGCGCGGGCGCGCTCGATGGCGCGCGCGACCTGCGTCGAGACGAACTGGAGGATATCGCGCTCGCGCTCGCCGTAGCGCACGCCCTCGGTGTACGTCTGCACCACCAGGACGCCGATGGTCGTGTCGCCGAGCTTGAGCGGTACGCCGACCCAGTCCAGCGACGGCGCGCCGATGAGCTCGACCTCGCCGCGGCGCTCCATGTCCCGGTACACGTCGGGGGTCGCGAGCAAGGGCTGGCCCGTGCGGATGACGTACTCGGTGAGCCCTTTGCCCCAGGGCTTGGGCTCGAACGCCTCGTCGATCTCGTCCACGAAGTAGGGGAAGCTGATGATGCGGGTGGCCTCGTCGTACAAGGCCACGTAGAAATTGGTGGCCGGCATGAGTTCACCCACCGTGCGGTGCACCGCGGCGAGGAGATCTTGGACGCTTCGGGCAGCGCTCGCCGCGTCGGCGATCCGATACGTGGCCTGCTGCAGTCGCTCGGCCCGCCGTCGCTCGGTGACGTCGCGGAAGCTCCAGACACGCCCCACCGCGTGCCCGCCGATCATCTGTGGCTGGGAGTAGCGCTCGTACACGCGGCCGTCCTTGAACGTGAGGATGTCGAAGCTCGACGCATCGGGCCGCCCGTAGAGCTCGCGGATCTTGACGACGAAGGCGTCCGGGTCCGTGAGCTGCTCCAGCACGTACGCGATCAGCCGGTCGTCGTCGCGGGAGCCCAGCAGCCCGTCCGGGAGGCGCCACAGCTGGGCGAACTTGCGGTTGAAGCTCGTGACCTGGCCCTCGCGGTCCACGACCAGGATGCCGTCGGCGGTGGACTCGAGCGTGGCCGAGAGTAAGGACAGCGTTTCTCGGAGCTGCTGCTCGGCGCGGTCGGGTGCTTCGCGCTCGTGCAACAGCGAGGCGGCGTCGGCCGCATCGGCCGGGGCTCTGGGGTCGGAGGGCAGGGGGTCCACGGTCTCGCAGGCGACAATAGGGAGGGGCGCGGCGATGCGCCAGTCCCCGGCCCGCTCAGCGGCCGGCGTCGAGAACCTGACGCACCTTGCGGGTCAGCGCCTGCGGCGTGAATGGCTTCTGCAGGAAGAAGGTGCCGGGATCGAGGAGTCCGTGGCGGACGATGGCGTCATCGCTGTAGCCTGAGAGATACAGTACGCGGGCGCGCGGGCGCCGCTCGGCGAGTTGCCGGGCCAGTTCGCGGCCCCCGATGCCCGGCATCACCACGTCGGTCAGCAGCAAGTGGATCTCGCCGGCGTGGGCGTCGGAGACGGCCAGCGCCTCCGCTCCGGCCGGGGCTTCGAGAACGGTGTAGCCCTGCTGGGTCAGCACCCGGCGCGCGAGGCTGCGGACGATCTGCTCGTCCTCGACCAGCAGGATGGTCTCGCTCCCGCGGGCCGCCGCCCGGACGCCCCCCGGCTCAGCGGCCGCCAGGGGCTCGGGGGCCTCCGCAACGCGCGGCAGATAGATCTTGAACGTGGCGCCGTGGTCCGGTTCGCTGTAGACCCAGATGTGGCCGCCGCTCTGCTTGACCACCCCGTACACCGTCGCCAGGCCGAGCCCTGTGCCGCGGCCGATCTCCTTGGTGGTGAAGAACGGCTCGAACAGGTGGGCCCGCGTCGCTTCGTCCATGCCGCTGCCGGTGTCGGAGACCGCGAGGAGCACGTGGGCGCCGGGGCCCGCGGTCACATGGTCGCGGGCGTACTGGTCGTCGAGCTCGACGTTGGCGGTCTCGATCGTCAGCTTGCCCCCGTGCGGCATCGCGTCGCGCGCGTTCACCGCCAGGTTCAGGATCACCTGCTCGAGCTGGCTGGGATCGGCCCGCACGGCGCCGAGGTCGCCGGCGAGGGCGGTCCGCAGCTCGATATTCTCGCCGATGAGGCGGCGCAGCATCCTCTCCACGCCTCGCACGATCGCATTGAGGTCCAGCACCTTGGGGGCCAGCACCTGCTGGCGGCTGAAGGCGAGCAGCTGGCGGGTCAGGTCCGCCGCCCGCCCGGCGGCGCGCCGGATCTCCTCGGCGTCGACGCGGTGCTCGTGTCCTTCCGGCAGGTCCTCGATGAGCAGCTCGGCCGAGCCGATGATGGCCGTGAGGATGTTGTTGAAGTCGTGGGCGACGCCGCCCGCGAGCCGCCCGACGGCTTCCATCTTCTGCGCCCGCCGCAGCTGCTCCTCCAGCCGCAGCCGCTCGGTCACGTCCTTGGCCAGCACGAGCCGCGCGGGGCGGCCGGCCAAGGTGACGGAGTGGGCCAGGATCTCCACGTCGATCAGGCTGCCGTCCTTGCGGCAGTGGCGCAGTCCGCGGTGGACGGTGGCCTGCTCTGGGGGGAGGGCCAGCAGGGCCTCGAGCTTGTCTTGCTCGGCGGCGGGGTGGATGTCGCGAATCGTCATCTGCAAGAACTCTTCCCGGGACCAGCCGTACCGGGCCACGGCAGCGTCGTTGACGGCCAGGCACCGCAGCGTCTTGCTGTCGTAGACCCACATCGCCTCGGGGTTGGACTCGAACAGGACGCGGTACTTGGTCTCGCTCTCCTTGAGCTGGTCCTCCGCGTGTTTGCGCTCGATGGCCTGCGCCACCTGAGTGGAGACGAACTGGAGGATGTCGCGTTCGCGCGCTCCGTAGCGCACCCCCTCGGTGTAGGTCTGCGCGGCAAGCACGCCGATGGTCTTCTCGCCCAGCTTGAGCGGCACGCCCACCCAATCCAACGAGGGGGCGCCTATCAGCTCGACCTCGCCCTGGCGCTCCATCTCGCGGTACACCTCGGACGTGGCGAGCAGCGGCTCGCCTGTGCGGATCACGAACTCGGTGAGCCCCTTGCCGAACGGCTTCGGGTTGAAGGTGCGGTCGACCTCGTCCACGAAGTACGGGAAGCTGATCATCCGGTTCGCGTCGTCGCAGAGGGCCACGTAGAAGTTGGCGGCCGGCATCAGCTCCTGGATGATCGCGTGGATGGCGGGCAGCAGCTGCTGGAGCGTGGGGGCGGCGAGAGCGGCCTGGGCGATCCGGAACGTGGCCGCCTGCAGCTCACCGGCGCGCTTGCGCTCGGTCACGTCAAGGACGGTCCCGACCAGCCGCACCGGGCGATTGGTCTCGTCCCGGATCAGGATGGATTGCTCCAGCACGGTGCGCTCGCTGCCGTCGGGGAGGAGAATCCTGTGCTCGATCGAGTAGGGGACGCCATCGCGCAACGTGTGGGCGATCGCCTCTCGAATGCGCGGGACGTCGTCGGGGTGCGCCGCCCGGAAGAACGCTTCGTTGGAAGCGGGGAAGGCGCGGGGCGGATGACCGAAGATCCGATAGACTTCGTCGGACCACCAGAGGGGATTACGATCGAGGTCGTCCAGGTCGCTGAGGTTCAGCTCCCAGTTGCCCAAATGGGCGATCTCCTGGGCCTTCGCGAGGCTCGCCTCGCTGCGCCGCAGCGCTTCCTCGGCGCTGGCCTGCTCCTCCCGGGATAGCTTGAGCGCCAGCGCCGCCCGGACGGCTGGGCCGAGGCGCACGAGGCGGTTCTTCAACAGGTAGTCGGTCGCACCGAGCTTGATGCATTCCGCGGCCGTCTCCTCATCCAGCGTACCCGTCACGATGATCAGCGGGACCGCGGGGCGCTCGTGTTGCAGGATGCGGAGCGCCTGCAGCCCGCCGAACGCAGGTAGGCGGAAGTCGGCGAGCACCAGATCGGGAAGGAACTCGCGCAGCACGGCCGAGAACTCGACGGCCGTCATGACTCGCTTGGTGACGCACACGAGCTCGGCCCGCTTCAGCTCGCGCAAGATGAGTTCGGCGTCCGCGACGTTGTCCTCGACCAAGAGGATCCGCAGCGGGGCGGTCATCGGCTCAGGGCGGGCGCTCGTTCAGCAGCAGCCAGTACAGCCCCACGTCGGCGACGGCACGGACGAAGGCCTCGAAGTCCACTGGCTTGACTATGTAACTGTTCGCGCCGAGGCGGTAACTCGCCGCGATGTCGGGCTCTTCCTGCGACGACGTGAGAACGACGACGGGGATGGCCTTGGTGCGGTCGCTCTCCCTGAGGCGCCGCAGCACCTCCAGGCCGTCGACCTTGGGGAGCTTCAGATCGAGGAGAATGACTTTCGGTAGGCTCACGGTGGGGCTCTCACCCAACAGGAATTCGAGGGCCTCCACGCCGTCGCGGGCGACGAGTACCTTGTTGGCGAGACGGTGCTTCGTGAGCGCTCGCAAGGTCAACTCGACGTCGTTCGGGTTGTCCTCGACGAGGAGGATCTCGACTTCGGTCGGGGTTGGCATGCGCTCGGCGTCGGCCTCCGTGTGACGGCTCACGAGATTCTAGGAAACGGGCCGACATACCGCCAGAGTACAAAAACGGGGCGGGCGGTAGGGGAGGAAGGGGAGGAAGCTCCCGAGGCAGGACTCGAACCTGCGACCCGCCGGTTAACAGCCGGCTGCTCTACCAACTGAGCTACTCGGGAAAGAAAGCCGTCAGCCATCAGCGATCAGCCATCAGCTGGCGCAGAATATCGCCGTGAGGCACAAGGAGTTCAACGGGGGGTGCTCGACTGACGGCTGACGGCTGACGGCTGATGGCCTTGCGGCAGCTCCGCCACGACCATCCCCGTCAGGATCAACCCGCCCCCCAGCCACTGCGGGAGCGACAGCCGCTCCCCGAACCACAGCCAGGACGCCGCGGCGGCGAAGACGGCCTCGAGGCAGAAGATGAGCGCCGCGCGCGCCGAGGACATGTGGCGCTGGGCCCGCATCTGCCACAGCAGGGCGAGCGCGGTCGCAAACACCGCGGCGTAGAGCAGCTCGGCGGTGAATGTGGCGCTCCAGCGCACATGTGCGTCCTCGAGCAGTAGGGCGCCCAGCGCGGCGACCACGGCCGTGGCGGCGGTCTGCATCCATACCAGCCGTCCGGGATCGTAGCGCCGCGACAGCTCGGCCACCGCGACGATCTGCCCTCCGAAAAGGACGGCGGTGAGCAGCGTCCACACATCGCCGCGGTTCAAACCGCCGGCATCGGGAGCGGTGAGGAAGTACATCCCGCCTGCGGCGATGAGCAGCGCGCCCAGGGCGGTCCAGCGGGTGCGCTCCCGCAGCGCCAGGAACGCGACCAGCGGCGCCAGCACCGAGGAGATGCCGACGATGAAGGCCGAGCGCGCGGGCGTCGTGTAGACCAGGCCGACGACCTGGGCCGCGAAGCCGCCGCCCAGGATAGTGCCGAGCAGCGCCCCAGCGGTCAGCTCGCGCCGGGTGAACGGTGCAGCGAGGGACGTGAACGGCGTCAGCACCGCGGCCGCGATCGCGAAGCGGATGGCGAGGAAGGCGAGGGGTGTGCTCGAGGCGAGGGCCGCCTTGACGACGGGAAAGGCCGCGCCCCAGATCAGCGTCGCTCCGATCAGGGTGACGTCGGCCCGGCGCGGGGTCAGAGGAGCTCCTTGAGATAGCGGCCCGTCCGCGAGGTCGGCTCCCCGGCGACGTCCTCGGGAGTGCCCTGCGCAACGACACGGCCGCCCTCGTCGCCGGCGCCGGGCCCGAGGTCCACCACCCAGTCGGCGCGCTTGATGAGATCGAGGTGGTGCTCGATGACCACGACGGTGTGCCCGGCGTCGACCAGCCGATCGAGCACGCGGCACAGCGTGCGGACGTCGTCGAGGTGCAGTCCGGTCGTCGGCTCATCGAGGAGGTAGAGGTTCCGGGCCCGGCCGCCGGGGCGGCGTCCGCCGCCGCGCGCCGAGCTCAGCTCGCGCGCGATTTTGAGCCGTTGCGCCTCGCCGCCCGACAGCGTCGTCGCCGGCTGGCCGAGCCGCAGGTAGCCCAGGCCTACCTGCTGCAGGTACCACAGCGCCCGCGCCAGGCGCGGGTGGCGGTGGAGGCGGCGGATGGCTTCGTCGACCGTCCACTGCAGCACGTCGTAGATCGACCGGTCCTCAAGCCGCACGTCGAGCACCGCTGGCTTGAACCGCCGGCCGCCGCAGTGCTCGCACGGCACGAACACGTTCGCGAGGAATACCATCTCGATGAGCACGTGGCCCGCGCCCTCGCACGCCTCGCAGCGGCCGCCCGCGACGTTGAAGGAGAACGTGCTCGGCGTATAGCGGCGCTCGCGGGCGAGCGGCAGTGAGGCGAAGAGCGCTCGCAGGTCATCGAACGCCTTCACGTACGTGACCGGGTTGGACCGCGGAGTCCGGCCGATGGGGGACTGGTCGATGAGCACCGCGTCGGCGAGCGCTTCCCAGCCTTCGAGCGCGTCGACCGCGCCGACGGGCTCCCCCAGGTGCTCCTTGGCGCTGTGCGCTCCCCGCAGGCGGCGCTCGAGTTGCCGGTAAAGCACGTCGTGCACGAGCGTGGACTTGCCCGAGCCCGACACACCGGTGACGACGGTGAAGGTGCCGAGAGGGATTCGCACGTCCACCCCCGCCAGGTTGTGGAGCCGCGCCCCGCGGATCGACAGCCAGCGCGGCCCCGCCGCCCGCCGCGCGGACGGCACGGCAATCCGCTTCTCGCCCGAGAGGTACTGGCCGGTGAGCGTGCCGGCCTCGCACACCCGGGCGGCGGGGCCCTGGTAGACGAGGTGCCCGCCCGCGTCGCCGCTGCCGGGACCCAGCTCCACCATGTAATCGGCTGCCCGCATCGCCGCGGCATCGTGCTCCACCACGACGACCGTGTTGCCCGCGTCGGCCAGGCGGCGCAGCAGCCCGAGCAAACGGTCGGTATCGCTCGGGTGGAGTCCAATGGACGGTTCGTCGAGCACATACAGCGTGTCCACCAGGTGCGACCCCAGCGCGTTGGAGAGCGCGATGCGCTGCGCTTCACCGCCCGAAAGGGTCCGGGTCTGCCGGTCCAGCGTCAGATACCCCAGGCCGACGTCGTTCACGAAGCCGACGCGCGCGGCGAGCTCTCCCAGCACGTGCTCGGCGACGCGTTGCTGGAACGGTCCGAGCGCGAGCTGGCCCAGCCACTCCCGCAGCTCGGCGGCCGTGAGGGCGGCGGCCTCGGCGATCGTCCTGCTCCCCAGGCGGACCGAAAGCGCCTCCGGCTTGAGTCGGGCCCCGCCGCACGCGGGACAGGTCTTGGCCAGCTGGTATTGCCGCAGGAATACGCGGATGTACTGCTTGTAACGCTTCTCCTCGAGCCGTTCGAGGAACGGGAAGATCCCGACGTAGCGGCCGCTCACCCCGTGGAGCAGAGCGTGCCGCTGTTTCTCGGTGAGGTCGCGCCACGGCCGATCGAACGGAATGCCCTTGGCTCGCGCGGTCTCCCGCAGCACGCGGCGACGCCCCTCGTAGCGCGGCTTGGTCCATGGATCGAGCGCACCTTCCTCGAGCGAGCGGGCGGCGTCCGGGACGATGAGGGCCTCGTCGTACTCTAGTACCGCCCCGAAGCCGTTGCAGCCCGGGCAGGCGCCGCGCGGGTTATTGAACGAGAAGAGCGAGGGCGTGAGCGCCGGGGCCGGCGTGCCGCAGGCCGAGCACGTCGGGTGCTCCGAGAAGCGCCTTCGCTCCCCATTGGCTACCGCGAGCGTCACTCCTTCGCCCTCGTCGAACGCGGTGGCGATCGCGTCGGCGAGGCGGCCGCGGTTGGCGTCGACCGCCGCGAGCCGATCCACCACCACCAGCACTTCGGCCGCTTCCCGCACCTGACGCTCGGCCTCGGCGTCGTCTAGGCGCAGGACGGCGCCGTTCACCTGCGCGCGCACGAACCCCGCCGCCCGCAGCTGCGCCGCCACGGCCACCTCCGGCCGGTGGGCGCTCGCCGGCAATGGAAACGTCACGAGCAGCGCGTCGTCCGGCGGAGCGGCGAGCAGGGCGTCCACCACGTCCTGCACCGTGTCCGCCTTCACGACCGCGCCGCAGGTCCGGCAGTAGGGCGTCCCCGCGCGCGCCCACAGCAGGCGCAGATAGTCGTAGATCTCCGTCGCGGTGCCGACGGTCGACCGGCTCGACGTCGTGGGATTCTTCTGCTCGATCGCCACGGCCGGGGAGAGCCCCTCCAGGGCATCGAGGTGCGGCTTGGGCATCCGCTCCAGGAACTGCTTGGCGTAGGTGGAGAGCGATTCGATGTAACGCCGCTGGCCCTCGGCGTACAGGGTATCGAAGGCCAGCGAGCTTTTGCCGGAGCCGGAGGGTCCCGTGACCACCGTGAGGGCACGCCGCGGGATCTCGACGGTAATGCCTTTGAGATTGTGCTGGCGCACGTTGCGCAACACGACGCGATCGGGAGGCGCGCGCATAACCCTGTAAAGTAACTGGTGTCAGGTGTCAGGTGCCGGATGTCAGTGGTCGCGATCGGGGTCCCAGACACCTGGCACCCGACACCTGGCACCTGGAACCTGACCCCCGTACTTTGGCCCTCCATGGCCCTGGCCCTCACGCCGCGGCTGCTCCGCCGCGGGCTGGAGCTGTTCGCGCTCATCTCCCTCGTCGGCGTGGTCGTCGTGCTGCTCGTCTATGGCGACAACCTGCAAGCGGTGGTCGCGCCCCTGCTGCACCTCCGCTGGCGATGGCTGCTGGTTGGGTTGGGGCTCGCCTCCATGGACTGGGTCGGCGGCGGTGCGCGCCTGTGGGTGGTGGCGCGGCACGTGCACCCGGGCGTGCGGGTGCGCGACATGATCGTCTCGGGCGGGATGAGCGCCTGGGGCGCTTACCTGACCCCGTTCCAAAGCGGAGCGGGACCGATGATGATGTACACCATGAAGCGCGCGGGCGTGAGCCTCCCGGAGGCGATGACCTCCACCTTCATGACGTTCGTCGCCACCGTGGCGTTCTTCGCGATCGCCGGTCCCGTGGCCATCTATTTCGGGGCGGGCAAGTCGCTCGCCCAACACAAGGTGGCGCTGGGGGTCACTTACTACGCCTTGTTCCGTGCCAGTCTCACGATCTTCGGCATCCTCGGCATCGTGATGATCGTGATGATGGTCTTCCCGCGCGCGATTCGTGACGTCGTACAGTGGGCGGCGACACGCTTGAGCGGGCGCAGCCGTCGCATCTCGGGCCGGCTCGAGCAGCTGCGGGTGGGCATCGACCGCGCGCACGAATGCTTGGTGGCGTTCGCGAGCCCCAGGGGTTGGCTCGCGCTCTTTTGGGCGGTGGTGCTCTCGGGCCCCTCGCATGCGAACAAGCTGCTCGCGGGCTATGTGACGTTGCGGGTGCTCAACATTCCCGCCAACTTCGTCGACATTCTCCTGCTCCAGACCTTCATCACGTTCTTGCTCTACTTCGCCCCTACGCCCGGCTCCGCCGGCTTGGCCGAGTTTCTCTCGGCGACGGTGATGCACATCTACGTGGGTCCGTCGCTACTGCCCACCTACACGCTCATCTGGCGGTTCATCAACAGCTACGCGACGGTCGGGTTTGGGTCGTTCGTGTTTTGGCGCTGGCTGCGGCGCGGGCTGATCGGCCTCGAGGAGTCCGTGACGGCGCCCTCGGCCACGCCGTGAGCGGCGCCCGTAAGCTGTGTTTCCTTGCGCGGTTACGGCGCCGGCCGTAACTTCCGGCGCGGCCCCAATCCGGTAGGAGATCCACGCGATGTCCCTGCTTGAACTCGGCGGGAAGCGATTCACCATCCCGGCGGGCGAGGTATTCCTTGGCAGCGATGCCGGCTGCGCCATCCGGCTGACCGGCACCGGCCTGCTGCCACGGCACGCAGTGCTCCAAGGCTTCGCCGACGGCCAAGTGGTGATCCGCAAGGCCGCCCCGGAGGCGGACGTGACGATCAACGGCGTTCGCCTTGGGGCCGAGCCGACCCCGCTGTTGCACGGTGACAAGGTGCAGGTGGCCGGTCACGAGTTCAGCTTCGTTGATGAGCGCCGGAGCGGCAGCACCCAGTACATGTCCGCGATGAAGGTTCCTGAGGCCACGGCGCAGGCCAAGGCCGCCGCGCCGAGCGGGGCAGGCAGGCCCACGGCCAACACGGGTGGCCGGGTCGTGTGCCTCACCGACGGCCGCGAATACACGATCACCGGAACCTCGCTGGTGTTTGGTCGAGAGGCCGGCTGCGACGTCGTGGTCCCGGGCAAGGACGTATCGCGGCGCCACGCGGAGATCGTCGCCTCCCCCAAGGGATACCTGCTCGTGGATTCGAGCACGAACGGGACCTTCGTCAACGAGGAGCAGGTCCAGGGGCAGCGGCTCCTGGCGCGGGGCGACGTGCTCCGGATCGGCGACGAGAAGTTCCGCTTTTACGCGGATCTGGCGGCACCAGCCTCGGGCCCTCAACCGGGGCCGGCCGCTAGCGCGCCGCAGGCCGCGCCCCCCCCCCCGTCGGCTCCCAGACCCAGCACGGCGCCGCCCGCCCCCGCCCCTCCCGCCCCCCGCCCGCCTGTGGCTGCCGCGCCTGCCCCCTCTCCCCCTGCGGGGGCGGGGTCGAAGCTGCGCAACACGGCCTTCGGCCCTCCCCCGGTCTCCTCACCCCCCCCCCAGGCGGTCGGTCCCGCCACGGCTCCCCTGGCGCACTTGGTGGTGCGCAGCGGGGCGCTCAAGGGCCAGCGGGTCTCGATCAGGACGCCGATCGTCAACATCGGGCGGGCCGACTACAACGACGTCCACCTGCCGGAGGAGTCCGTCTCGACGTCGCACGCGAAGCTGCAGCGGCGCGAGGGCGTCTGGGTGCTGGTGGACCTGGACTCGACCAACGGCACGTTCGTAGACGGCGAGCGCGTGCAGGGGGAGACGCCGCTCGCGCCGGGCGCGCTGGTGCGCTTCGGCGACGTGCAGGTCCTTTTCGATCCTACGAGCGCCGACGACGCGATGGGCGTAGCCAAAGGGGGCGGCACCAAGGTGATGCAGTCGATGAAGGCGGCCCAACCGCCGTCGCCTGCGAAACCGGCTGCCCCGGCCCCGAAGGCTCCTGTCAAGCCGGCACGGGCTGCCACCCCGGCCCCGAAGCGACCCGCCGGCCCGCCGGCCGCGCCGAAAAAGGGCAAGGGGTGCGGGGCGAGCGCCGCAGTGCTGGTGCTCGGCGTCGCGGCCTGCGTCTACTGGCTCCTGGTCTAGCGGGACACCCGTGCACATCACCTGCGCCGGCCGCACTGATGTCGGCATCATCCGTTCGGGGAACGAGGACAACTACCTCATGGTGCCCGACCGGGGCATCTTCGTGGTCGCGGACGGCATGGGGGGCCACGCGGCCGGCGAGGTGGCGAGCGAGATGGCGGTGCGTTCCGTGGCGCGCGACCTCGGCTCGCTCAGGGGGCTGAGCGACGACCAAGTCGCCGAGCGGATGCGCGTGTCGATCCGCACGGCGAACAGCACGATCTTTCAGCGCACCCTCACCGAGCACGACAAGCGCGGCATGGGCACCACGGTCACGGCGCTGGTGCTCTACGACACGCGGTTCTTGATCGGCCAGGTGGGCGACAGCCGCTGCTACCTCCTGCGCGACGGTAAGCTCACCCAAATCACCAAGGACCACTCCTATGTGCAGGAGCAGGTGGACGCCGGCTATCTGACGCCGGAGCAGGCGCGCGCCCATCCCTACAGCAACGTCATCACCCGGTGCGTGGGGGCGAACAGCGACGTGATGCCCGACGTCTACGTCGGGGCGGTGCGACCGAAGGATGTATTCCTGCTCGCTTCGGATGGGCTGACGGGCATGCTCGAGGACCACCAGCTGGCGGAGGTCCTGCACGCCGATCGGATGCCCCAGGAGCAGGTGGACGACCTGGTCGCCGAGGCGAACCGCCATGGCGGGCTTGACAACATCACCGCGATCATCGTGCGGATCGATTCGGTCGAGCAGCCCGAGGCCGACACGACGGCCGCCATGCCGGCCGCCGCGCGGCCACGTTAGAGCAGCGCCCGCTCGCTCCCCAAGCGCGCCGCCACGTCCTCCCGCGGCGCGCACACCAGGTCGATGATCTTTACCTCCGGAACCGCCGCCGGCCGCAGGGTGAACACGCGCAGTCGCCGCGCCGAGCGGTAGAGTTCGGCGGCGACGCGGGGCAAGCCGAGGTGGGCGGCCGCCTCGCCGCCCGAAAGCTGGGCCACGCTCCCGTCCCGCCGGACCAACGGGAGGTCGAGCCCCAGCATGGCGGGTTTGGCCGGGAAATCGAGGAACAGCTCGCCGGGGTGTAGGCCCACCTCACGCGCCAAGCGGCCCTCCACGCGCTCGAGGAGATCGGGGTCGCCAGCGGGCCAGTCAGCGGTGTCGTCCGGCAGGTCCGTCGCGGGCGCGTCGACCGCCCGCTTGGCGAGGCGGCGCTCACGCAAGGCGCACGCGAGGCCGGTGGCGTCGCGCCCCTGGAGCTCCTGCAGCAGCCCGTCGTCCGTGGCGACCGCGACGTCGTCGGCGCGGAGGTGCCCGTCGGCGAGGGCGCGCCGTACCAACCGCTTGAACATCACCGTCGCGCTGCGCACCGCGTGGTGCCAGTACACGTTTCGGTACATCTGATACTTGGCGAACAGCAGCGACTCGAGCGCGGCGAGCCCTTTCTCGTGCACCGCCACCGTGGGGCGGCCGTCTCGGCCTGCGGCGAGCGTCAGCGAGGCGAGCAGGCGGTCGACGTCGATGACCCCGTAGGGCACCCCGCACATCCAGGCGTCGCGCGACAGGTAGTCCAGCTTGTCCATGTCAAGCGAGCCGGCCACCAAGCCGGCGAGCGGCTCGCGGGCCTCCCCCCCCCCTCCTTCTGGGCCACGGATCAGGGCAAGCAGCGAGTCGGCCGACACGCCGAGCTCGGCCAGCGCCGCCGCGAGCGCGCCGTCCGCGAGGTGACGCTGGGCCAGCCCTTCGTGTGCCGGGAGCCCCGCTTCCTCGAGCGCGTGTGAGAACGGGTAGTGACCGATGTCGTGGAGCAGGGCCGCAAGTCGTATGCGCTGCGCGTCGCGCGGCTCGATGCGCGCGCCGCTCTCTTCGAGCTGGGTGAGGGCGCGGCGGGCCAGGTGGTACGCGCCCAGGGCGTGCTCGAAGCGGGTGTGTGTGGCGCCGGGGTACACCAGAAAGGCGTGTCCCAGTTGCCGCACGTAGCGAAGGCGCTGGACCGCGGGGGTATCCACCACGGCGAGCGCTTCGCGGTCCAGATGGATGTTGTTCCAGAGCGGGTCGCGGACGACCTCGAACTGGCTCACGGCCGCGGGCCGGCCTCCCGCACTGCGGGGTGGACCAGGTCGGCGAACTGCCGGAAATTCTGCTGAAACAGCCCCGCCAGCCTCCCGGCCGCCGCATCGTAGGCGACCGGATCCGGCCAGGTGCCGCGCGGCCGCAGGACCTCGTCCGGCACGCCGCCGGGGACGCGCGTGGGGACTTCCAGGCCGAACACGGGCTCTCGCTCCGTGGCGATGCGGTCCAGCCGGCCCGCCAGGGCGGCGCGTACCATCGCGCGCGTGTGGCCGAGCCGCATCCGGTGTCCGACGCCGGCGGGCCCTCCGGTCCACCCCGTATTCACCAGCCAGCACTGCACACCGTGTTTCGCGATCCGCTCGCCCAGCATCTCCGCGTACACGTGGGGATGCAGTGGCAGAAACGGGGCGCCGAAGCAGGCCGAGAACGTCTCCCGGGGGGCGGTCACGCCGCGCTCGGTGCCGGCGACCTTGGCGGTGTAGCCGGAGAGGAAATGGTACATCGCCTGGGCCGGGGAGAGCCGGGCGATCGGCGGCATCACGCCGAAGGCGTCGCAGGTCAGGAAAACGATGTGCGACGGGTGACCCGCCATCCCGCCGGGGATGTGGTTTGGGATGAAGTGGATGGGGTAGGAGGCGCGGGTGTTCTCGGTGATCGTGTCGGCGTCGAGGTCGATGGCCCGGGTCTCCGGGTCGACCACGACGTTCTCGAGGACCGTGCCGAACATCCGGGTGGTGGCATAGATCTCCGGCTCGCCGTCACGCGAGAGGTGGATGACCTTGGCGTAGCAGCCGCCCTCGAAGTTGAACACGCCGCGGTCGCTCCAGCCGTGCTCGTCGTCGCCGATGAGCTTCCGCTCCGGGTCCGCAGAGAGGGTCGTTTTCCCGGTGCCCGAGAGCCCGAAGAACAGGGCGACGTCGCCGGTCTCGCCGAGGTTCGCCGAACAGTGCATCGACAACACGCCCTGGCGGGGCATCAGGTAGTTCAGGATGGTGAAGATGGACTTCTTCAGTTCCCCCGCGTAGCGCGTGCCGCCGATGAGGATGGTCCGCTTCGCGAGGTTGACGGCGATGAACGTCCCCGACTTGGTCCCGTGGGCGGCGGGGTCGGCGAGACATTCAGGCGCGTGCAGCACCTGGAAGCCGGGGGTGAAGTCCACCAGCTCGGACAGCGTAGGCCGCAGGAACATGTTATGGACGAACAGCGCCTGCCAAGCGTTGGGCGTGATGAAGCGGATCGGGAGGCGGTAAGCGGGGTCGGCGCCGGCATACACATCGCGCACGAACAGCTCCTGAGCGTCGAGGTGCCGCACGACGTGCTGCTGCAGCCGCTCGAAATGGGCCGGCTCGAGCGGCTGATTCACCTTCCCCCACCAGATGTGATCGGCGCTGCCCGGCTCACGCACGAGAAACTTGTCGCCGGGGCTCCGGCCCGTGTGCGGCGTCGTGACGGCGCAGAACGGGCCGCGCTCGGCGATCACGCCTTCGCCGCGTCGCACGGCGTGCTCGTAGAGCTCGGGCGGCGTCAGGTTCCAGTGCACGGCACTCTGCGGCGCCAGTCCCGAGACCTCGAGCCCCGCCCCGGCGCGCCGGGGGGTCCCGGTGCGAGAGGCCGGCGCGGAACGTTTCACCTCAGTCCCCATGTCCTCGTCCTCTATGGCCGGGACCGGTGCTGGCGGCCGTGTTCCTGCGCGTCCACGGCGGCGATCACCGCCATGTTCACGATGTCGTTCACTTCCGATCCGCGTTGCAAGAGATGCACGGGCCGTGCCATTCCCACCAGAATCGGGCCGATGGCCTGAGCCCCGCCCAAGCGGTCAAGCAGCTTGTAGGCGCTGTTGGCGGCGTCCAAGTTAGGGAATATCAACACGTTCGCGGCGCTGCGCAGGCGGGCGAAGGGGTACGTGCGCGTCAGGATCCGATCCACCACGGCGGCATCGGCCTGCAGCTCGCCGTCGGCCTGCAGCGCCGGCTCGTGCTCGTGCAGCAGGGCGACGGCGCGGCGCACCTTGTCCGCCGCCGGGTGCTTCACCGAGCCGAAGTTGGAGAAGGAGAGCAGCGCCACGCGTGGCTCGATCCCCAGCCGCCCCACGAACTGCGCCGTCGCGGAGGCGATCTCCGCCAGCGTCTCGGCATCGGGATCGATGTTCACCGTGCAATCGGCGAAGAAGAACGTCTGCTGCGGGAACACCAGCATGTAGATGCCGCTGACGTGCTTGCGGCCCGGCGCGGCGCCGATCACCTCGAGCGCGGGGCGGATGGCGTCGGGGTAGTACATTTCCGCGCCCGCGACCAGCGCGTCGGCGCGCTCCGCGCGCAGCATCAGCAGTCCGTGATACATCGGGTCCTTCACCCGGGCCCGGGCTTCGCGCAGGGTGATGCCGCGGCGCTGGCGTCTGGCCCACAACTCCTGGGCGAACGTCTCGCCGTCGGCCGCGTCCACGGGATTGGCGAGCTCGAGCTCCTCGAGCGTCACGCCGACGTCGTCGGCCTGACGGCGGATGGCGTCGGGATCGCCGAGCAGGATCGGGTCGGCGATGCCCTCGTCGGCCAGGATGCGCGCCGCGCGAATGGTGCGCGGGTCCTCCCCCTCGGGGAAGACGATGCGTTGCGGGTCCTGCTGGGCCCGTGTCATGAGGCCGCGCATGACCTCGCGGGCGCGCCCCAGTCGCGCCTCGAGCTGGGCGCGGTACTCCTCCACGTCGATCACGCGACCCGCCACGCCAGAGCCCACCGCCGCCCAGGCGACGGCCGGCGCCACCCAGAGAAGCACGCGCGGGTCGAACGGTTTGGGGATCAGATATCCGGGGCCGAACTTGAGGCGCTCGAGCCCGTAGGCCCGCATCACGGAGTCGGGCACCTCCTCGCGCGCCAGCGCCGCTCTTGGCGCGCACGTCGAGGGCGCCGCGGAAGATGAAGGGGAAGCCGAGCACGTTGTTCACCTGGTTGGGAAAATCCGACCGCCCGGTGGCGACGATGGCGTCGGCGCGCGCACGCGTTGCCTCGTCGGGCATGATCTCTGGAGTCGGGTTAGCGAGCGCGAAGACGATCGGCCGGCTGGCCATCGCCTGCAGCATTTCCCCGCTGACGATGCCGCCCACCGAGAGGCCGACGAACACGTCGGCGCCCTGCAGCGCCTCGGCGAGGGTCCGGTGCGGCGTCTGGTGCGCGAAGCGGCGCT
>QHUY01000099.1 GCA_003223415.1 Gemmatimonadota bacterium
CGGCACAGTGCGGGCCAATCAGCCAACCCGACGCGAGTATCCGATCGTGAACGAGATCACTGCGTTCTTTATGTGGCCAAAAGCTACATCCGGGTCCACGGGTCTCCGGCCCGACGTGTATCTCAAGTCCAGTACCAGTCCCCGCCCATCGCCGACACTGACATCGACCCCCGCGCCCGCGACGAGTCCAGAATCGATGGTTGAGGTCTTGAGAGGGATGACGGCTAACCCCATCCCCTGCATATCAAAAAGGGCCCTTCCGTCGGAGGCTGCCTTGAAGGCGACGGCAGCACCCGCCGAGAAGACGAGTGTAGCGGTCCCAGGACGGCGCGCCTGCGACGTTGAAACAGTGTACCTTCCAACGAGAGGGAGCTCAACGTAGTCGGTCCTGTAGCGGGTAGAGTATCTGTATCCGTAACTGTAGATTTCTCCACCCTTTTGAGTGAGGAGCACCTCACTCTGGAGGGAGAATGCTTTGCTGAGGCTCAAGGTAACAAAGGCCCCGCCAGTGAACCCCTCACGTGCCGACAAACCGAATTGGTTATCGGCACCGCTAATGCTCGCATGACTGAGACCGGCTTTGGCGCCTACACTGATTCCGTGTTGCGCCGAGACGATGGCCGGGGCGAGGAGCGCGAGGGAGAATCCCGTCCAGGCGATTCGTGGTCCTCTCATCGGCACCTCAGCTGACACAGGTCAGTGTCAACCCGCCGCGGCGCGTCGCCGAAGGGCATAGTGCTGAGCACGAGACGGGTATGGAAAGAGTTTGACACCTTCCTAAGTCGTTGCTGCTCAATAGCGGCGGTCGGACTCGAACCGACGACCCGCGGATTATGATTCCGCTGCTCTAACCAGCTGAGCTACGCCGCCGAGCTTGCAGGAGAACAACTTAGCGAGGGCGAGGAGTCGGCGGGAGTGCCGGACTTTGCCGATTTGCCACCGGCGGAGACGTGACGGATCGGCCCGTCAGTGCGAGATCCTTGCCGAAGAGAGTCCTGATGTCCAGCTCGAGCGGAGATACGACGACCGGCCCGCGCGAGGTTACCGTATCGCCCGCCGAGAAATATGTTTGAACGCGTGGGACCTGTCCTCGCTGTCGCGGTCGTTCTGGCGAGTGTCGTACCTGGGCTCGCGCCTGCGCAGTGCCCCGACGGCTCGCCGCCGCCGTGCCGGTCTGCGGCAGTCGCCGCACCATCGCCCACCAGCGTCGCCGTGCTCTACTTGGACAACGCGTCACCGGATTCGACGGACGACTATCTCGCCGAAGGACTGACCGAGGCGATCATCGCCCAGCTCGGCCAGGTCGGGCGCATTTCCGTCAAGTCGCGTTCTGCGGTGCGGCGTTTCCGCGGCGCGAACGTTCCCGATCCGCCAGTGATCGGCCGGACGCTTGGCGTCGCGTACCTCGTGACCGGCAGCGTGCAGCGCGCGGATCGCGCCTTACGCGTCACGATCGAGCTGGCGTACACCACGACCGGCATGCGCGTGTGGGGCGACCAGTTCATCGGCACCGACGACAGCCTCTTCGCGCTCCAGGACAACATCGCCCGGCGGGTGGCGGAGGGTGTGGCAGGACGGCTCCTCCCCGCTGAGCGCCGGGCGGTCGCTGCGGTGCGGGTGACGCACAACCCGGAGGCCTACGAGCACTTCCTACGCGGGAACTACGGTCTCGCCCAGCGCACCTCCACCGGGATGGCGCGGGCGACGGCGGAGTATCGGCAGGCGGCGGCGCTCGACTCGGGATTCGTCTCGGCGCTGGCCCGCGTAGGACTTGCGTACGCCCTACGGCTCGACTGGAGCTGGGATGCGACCGGGGCGTCTCCGGCGGACAGCCTGCTGGATCGGGGAGAAGCGGCGGCGGACGAAGCGTTGCGGCGCGACCCGTCCAACTCCGACGCCTGGCTCGCCCGGGGATACCTGCTCCAGTTCCGGCAGCCCCGTACCTGGGACGGTGTGATGGCGGCGTTCGCGCGTGCCGTCTCGCTCGACCCCCGGAACGCCGAGGCGTGGCACCAGATGGGGGACGCGGCAACGGTCATGGGTGACGACTCGACCGCGGTCACGGCCTGGCGGCGCGCGCTGGCGATCGATCCCGGGCGCCCCATCACGCTCCGGGCCTACACGAGTATGGTCGCACCGGCCGAGGTCGGGCCACTCTTGGACAGCGCGCTGGCAGTCGACCCGGGATTCCTGTTGGCGCGGCTGAGCCGTGCCGACGCACGGCTCGCCCAAGGCGATACCTCCGCTGCCCGGCGCGACCTCGATGCCGCTCGCTGCGAAGGATGTGCGGTGGACATGTGGCCGTCGTGGACGGCATGGCATGCACTCACGCTCGCCTCGCTCGGCGACACGGTAGCCGCCAGGGTCGAGGCGGATTCGGTGCTCGCCCGTCTCCGCCTCGCGGGAGGGCTCAGCTGGCGCGTGGGAGTGCCGCTCGTCTTCCACTACCTGCAGGTGGGCGACTCAGCGACGGCATTGGGCCTGCTCGAGCGGATCTCTCCGCATGGTGTGAAGCTGTGGTCTCTGTTCACAGGCGAACTGAGCTCCGGATTCTATCCTGTGGCGTCCAGCCGACGGTTCCGCCAGATCGTGGCCGACGCGACGCCACCGTGGCTGCCACCGGAGGCGGAGGTCTTCAACATGCCTACCTCGGCGACGATGCGGACTCGCTGGGTAGGGACCTACAGCGGCGTCTATGGGCGCGCGCGCATCTACGCGCGCCACGACAGTCTCATCGTAGCGCTCGAGGGCCGGGAACTGGGGCCGCTGCAGTACCAGGGAGGCAACACGTTCGTGGCCTCCTGGGACCACGGCACCCGGATCGTGTCGGCCGCTGGTGACGTTCCTGTGAAGGGATTCACGGTCAGCCGCCGCAAGCGCGTTCTGATGTACCGGCGGGTGGAGTAGCGCACCGCAGCCGGCTCGAGCTGGCGGCGGTCAACGGCGTACCGAGTCCCGCGGCGGCACGATCCGGTACAAAATCTCCCCATTCCGGATCATCCCGAACTCCTCGCGCGCGGCCCGCTCCTGCGCCGCCGGATCGGTCTCGAGGTCGTGAGCCAGACGCGCCAGCGAATCGATCTCCGCCTGCAGCGCCCGCACCGTGTCCTGCTCCTCGGCGAGCTGGCGCCGCAGCTTCAGCCAGTTGAACGTGCTGTACTCCCCCCCGAAGACCGCCATCGCGAACAACGCGAGCGCGCCGGCGAGGCCGGCCAGGCGCGTGCGGCTCACAGGCCGTAGAGGTCCCGACCGGGATAGTGAGCCACGTCGCCCAGCTCCTCGGCGATGCGCAACAGCTGGTTGTACTTGGCGACCCGATCGGTCCGCGACGCGCTGCCGGTCTTGATCTGGCCCACGCCGCTCGCCACGGAGAGATCAGCGATGAAGGTGTCCTCGGTCTCGCCGGAGCGGTGCGAGATGACGGCGCCGTAGCCGTTCGAGCGCGCCAGCTCGACGCACTGCAACGTCTCGGTGAGCGTGCCGATCTGGTTCACCTTGATGAGGATGGCGTTGGCGACGCCCTCTTCGATGCCGCGGGCAAGCAGGTCGGCGTTGGTGCAGAAGATGTCGTCCCCCACGAGCTGCACGCGGTCCGACAGCACCTCGGTCAGCTTGACCCACCCCGCCCAGTCGTCCTCGGCCAAGCCGTCCTCGATGGAGACGATCGGGTAGCGGTCGATCCAGCCTTTGTACAACGCGATCATCTCGTCGACGGTCTTCGTGCCGCCGCCACTCTTCTTGAACACGTAGGCGCCGTCCTGGTAGAACTCCGATGCGGCGGGATCGAGCGCGATGGCGACGTCCTTGCCGGGCTCGTAGCCCGCCTCTTCGATGGCCGACACCACGGCCTCGAGCGCCGCCTCGTCGTTGGGAAGGTTCGGTGCGAAGCCGCCCTCGTCCCCCACCGCCGTGGAGAGCCCACGCTTGCCGAGCACCCTCTTCAAGGCGTGGAACACCTCGACGCCGATGCGCAGGCCCTCAGGGAAGGTGTCCGCGCCGATCGGCACGACCATGAACTCCTGGCAGTCCACTGTATTGGAGGCGTGGGCGCCGCCGTTCAGGATGTTCATCATCGGGACCGGGAGGACGTGGGCGACGGGACCACCCAGGTAGCGGTACAGCGGGAGGCCTGCCTCCTGGGCCGCGGCGCGCGCGGCGGCGAGGCTGACGGCGAGGATCGCATTGGCACCCAGGTGGCTCTTGTTCGGGGTGCCGTCGAGCTCGAGCATCGCGTAGTCCACCGCCATCTGATCCTCGGCGGCGAGCCCCTCGAGCCGCGGGCCGATGACTTCGTTGACGTTCTTCACGGCCTCAAGGACGCCTTTGCCACCGAATCGCCTCTGGTCACCGTCGCGCAGCTCGACCGCCTCGTGCTCGCCCGTCGACGCCCCGCTCGGGACGGCCGCGCGGCCCGCGGCGCCGCTCGACAGGGTGACGTCGGCCTCGAGCGTGGGGTTGCCCCGGCTGTCCAGGATCTCGCGCGCGCGCACCGCAATGATCGTGCTCATCGTGGCCCCAACCCTAAGAGGAACGAAGCGCGGCGTCAACGCGCGCCTTGAGGGCGACGATCTGCGCGCGCGTCCGCTCGCGCAGGGTCTCGCGATCGTCGGCCGTCAGCCCCGCCGTCGGGAGCGGCTGGCCGACGAGCAGGCGGATCGGCCGGGGGTGCAGCAGGTAGCGGCCCTTCGGCAGGATCTCGAAGGTGTGGTGGACGTACACCGGGACGACCGGCACCTGAGCGGCGATCGCGAGGGCGAACGGTGCGTTCTTGAACGGCAACAGGTCGCCGGTGCGGCTGCGGGTGCCTTCGGGGAACACCACCGCGGAGAACCCCCGCCGGATGGTGCGCGCCGCATCGGCATACGCCTCGAAGGCGCGCGTCTTCAACGTCCGGTCGATCGCGATGTGCCCCGCAGCGCGCATCGCCGCGCCCAGCAGGGGGATGCGGAACAGCTCCTGCTTCGCCACGAAGCGCACCGAGCCGGGCAGCGTGGCAAACAGGGCCCAGATGTCGAACATCGAGGAATGGTTGGAGGCGTACACCACCGGCCCGTCCCGCGGGATGCCCTCGAGTCCTTCGGCACGCACCGGCGTGCCGGCCCCCCAGAGGATCAGCCGCGACCAGTTGCGCCCGCTCCAGTCGTAGACGCCCCCCGGGCGATGCTTCACGCGCAGCACACCCGCGACGGCCGCGGCCCCGGCGTGATACACGGTCGAGACCAGCAGCACGACGTAGTACCAGAGGGCGCGGATCATCCCGGGGGCGGGGGGGGGAAGTGGTCGTAGCCCCTCGGCACCGCGACCGGAGCGCCGCGGTCCGTGTACCGCACGCCGCGGCCCACCGCGCAGGTCCCGATGCGGGTGAGCGGCAGGTCGTGCGCCTGCCGGAAGCGCCGGGCCTGCGGCTCCCCGAACACCGTGGGGAGGGCGACGAGCAGCTCGTACTCCTCGCCGCTCGCCACCGCCAGCAGCGGCTCGACCCCGAGCCAGCTCGGCACGCGCTCGAGCGCGATCTCGATCCCGACCCCCGAAGCGGCCGCCAACTGCGCGGCGTCGCCGACCAGACCGTCGCTGAGGTCGATCATGGCCGTCGCGCCGTTGGCGGCGAGCCAGCGCCCCGCGGCGATCCGCGGCACCGGCTGGGCGAACCGCCGCATCACCTCGGGATCCGGGCGACGCCCCGCCATGAGCTCGCGCAGCGCCAGCTGCGCGCCCCCCAGCATCCCCGTCACCCAGAGCCCGTCGCCGACGTGCGCCCCGACCCGCCGCACCGGCCGCTCGGCGGTCCCGAGCACACACACATCGACGAGGTACTTCTCGGCCCGCACCAGGTCGCCGCCCAGGACCTTGGCCCCCACGCTTTGGGCCGCGGCCCCTACCCCGGTCATGATCTCGACGGCGGCATCGTCGTTATCCGATGTCCGTTTTCCGTTATCCGGCACGCCGAGTGAGACCAGGGCTCCAAGCGGTGTCGCGCCGTCCGCAGCGAGATCCGACAGCGCGGCGGCCGCCGCGCGCCAGCCGATCTCCGGGAAGCTGAGCCAGTCGGTGCGGAAATGGACGTCCTCCAGGCTCGCGTCGATGCTCACAGCCAGGATCGTGCCGCCGAGCGGGATGAGCGCGCAGTCGTCGCCCAGATCGCCCGCGTCCGGCCCGAGCCCGGCGATGATCGCGCGGATGCGATCGAATTCGCCGCCGGGACCGAGGGGAATGTGCGCCGGAGGACTCATCGGCCGAGCGCGGCGCGGCGGTCGAGACGGACCAGCCCGCTGTCCGTCGCAACCCAGAGATACCGGCCACTCACGGCGAGGTCGCGCACCGGCGCGGGGAGGTCGCCCGGGATCTGCAGGGTTCGGAACGTGCCGCGCGGCAGCTCCCAGAACGCGAGCACCGCGCTGCCGCCCAGCCATACTCCGCCGGCGTCGCCGGCGAGGGCGTTCAAGCGTCCGAGATCGGCACGGCCGCGCAGCAAGGTCCACGTGTGGGTCGCGGGGTCCCGCCAGGCGAGCTGGTCGACCGTCGCGGCGACGAGCGTATCGCCGAGGCGTCCCAGCGCCACGATCGGCGCGCGCAGCGCCGGCTGCGCGGCCAGCTCGGCCGGCACCACGGGCTCGGGCTCTCCCGGCGCCAGCAGGGCGAGACCCGCCGCGGAGCCGACCCACAGGCTGTCGCG
>QHUY01000101.1 GCA_003223415.1 Gemmatimonadota bacterium
GGGTGCGTAGCGCGTAGCGGAGGTCTTGTAGCATGGGGGCTAGGGGTTCGGGGCTCGGGTGGTGTAGAGCGGGTCCTCGGGCCCAGGCACGGCGCTCACCCACCGAGCCCCCGAGTCCCTAGCCCCTAATCCCGAGTCCCTACTCATATCGCAGCGCCACCATCGGATCGACCCGCGTCGCGCGGCGCGCGGGGAGGTAGCTGGCCAGTGCCGCGACGCCGACGAGGATCGCGATCACGATAGAAAGCACCAGCGGATCGTGAGGCGTGACCCCGTAGAGCAGCGACGCGATTGCCCGGCCGGCAGCGAGCGCAGCGGCGGTCCCGACCAGCACCCCGACGCCCACTACACGAAGGCCCTGGATCATTACGAGCCGGCGGACGTCGCGAGCTTCTGCGCCCAGGGCGAGCCGCACGCCGATCTCCTGGGTGCGCTGCGAGACCACATAACTCAGGACGCCGTACAGACCAATCGCCGCGAGCAGGAGCCCCAGCCCACCGAACGCACTGAGGAGTGCCGACCCCAGGCGCCAGGGCCGCAGCTGCCCTGCAAACCTCTGCGGCATGGGGTCGATCGTCGGATAAGGGAGGTCCGCGGAGGTCCCCTGAACCTCCCGACGCACCGCGCCGACCAACGCTTCGGCGTGGCCATCCGTGCGGACCATTAGAGCCGTGACGGGCCATTTCATGATCGAATCCGATTGGGAGAGGACAACGAAGTACTGCACCACGACCTCGTCTGTGACCTGCCCTCGGCGAGCGTCCTCCACAACGCCGATGACCTCGGTGCACGCGGATGCGCGGCCGCCGATCTTCAGACATTTCCCAATGGGGTCGTCGTTGGGCCAGTAGAGCCGGGCCATGGTCTCGTTCACCACCGCGACGTGCTGCGACCCCGCATTGTCAGTCGGGGCAAACACGCGACCGCGACGCACTACCGTGCCCATGGTGCGGAAGTAGTCCGGCGTGACGGCCGCGATGTAGGGGCCACCAGTCTGCACCCTGGGAAGGGAATCCAGCCCCGGCACTTCGAGAGACACGGCGAAGCCGCTCCCGAAGGGATGCCCGACCGCAAGGCTCGCTCCACTCACTCCCCGTAGTCCCTGGACGCGTTCCCGCATCTGCTCGTACAAGGAATTGATCGCGGGGCGCTTGTAGCCCAGCGACTGCAGGTCCACCGAAGCCACGATCAGTCGGTCCGGGTCGAAGCCCAGACGCAAGTGTTCCACGCGCTGCAGGCTAGTGACGAACAACCCAGCCCCCATCAACAGGACAAGTGTGAGAGCCACTTGTCCCACCAGCAGGCCGGTGCGGGTGGCGGACGCCTGGAACCGGCCTTCACGCTCCCCGGCCTTGAGTTCCGAGGAAAGGTCGGGGGCGCTTGCCTGGTACGCGGGAGCCGAGCCAGCGAGCACCGCGGTCGCGAGGACAGCCAACGTGGCGAACACCAGGATACGCGGGTCGAGCATGGCGCTTGCCGCGGCGTTCGCCGGAAGAAAGGATGCTCGCAGCAGCGGCCCGACCCAGAGCGTGACCAGCACAGCGGCGGCCCCGCCCAGCGCCGCGAGCACCGCGCTCTCTGCGAGCAGCTGTCGGGTCAGTCGGCCGCGGCTCGCGCCCAGCGCCAGCCGCACGGCCATCTCGCGCTTGCGCTGCACGGCGCGCGCGAGCAGGAGATTGGCGACGTTCGCGCACGCGATAAGCAGGACGATGCCGCACGCGGCGGCGAGCCAGACCGAGAGCTTCACGTCGCTCCTGGCTCCCGGTCCCAGAGCCGCGTGGACCGAGCCGAGCGACACCGTCGCGGTGGAGTCGCCGGTCTGCGCGAATCGGCTGCGGTAGATCGTCGTACCTTCGGCTGCAGCCTGAGTCAGATCGACGCCCGGGCGAACCCTGGCGACGACTCCCGAGAGCCAGAAGTAGTGGGGTCCCAATGCATCGGGCCCCATCACCTCCGGAGCCGCCACGCTCAGTGGCACCCACAGATCCGGTACCGCGAGGTCGATGCCGGAGAAACCTTCGGGCGCAACGCCAATCACGGTGTACACGCTCCGCCCCAGCTGTACCTGCTTCCCGAGCACCCCTCGATCGTCGCCAAAATGGCGTTCCCAAAACTCGTGACTCAGAACTGCCACATGCTCGGCGGCTCCGACCCGGTCTTCGTCACTACCGAAAAACCGCCCAAGCGTGGGGCGGACCCCGAGCAAGGAGAAAAATGAAGCGGTAACCATCTCGCCGGTGACATGCTCCGCGTGCTCACCAACGCCAAGACTGAATCCGCCCTGGCCATAGGCGGCGACGGCCAAGAAGCTGTGTGCGTGGTCGCGGAAGTCCGTGTACCGCGGATAGGTGCCGATCGGAATGGTGAAGGTGCCGTAGGGGGGCACCGTGGTCGTCGCGTTGACTCGCACGACCCGATCCGGATCGACCACGTGCGCCGGAGGTCGGAAAAACAGGCGGTCCACCACGGCGAACATCGCCGTGTTGGCCCCGATTCCCAGACCGAGCGTCAGCACCGCGGCGAGGGTGAGCCCCGGGCTGCGCAGCAGCGTGCGTAGCGCGTAGCGGAGGTCTTGTAACATCGGGGCTAGGGCCTGGGGGCTGGGGGCTGGGGAGAGGCCCTAGTCCCGAGCCCCGAGCCCCGAACCCCCTGCTCCTCCACCACCCGCCCGTCGAACAGCTGGATCGTCCGGTCGGCGTGCTGGGCGTAGCGCGGGTCGTGCGTCACCATGCACACCGTCGCCCCACCGCGGTGCAGTTCCCGCAACAGCTCCATCACCGCCTCGCCGTTGGTCGAGTCGAGGTTCCCCGTGGGCTCGTCGGCGAGCAGGATCGCGGGGTCGCCCACCACCGCCCGCGCCACCGCCACGCGCTGCTGCTGGCCCCCCGACAGCTGCGCCGGGTAGTGCTTCGCCCGGTGCGACATGCCCACCCTCTCGAGCGCCGCCTGCACCCGCTGCTTGCGCTCGGCACCGGACATACCGCGATACGTGAGCGGCAGCTCGACGTTCTCGTAGACCGTCAGGTCGCCGATCAGGTTGAAGGCCTGGAAGATGAATCCGATGCGCCGGTTGCGGATGCGCGCCCGGTCGGCCGACGTCAGGTTCGCCACCGGCCGCTCTTCCAGCAGGTAGCTCCCCTCGCTCGGCGTATCGAGCAGCCCCAGAATCGACAGCAGCGTCGTCTTGCCGCACCCCGACGGACCCGCGATGCACACGTACTCGCCCTGGCGGATCTCGAGATGCACGTCGGCGAGCGCGTGGGTCTCCACCTCGTCGGTGTAGAAGATCTTCTTGACTCCCTGCAGCTGAATCAGCGACGTGCCGTTGCCAGCCATCGGCTCTCCTGGTTGGGAGGTGTCAGGTGCCAGGTGCCGGGTGTCAGCAGCGCATCACTGACACCTGGCACCCGTCACCCGACACCTATTTGACTCTCACCCGATCCACGTTGTCATACCGCGTCATATCGGACAGAATCACCTGATCGCCGGCCTGCAGCCCGTGCAGCACCTCGATCGTGTTCACCGAGCTGCGGCCGACCTCCACAGAGACGCGGACCGCGTACCTCCCACCCTCCACCAGCCTGAACATCCCGATGGTGCTGTTAGGCTGGCCGTACGCCGGCCGGCCCACGTACAGCACGTTCACCAATCGGTCGATGGTGATCGTGCCGTCCACGCTGATGTCGGGACGCGCGCCGGGCGGCAGCGCGCCATCCAGGGCGATCTCCACCGTCACCGTGCCCTCCTGCGCCGCGGGGTCGATCCGCGTGACGTGCCCCGGCACGACGCCGTTGTGCGTGTCCACCGACGCCGGCTGGCCGAGGGCGAGTCCGGACGCCTGCGTCTCCGGGATGTGCAGGACCGCCTTGAGCTTCCCCGGCTGGACCACCTTCGCGAGAATCGTCCCCTCCGTCACCCACTGGCCCAGCTGCAGAGACAGCTCGGTCAGCTGGCCCGCCTCGCCGGCCCGGACCGTGAGGGAGCGGACGCGATTCTGCTGAAACGCCGCGATCGCCCGCAGGCGCTCCACCTGTGTCGCCTGCACCGCCACCTGGGAGTCGAGCGTCTCCGTCATCAGCGCGAGCCGCTGCTGCTCCACCCGGTAGCGGATCTCCAGCTCGGCGGCCTTGTCCCGGGCCAGCGCCGCGTCGTTCACGGCGACCAGGTTGTGCGCCGCCAGGGAGTCAGCCACCATCGCCTGCCGCTTGGCGCTCTCGTAGTCGGTGCGCGTCGTGGCGACCGTCCCTTCCTGCGTGAGCTTCTGGCTGCGGAGCGTGGTCCGGATGCTCACCAGCTCCGCCTGCGCCGCGGTGAGCTGCTGCTCCGCCTGGAGCGCCTGGATCTGGACGTCGGGGTTGGAGAGCTCGAGTAGCACTGTCCCCGGAGTCACCGTCTGGCCGGGCTGGGCGGGCACCCGCTCCACGCGGGCGGACGCGAGCGCCGAAATGAATCGGATGCGCTCGGGGACAAGCGTGCCCGGCCCGCGCACCTCGCGGACCATCGTGCCGCGGCGCACCGAGTCCACCCAGGGGCTGTCCACCGTCGGCGCCGCCGGCTTGAGGCTCGAAAGCAGGATGGTCAGCAAGAGGATCGCGCCGGCGGCGATGCTACCCTGCACGATCCGCTTCTTCTGCTTGTTCGGTGCTAGCCGCGGGATGTCCACGAGCGCGACAAGGGCAGAAACCGTACCATGAGCTGGTGGAGACAAGACGATGAGCGGGAAGCGATTACATCCACCACTCGGGACCGGCAAACGGCGCAGGCGTTCGCCCGTGGGATTCGCCGTCCCACAACCGGACAGTGACTCCGGCGCGTCCGACCTACCGTGTAGCGAGGGCTACGAGATTCCGGTGGGGTTGGTGGTGGCGAGAACGCTCAGAGCGTGACGGGCACGGGTGCCGCGGCGGCGAGCCCAGAGTCCGCGACACTCGGCAGCCGGTCCAGCGCCTGCGCGAATGCGGCGTACACCCCCTCGGACCACCAGCCGCGGCACTTCTCGATCTCCGCGAGGGCCGCCTCGCGCGACAGGGCGGGACGGTAAGGGCGCGCGGTGGTGAGCGCGTCGTACATGTCCACGAGGCCCACGATCTGGGCCGCGATCGGGATCTCGTCGCCGCGCAGGCGGTCGGGGTAGCCAGTACCGTCGTAGCGCTCGTGGTGCCAGCGGATGATGGGCTTCAAGTCCCACGGGAACTCGACAGCCGCGAGCAGCTCGAGGCCCCAGATCGGGTGCATCTGCACCACCTCGAACTCATCCCGCGTCAGGGGCCCGGGCTTGTTCAGGATCTCGTGCGGGACGCGCACCTTGCCGAGGTCGTGGAGGTAGGCGCCGAGACGGATGGTCGTCTGGCTGGTCTCGTCGGCCCCAAGGGCGCGGGCGACGGCCATCGCGTGCTGCGCCACGCGCTCGCAGTGGCCGAAGGTGTAGCTGTCGGTGGACTCGATCGACTGCCCCCACTCCCGGACGACGGCGAAGTAGGTGGTTTCGAGATCGGACACCCTGCCGCCGACGTAGACCAGATCGACGCGCGCGTCGAGCCGGCCGAACAGGCGGTGGGCGGCGTTCAGCAGCGTCAGCGCGTCCTGATTGCGTCCCATCGTCTGAAACAGCAGGGCGAGCTCGCGCGACGCCTCGGCCTGTCCCAGCACCGAGCCGGCGCTCACCGCCAAGTCGATCGCCGAGCGCAGCCGCGACTCGGCGAGCGCAGCGCGGCCGATCTCCCGGTACACCATGCCGATCATGCAGTAGGCTTCGGATTTGTTGCTGCGGGCGTCGAGCTGGTCGAAGATGGCGAGCGCGGCTTCGGCGTTGTGCCGCGCCTCCTCGTAGCGCCCCCGCACGAAGTGCACCTCGGCATGATTCACGAGGCACATCCCCTGCAGGTGCGCGTCGCCCGCCCGCTCGGCGATCTCGTAGCTCTGCCGGAAGTAGTCGTCGGCCCGGTCGTATTGCCGCAGGTCCGTGTTCGCGATGCCGAGGTTGGCGTAGGCGATCGCGCAGCCGTGCTCGTCGTTCGAGGCCCGGTACGCCTCGAGGGAGCGCTCGTAGTGCGCGACGGCATCGCTCAAGTCGCCCTGGATGTTCGCCAGGATGCCGAGGTTCTGCTCGGCCCGCGCGCGCAGCTCGCGGCTCTGGCCTCCCCGCTCGAGCGCCTGGCGAAAATTCCTGCGCGCGTCCTCGATCGCCCCCATCTTCAGATCGAGGCCGCCGAGCGTGTTCAGCGCCTCGGCGGCGAGCACGTCGTTGCCGGCGTCGCACGCGACGTTGTAGCTACGGCGGCACAGCTCGCGCGCCTCGGCGGACTCGTTGCGGTGATGGCGCACCACCGCGAGACGCCGCAACGCCTCGGCCAGCACCGCCCGCTCGCCGGTGCGGTCGGCCGCGGCGATCGCCGCCTCGTAACACCGGATCGCTTCGGGAATGCAAGCGGCCCGCTCCCGGGCACGTGCGTCGTGCAGCAGGTCCGCCGCGGGGCGCACCGGCGCGCGCGGACCTGCCTGCCCGGGAGCGGGGATCGAAACAGCGGTCACGACTGCATCACCACGCGACCACGTAGTCCGAGAAGT
>QHUY01000030.1 GCA_003223415.1 Gemmatimonadota bacterium
CTTCTCCGGCGCGCTCGGCCGCCAGGCGGTCCGCGTGCGCCAGGGCGTACCGCAGGGTGCCGTAGGCGGCGAGCTGCACCGTCCACGCGGCGGAGTCCGCGCGCGGTGCGGGACTCGTCGCCGCCGGAAGAGGGGGGGTGGGCGCCGCGCGGCCCGCCCCCCCTCCCCCATGCCTCTCGCTCCTCCGCGGCGCCTCGGCGCTGCGCGCGAGCAGGGCCCAACCCCCGCCACCGGCGAGCAAGATCCCCAGCACCAGCAGCCCCGCGCGCCGGCGGCGCGACACTCCCGAGGCTCTAGGACGCGGCTGCGGCGGCGTCGTCCAACTCTCGCGGACCGTGCCGAGCAGGGTCGCCCCCCGTCCCAGCGCGTCGCGCACCCCTTCAGCGCCGGCGGCCTCCAGCTCGAAACCATCCGGCGACAACACCAGCACTCCGTCCGGCACCGCCCCCAGCTTCGCCAAGCTCGGGGCCGAAAGGAACAACAGCAGCAAGGCGCCTTCGCTGCGGAACCCGGCCTGGAGCCTGCGCCAGCGAGGTTGAGAAAGCAGCTCCTGCGTGTGCACGGTCTCCGACCCGGCGGGAATGAAGTACACGCCCCCCACCTCGTGCGCCGTCTTCGTGAGTGAGACACCGTACTCGAACGCATCCACGATGCCCCCCCCCTCGTCCCTGTCGAGCCCGACCGTCTCGTGTAGCAGCGGCGCGTCGAGCCAGAGGTCAACCAGCGCCACGCGGCGGCCACCCTGGGAGGCGGCGCGCGCCGCGTCCCAGGCGGCGGCGGCCGCCCAGCGCAGGTTGGCGGTCGCCGGCACCAAGGTGACGAGCGCCTGCGAGGCGACGAGCGGGGGCACCAGCCGGTCCAGACGCGAGCGCGGGAGGGGGCGCAGGGTCACTGGGTCGGCGACGGCGGGGGGGAGGTGGGCCGGGTCGGCGTCGTCGGCTGGTAGATCCAGAACGGCCGGCCGAGCTTGCGACCGATGGCCTCGGCCTGGGTGCGCGTGGGGTACGGGCCGAGCACGACGCGGTAGCCTTCGTCGGTGTTCGGCTGGGGTGGGAGAACTTTGGCAGCGAGGCCGGCCCGCGAGAGCTGTTGGGCCATCTCTTCCGACCACGCCTGGTTCTGCGACACCGACACCTGGACGTAGAGCGGTCCCTCAGGTCCAGCCGAGTCGGCCGCGGCCTGCGGCAAGGCCGCCACCGCACCGCGATAGCCGCCGCGCGGCGTCCACGAGGTGGCGATCCAGAGATCGGCGGCGCCGCCTTTGACGCGGCCTGTCTCGCGCAGCGAGTCGGGCCGGTAGGCCACGACGTCGGCGCCCTGGCGGAGCAGCAAGGAGCCGTCCGGCGCGACCGTGGGCAGGTCCGCGTGCCAGGAGGTCGCCACGGCGCCGCGGAGCGACTTGATCGGCAGGTCCACGATCCACGCGGTGTCGCCCATCGTCGGGCGAGCGAGCAGCCAGCGGCCGAAGGGATCGAGACGGATCGTGGACGCAGGGCCGGGCAGGGCCACGCCGTCGATCTCCTGGTGAGCGAAGCGGTCGATGACGGCGAGGCCTGGGGCGGCGCGCTGGGCGACGTAGAGGCGATGGCCCGAGGGCGAGAACACCAGCGCGCGCGGATGGTCCGGCAGCGGGACGAACGCCGGCTCGCGGCGGCCCAGCGTGCTGAGGAGCGTCACACCGCTGTCGCTCGCCACGGCGAGCAGGTCGCCCCACCGCGTCGCACCAACGTCGCCGCCGAGGGCGAGAGGGCGCGTCGCCGGAGGCTGGTCGGCCGCGGCAATGATGAGCTTGGGCCGGTCCTGCGCCACGATCGCCACCAGCCGCTGGTCGGCCGCGCCGAACAGGTCGCGCGGCACCCCGCCCAGCGCCTGCGGCCAGGCGAGTCGGGCGCGGCGCGCGACCGAAATCACATGGCCTTTGGCGTCCACGGCGTACAGGGTGCCCTCAGGGCCAAGCGTGGCACGCTCGACGGCGGTGGCGACGGTGTCGGCGCGACCGCTCTCGAGGTCGAGTGCGAGCAGCTCACCCTTGGTGGTGCGGACGTACAGAAAGGCGGCTTCCGGGTCGACGCCGACCGCTCCCTCCAGGAGGGGCAGGCGGCCCCGGATGGCGTCGGGGACTTCCGCCAGGTCGGGCAGGCGGTACAGACGGGGTGGACCGCCACGGGCGGCGAGGCGGATCACGATGCCCCGTTCCCGTCCGGTGGGTCGGGCCTGTCGGCTAACCGATTGTGTGCCTGATACTTGCGAAGACGCAGGGGACGGCACCTGGGATCGGCATCCCCACAGCGCCACGGCTACGAGCAGGACGGAGCACCGAGACGTAAGCAAATGGCCTCGCCGGACAAGATAGGCAAGCGGCGAGGCCAATGCAAGATGCAAGTAGAGCAACGACGCGGAGTTAGAACGTTGGACCGAGGCTCACCGTCCAATAGGCGTGCTTGCTCGGCCGGTCCACCGGCTTGGTGTAGTCGAACCGCAGAATGACAAACCCGAGCAGGTTGGCCCGGATCGAGCCGCCATAGCTCTTGAGGGGGGTCCGGACCTGGTCGGGGCTGTCAGCGGCCGAGCGGTTCCAGCGCAGCGTGCTGCCGCCTTCCCAGGCCATGCCGACATCGTAGAACAGGGCGCCCTCGATCGGTGGGAAGCCGATCGGGAGGAAGCCCAGCACGAGGCTGCGGGTGAGTGGGAACCGCAGCTCGACGTTGCCGACGGCAATGCGCGAGCCGATGAGCTGGTCCAGCTCGGCGCAGCCGGTGCGCGAGGTGACGGTGATGGCCGCGACGCACTCGTTGTTGCGGAAGGAGCCGGCGGTGTAGCCCCGGATCAGCTCGGTGCTGCCGAGGAAGATCGGGAACAGGTCGGCATCGCGCCCGAAGCGGCCGAAGAACAAGCCGCGCACCGCGAGGGTGAACGGCCGGGCAAAGATATAGCGCCGGTAGTCGCCGAGGCCGGCGGTGAAGTGCCAGCTGCCGACCGTGGGGGCGATCTCGAAGCGCGAGCGCGCGCCCGCGAAGGGGCCCACGTAGCCGAACAGCGCGTTGTCATGCACCAGGGCCACCGACGGCTGCGCGTAGCCGATGGTCGCACCGCTGACGGTGTTGTAGCTCGAGGTTATGTAGAAGCCCGCCTGGTCGTAGTAATCCGCCAGCTCGAGAATCGAGTTGCTGATGCTCACGGCATGCAGCCCCAGCTCGATCCGGTTGAAGCGGTTGAACGGATAGAACGCTTCGGCGAACGCGTCCCGGATCACGAACCGCTCGAGCCTGGTGGTGAGCACAATCGCGCTGTCGGCCGCCGTCGGGCCGATCGGTACGGCGCCGATGGTGGTCGGGGCGTAGAAGTACAGCGGGTCCTGCGAGACGCCCGCCAGCCAGTTGAGCCGGTGGGTCTGGTTGATGTAGGCCCCGAGCACCTGCGCTTCCGACAGGCGGCCGTTGACCGCGCCCGAGAAGAGCAGGGTGTGGTTGCCGAGCATGTCCGACAGGGAGATTGCGGTCCCGCCGAAGAAGCCACGGCCGAAGTTGTCGCGCTGGTACCCGACGGTCGGTCGGGCGACGTAGTCGGCCGAGAAGCGGACCTTGTAGGGCTTGAAGGTGAACTCGGTGGTGTCGGGGAGCGCCTTCGCCGAATCGAGCAGATCGCGCACCGAGACCGGGCCGGCGGCGGCAGCAGCCTCGGCCGCCGTCGGGGCGGCCGCCGACGGGCGGAAGCCCCCGGGCCCGCGATACACCGAGGTGGCGTCGCGCGTGCCTTGCACGGGTGGCGCAGCCGCTGCCGCTGAGGTCGCCGCGGTCACCGTCCCCGACCCCGGCCGCGTCGTATCGCGCCGGCCGGCGGCCAGGAGCGACACCATCGGCGGCGTGGGCCCGTCGGGGAAGGGCCGCCGCTTCAGGGAGCGCGGGTTGTCGACCGCGTAGACATTGAAATCGCCGTCTTCGTAGTAGATGAAGGCGAGGCGGTCCGCCTGCCGCGCCCACGACAGGACCGGCGAAAGCTGCATGATGCCGGCCGCGCCCGTGTACAGGTCAGTCAGCTCGTAGACGTTGCCGTCCGTGAAGTCGTACAGGTAGATGTTGTTGATGCCCGTCCGGTCCGACACGAAGGCCAGGGACGCCCCGTCCGGCGCCCATTCCGGATTGATGTTCTTCCCGTCGCTCATGTGCCCCAGCGTCTCGATCACGCCGCTGTCGAGGTGATAGAGCGCGAGGCGCATGTTGCCGATCTTCAGCAGGCTGAAGTCCGTGGCGGGACCGCGGTCGGTGGCGAAGGCGATCGTCTTCCCGTCGGGCGACCACGCGGGCTGCAGGTCCGCGTACTTGTCGTTGGTGAGCCGCCGCAGGCCCGTGCCGTCGGCGTTGATGATGAAGAGGTCCGACAGGCCGCCGTCGTAGCCGGTGAACACGAGCTGGCGGCCATCAGGGGACCACGCAGGCGTCGTGAGGCCGTTCAGGGGCACGAGGATCCGACGCACTTCCCGGTCCCGCTTGACGTCGAGGATCACGAGATCGTCGCGATCCTTGTGCTTCACGGCGAGGGCGAAGTAGCGACCGTCGGGGGAGAACGTGCCGGCGGAGTTGATAAACCGCAGGCTTTCGTAGTTGCTCGACAGCGTGGACTTCACCAGCCGCCGCTTGACCCGGCCCGTCTCGGCGTCGGCGAGATAGAGGTCGATGAAGAAGTTGTTCTTCTCGCTGAAGTAGGCGATGTCCTTGCCGTCGGGAGTCAAGGCGGGGGCGACGTGCAGCGTGCCTTGGGAACGCTTCTCCGTGAGCAGGGGCTGCGCGATGCGCCGGGCGCGGTAGTGGTCGCCCAGCTGCGGCAGGAACGTGGTCTGCACCGCGTCCCGCCATTCGTCGGACAACTGGTCCAACGTGAGCCCGAGGGCCCGTTTGAACGCGCCCTCGACCCCCGAAGTCACCGTCGCCTGGAGGATCTCGCCGATCGCCTCGTCGCCCCACTTCTCACCGATGTAGGCCCAGAGCGCCTGCCCGAAGCGATAGGGGAAGACCCGCGGGTCGTAGGTGAGCTGCTGGATGGTCGGGAGGTGACCCTCGAGCGAGGCGTCGCGCAGCCACATCGCCGTCTCGGGGTCGAGGGCGGGGCGGGAGAGGTACGCGGCCATGCCCTCCATGAACCAGCCGGGGGGGTTCACCGTCACCAACGTCTGCACGCCGCCGCCGATCCGGCCCCGGCTGAACACGTCGAACTGGAACTGGTGCACCATCTCGTGCTGGATGACCTCTTCCAGGTCGGAGTACGCGCCGGTGAAGGGGAGCACCATCCGGTGTTTGAAGAACTCCGTCTCGCCGCCGACCGACTCGCTCAAGTCCTCCGTCACCACGTTCGTCTGTTGGAATTCAGACGCGGAGGCGTACAGAATGATTGGCTTGCGGCCCTGGAACTGGTGGTGCAACACGCGCGACAGCCGCGCGTACGACCGCTCCGCGATGCGCGCCGCGTCGAGCGCCGCCGCCCGCTCGCGGTCGTAGTAGTACACTTCGAAGTGCTCGGTTTGGATGATCTTGAAGTCGAAGGTCCGGTACTGGACCTTGTTCTGGCCGAAGTACTGGGCGGCGGCCGGGGGGGGGGTCACGCCCCCGGCGAGCAGCGCCAACCACAAGAACCTTCGCATCGCGCTCATCCTTTCGGCTCCGGATCGCCTGTGGCGACCACCGGCGCATCCGCCCAGAGCCGCTCGAGCTGATAGAACTCCCGCAGCTCCGGATGGAAGACGTGCACCACGAAATCCACGTAATCCAACAGCACCCATCGTCCCTGCGCCAGACCCTCCACGTGGTGAGGTCGCACACCCCGGGGGCCGAGGGCGGCCAGGAGGTGTTCCGTCATGCCCCGCACGTGGGTGTCCGACGTCCCGGACACGATGATGAAGTAGTCGGTCGCCCCCGACAGGCCGCGCAGGTCCAACACCACGGTATCGACCGCCTTGCGGGCGGCGAGCGCCTCCAGCACGAGCCGTAACGGCGCGGAGTCGGGCGGGGGGGGGGGGGGGCCGCTATTCATAGGCCGCGCTCACCGCTTTGTTCCGTTAAAGACGCTTCCCCCCATCCGGCAGTCGCACGGGCCCGCTACTCCTTGACCACCGTCACCGTGATCTCAGGGCGCACGTCGGGGTGCAGCTTGATCCCCACGCGGAACTCGCCGAGGGCGCGGATCGGCTCGGGGAGGTCGACTTGGCGCTTCTCCACGTGGATGCCGCGCTCCTCCAGCTTGCGCTGGATGTCCCCCGCCGTGACCGAACCGTACAGCTTGTCCTCCTCACCGACCTTCACAGGGAAGGTGAGCTGCACCGCGGCGATCTGGCCGGCGTCGCCCTCGGCCGCGGCCTTCTCGGCAGCCCGCTGCTTGGCGATCCGCTCCGCCTCGAAGGTGATCTTCTTCTTGTTGGCCTCGGTGGCGGGGTAGGCGAGGCCCTGGGGAAGCAGGTAGTTACGCGCGTACCCGTCCTTCACCTTGACGACCGCGCCCGCCTTGCCCAGGTGCTGCACGTCTTCCCGCAAAATGATTTCCATCGTCATCCTCTAGAGGTGCGGTTTCCGGCCCGCGAGCCGGCGCCGGAATTGCAGCCAGGTATCCGTCATCCCCAGGGTCCACAGCCCGGGGAGGAGCAACAGCAGCGGGACCGCGAGCAGGGCCGACACCGCGGCGGCGAGCACCAGGGCTCCCACCGGGATGCCGGTCGCGGAGGCGAACGCCACGACGACAGCGGCGCCCCGCAGCAGGTACAGCGCTCCCAGCACGACGGCCAGGTTCAGCGCCGCGAGCTTGAGCGTCGCCAGCGCGGGCACCAGCCACACCGTGATCGACGCCACGACACCCCACACCCACAGGTCGCCGAAGCGGAACTCGCGGAACGGCGCGAGCGCCGGTCCCAGCGGCCGGGCGGCGAGCCGCACGTGCAGCTGCCACGCCAGGGTGAGGCCGGCGAAGGTCTCGAGCGCCAGCAGCGCCGGCACCGTACTGCTGACGCCCCCCACGACCCGGTCCACGATGCCGGCGTCGAGCGAGAAATCCGCCAGGCGATGCATGAGGGCGGCCCGGACGCCGTGGGTCGCTTGCCACGCGATCTCACGCCAGGGGACGCCGCCCCACATCACCGTCGCGAGCAGCACGGTCCCGGCCACACCCCAGAGCCAGGCCCGCACGGCCATGCGCAAGGCTCCTCTCCCCCCATCCCCACCGGTCGGGGCGAGCAGCGCCATGCACACGAACGCCGCCGAGACGAGCACGACGTAGGCGTTCACGAGGGCGTCGACGGGCGTGTCCGCGCGCGGCGCGAGGGTGGCGACGGCAGCAGCCGCGGCGAGCACTGCGACGGCCCACTCGTGGCGACGCGCCGGTCCCGCCACGAGGAGCAACCCCGCGAGTGGCAGCCCCAAGAGGCCGAGGCCACCGGGGTCGAAGAGCGCGAAGGTCGCGACGCCGAGCGCCAGGCGCCACACGCCGCCGGACGTGCGGAGGGGGGGGGCCATGCTACGCGGTGTGGCCTTTGATGTACGGGATGAGGGCCAGCTGGCGCGCCCGTTTGATGGCGGTGGCGAGCTGGCGCTGGTGGCGGGAGCACATGCCGGAGAGCCGGCTCGGCAGAATCTTGCCGCGCTCGGTCAAGAACCGACCCAGGGTGCGGTCGTCCTTGTAGTCGAGCACGCGCACCCCCGACTCGCACACCGGGCAGGTCTTGGCTGGCCGTCTCACGCTTCATCCTCCTCGATCTCGTCCACCACGTCGGCGGCGATGACGGCGGCAGCGGCCTCGGGCTTGGCCGGCAGGCCCTCGGAGACGACTACCAGGAACCGCAGCACACCCTCATCGAGCTTCACCGCGCGCTCGTACTCGGGGAGCAGGTCACCGGTGGCCTCGAACTGGGCCACGACGTAGTAGCCGCTGTCCTTCTTCTTGATGGGGTAGGCCAGGGTGCGCTTCCCCCAGTGGGCGACGTTGGTGATCGTCCCTTTGCCGCCCGCGGTCAGCAGGGCGTGGAACTTTTCGAGTTTTTCAGTGATGGCCGGCTCTTCCAGGGCACTGTCGAAAATGTAGACCGTCTCATAGCGACGCGTCATGCCACCTCCCTTTGGTCGTGGACGACCCGGCACTGGTGCGGTGCCGAGTAGGGGATTTGTGGGGCGAAACTTAGGCGCTCGGGCTGTCAGGCGGTAGCCCGGTCAGGGACAGCGGCGGCCGGGAGTCCTGCGTACTGGATCAGAGGAGGCAGCGATGCGTCTCGGATGGCTGGTTGCGTGTGCCGTCGTCCTTGCTGCGCGGCTCGCGGCCCAGGATTCGGCCTTCCGCGCCCTGCAGGAGCGCGGGAAGACGGCTATGGGCGTGGACCAGTACACCAGCGCTCACCGCTTCGACCCGCTGCCGGACGGGGGCCGGATCGTCCTGGTGCGGGACTCGACCGACGCGGCCGGCGTCGCCACGATTCGCGCCCATCTGCAGCACATCAGTCGAGCGTTCGCCGTAGGCGAGTTCGCCATCCCCGGATTCGTGCACGCGCGCGCGGTGCCGGGCACACGAGTCATGGCGGTCAAGCAGAACGCGATCCGCTACGTGTTCCACCCGCTGCAGGGCGGGGGCGAGGTGCGCATCGTCACGCGCGACTCGGCAGCGGTGCGCGCCGTGCATGAGTTCCTCGCCTTTCAACGCACGGATCATCGGGTGGGCGACCGGCACTAAGACAGCCCTCAGCTGTCAGCGGCTCAACTGATGGCTGACGGCCGAACGCTGACGGCTTATTTTCAGACGTTGAACCGGAACAGCAGAATATCGCCGTCCTTCACCACGTACTCCCGCCCCTCGCTGCGCACCAGCCCCTGCTCCCGCGCGGCCTTGTAGCTTCCCACCCTCACGAAATCGTCATAGGCGACCGTCTCGGCGCGGATGAAGCCGCGCTGGAAATCCGAATGGATCTCCCCGGCCGCGGCGAAGGCGGTGCCACCGGCATGCATCGTCCAGGCGCGCACCTCGTTCTCCCCCACCGTGAAGAACGTCTCCAGGCCCAGCAGCCGGTAGCCGGCGTGGATCAGGCGGTCGAGCCCGGGCTCCGTCACTCCGGCGCTCGCGAGAAACTCCCGGCGTTCCTCCCCGACCAGCTCGCCGAGCTCGGCTTCGAGCTTGGCGGAGAACGCCACGATCTCGGCTTCCTCGTGATGACTCTGCACCGCCTTCCGTAGGGCGTCGAGCCACTTCCCGCCGCCCGCCGCCAGGTCCTCCTCGTTGACGTTCGCGGCGTACAGAATGGGCTTGGCGGTGAGGAGGCCGAGCTGGCGGAGGAACTTCACCGCGCTCTCGCTCTCTCCGGCCTCGCGCGCGCCCCGTCCGGCGTTCAACTCCTGAAGCACGCGCTCCAGCAGTACGAGCTCCGTTTGGGCGTCCTTGTCGCCGGCGCGGGCCGACTTGCGCGTCTTTTCGAGCCGCCGCTCGACGACGGCAAGATCGGCCAGGGCGAGCTCGCTCGTGACCACGTCGTGGTCGCGCACCGGGTCCACGGGACCCATGACGTGAACGACGTCCGGGTCTTCGAAGCAGCGGATCACGTGGACGACCGCGTCCACCTCGCGGATGTGTGACAGGAACTGGTTGCCCAGCCCCTCGCCTTGGGAGGCGCCCTTCACGAGTCCGGCGATGTCCACGAACTCGACGACCGCGGGGACCTGCTTCTTCGGCTTCACGATCTGGTAGAGCCGCTCGAGCCGCGGGTCCGGGACTTCCACGACGCCGACATTCGGCTCGACGGTGCAGAACGGATAGTTCTCCGCCGCCGCGGCCTGGGATGACGTGAGCGCGTTGAAGAGGGTGGACTTCCCGACGTTGGGGAGGCCGACGATGCCGAGGCGGAGCATAGCGGGGGGTAATTCTCGCTCGGTCGCCGCGCGATGGGAAGGCGCCGCTGGCCCCGTGGAGAGCCCGTTGGTATGATTCACCCGATGGCTACCGCCACGCCCCCCTCTCACTCTACCGCTCCCCGACAGGAACGCGAGCAGGCCGTCATCCGGTTCGCCGGCGACTCGGGCGACGGTATGCAGATCACGGGATCCCAATTCACCGTGGAGACCGCGCTCGCCGGCAACGACCTCGCCACTTTCCCCGACTTTCCAGCCGAGATCCGCGCCCCTGCGGGCACGACCTTCGGCGTCTCCGCGTTCCAAATCCACTTCGGCTCGACCGACATCCTGACGGCGGGGGACGAGCTCGACGTGCTGGTCGCGATGAACCCGGCGGCGCTACAGGTGAACGTCAAGGACCTGCGGGTGGGCGGGCTGATCGTCGCCGACAAGGCGGCGTTCACCGAGCGCAACCTCCTCAAAGCGGGCTACCGGCAGAACCCACTCGAGGACGATACGCTCGCGCCCTACCGGATCTTGAAGCTCGACGTCACCAAGCTCACGGAGGAGGCCGTCAAGGAATTCGGCGTCACGGCCAAGGAAGCCCATCGCTGTCGCAACATGTGGGCCCTCGGCCTGATGCTGTGGATGTACGGCCGCGAGGCCCAGGCGACCGTCGGATGGCTCGAGCAGAAGTTCGCCGCCAAGCCCGCGATCATGCGTGCCAACGTCGCCGCCGTACGCGCCGGGCACGCCTTCGGTGAGACGGCCGAGCTCACCGACCACGTCACCGGCTACACGATCGCCAAGGCCGACGTGCCGCCCGGCGTCTACCGCACGGTAAGCGGCACCGAGGCCATCGCCTGGGGGCTGCTCGCGGGCCTGCGGGCGGCGGGGATCGAGAAGCTGCTGTTCGCCGGCTACCCGATCACGCCGGCCTCGGCGCTGCTGCACACGCTCGCGGGGCTGAAGCCCTACGGCGTGGTCACGTTCCAGGCCGAGGACGAGATCGCGGCGATCGGCGCGGCGCTGGGCGCTTCCTACGCCGGCGCGCTCGGGGTCACGTCGAGCTCGGGGCCGGGCATCGCGCTGAAGACGGAGATGCTCGGCCTCGCGATCGCCACCGAGCTACCGCTCGTAGTGATCAACTCCCAGCGGGCCGGCCCCTCCACCGGTATGCCGACGAAGACCGAGCAGTCCGATCTGTTCCAGGCGGTGCACGGCCGCAACGCCGACGCGCCGCTCGTGGTGCTGGCGGCGTCGAGCCCGGCCGACTGTTTCGAGGTGGCGATCGAAGCGGTGCGCCTCGCCACCACCTACATGACGCCGGTCATCCTCTTGTCGGACGGCTACCTCGCACACGCCGCCGAGCCGTGGCGCGTGCCCGACCTCTCAAGCCTGCCGCGCCACCCGGTACGGTTCCGCACCGACCCGGCGGGCTTCCATCCGTTCGTGCGCGATCCCGAGACCCTGGCGCGGGCCTGGGCGGTTCCGGGCACGCCGGGGCTGCAGCACCGCATCGGCGGGCTCGAGAAGAGCGCCGACACGGGGCACATCTCCTACGATCCGGAGAACCACCAGCGGATGACCACGCTGCGTGCGGCGAAGATCGCCGGGATCGCGCGCGACATCCCGCTGCAGCAGGTGGCCCTGGGCGAGGATCGCGGCGCGCTCGCGGTGGTAGGCTGGGGCTCGACGTTCGGCCCGATCCAACAGGCGGTCCGGCAGGCGCGCGCGGCCGGGCTCGACGTCTCGCACCTCCATGTGCGCCACTTGGCGCCGTTCCCGCGCAACCTGGGCGACCTGCTGCGGCGGTTCGACCGGATCCTGGTCCCCGAGATGAACGCGGGCCAGCTGGTGCAGCTGCTGCGGGCCGCGTATCTGGTGCCGGCCGAAGGGCTGAATCAGGTGACGGGCAAGCCGTTCCGGGTCGCCGCCATCCTCGCCGCGATCAGGGTCCAGCTGAACGAGGGACGGGGGAATGGGGAAAGGGGAATCGGATCGTGACCACTACCGCCATCCCCCCGCTTGCGCCGAAGGAGTACGCGTCCGATCAGGAAGTCCGCTGGTGTCCCGGGTGCGGGGACTACGCCATCCTCAAGGCGATGCAGCGCGCCCTCGCCGACGTCGGCGCGCGGCCCGAGCAAACCGTGTTCGTCTCGGGGATCGGGTGCGCGGCGCGCTTTCCGTACTACGTATCGACGTACGGATTCCACACCGTGCACGGTCGCGCGCCGGCGATCGCCACGGGAATCAAGCTGGCCAACCCCGAGCTCGACGTGTGGGTGATCAGCGGCGACGGAGACTCGCTCAGCATCGGCGGCAACCACACGCTGCACGTGCTGCGGCGCAACGTGGACCTGCAGCTGATCCTGTTCAACAACGAGATCTACGGGCTGACCAAAGGCCAGTACTCGCCCACGTCGCGGCGCGGGACGCGCTCGCCATCGACGCCACAGGGCTCGGTGGACAATCCCGTCTCGGCGTGCGCCTTCGCCCTGGGGGCGGGGGCGCGGTTCGTGGCGCGCGCCGTCGATACCCAGCAGCCGCAGCTCGTCGAGGTGCTGAAGCGGGCCCACGCGCACCGCGGGGCGTCGTTCGTCGAGGTGTTCCAGAACTGCGTGGTCTACAACGACGGCGTGTTCGACCACTTCACCGAGAAGACCGTGGCGGCCGACCAGCAGCTGCACGTCACCCACGGCAAGCCGCTCCGGTTCGGCAAGGATGGGCAGCGGGGCCTACGGCTCAGGCCCGGCCGGCTGGAGCTGGAGGTCGTGACGGTTGGGGAGGGGGGAGGCGGCCTCACGGAGGCCGACCTGCTCGTGCACGACGAGACCAACTCCGCACTCGCGGGAATGCTGGTCGCGCTCGAGCCGCCGCAGTTCCCGGTGGCGCTGGGCGTGCTGTACTGCAATCCAGGGCCTACCTACGAGCGGGAGGTGTACGCCCAGATCGCCGCCGCCGGACCACCGGTCGGCGATCTCGACGCGCTGCTACGGAGCGGAAGGACCTGGACCGTCTAGTCGACCAAGCAGCCACTTGTCCACCGCCTCCACCATCTGCGGCAGCAGGGCCTCGACCTGCTCGGTTTCTTCCGGCGTGAAGTTGTCGAGCACGTAGTCCTCCCACGACACACCCGCGGGGAGCGGCCCGACGCCGATGCGCAGCCGCGCGTAGCGCTGCGACTGCAAGGCGCCCTCAATGCTCTTCAGACCGTTGTGGCCACCGGCGGAACCCTCGGTGCGCAGCCGGAAGGTGCCGCACGGAATGTTGAAGTCGTCGACTAAGATCAGCAGGTCGGCGGCGGGGTCGAAGGTCGGGTCGGCGCGCAGCGACGCCAGGGCGGCGCCGCTGCGGTTCATCATCGTGGTGGGCTTGAGCACGCGGACGGGGACGCCTGCCACCACGCCCTCGGTGGCCCGCGCGCGCTCCGCGCGGCGGAACGGCGGCAGGCGCCAGTGCGCCACCACGGCGTCGGCCAGCAGGAAGCCCGCGTTGTGGCGCGTCGTCGCGTATTCGGGGCCGGGATTCCCCAGGCCGACGACGGCGCGCAGGACTCAGCTCTCTTTGCCGCCCTTGGGCTTCTCGGGCTTCGTCGGCTTCTCGGCCTTCTCGACCTTTTCGGCCTTGGGCTTGGCCTCGGGGGCCTTCTTCTCCGTCCCTCCCTCGGCCGCCGCCGCCTCGCCCTCGCCCTCCTCGCCCTCTTCCTCGCGCACCTTGCGAATGAGCTCCGGCTCGGCCGGCTCGACCGCGGCCTCGGGGGGCGGGGCGATCTCCTCCTCGGCCCGCGGCGGCACCACCGTCGCGATCGTCAGCTCGGCAGACGTGAGGATGGTGGCGTTCGCGATCGTGAGATCCCGCACATGCAGCGAGTGGCCGATGGTGAGCGCCGTCACGTCCAGCTCCACGCGGTCGGGGATGTGCTCGGGGAGCACCTCGATTTCCACTTCGCGCGTCACCTGATCCAGCACGCCGCCCGCGTTGCGCACGCCGTCGGGCGTGCCCACGAGGTGCACCGGCACCTTGAGGGTGACCTGCTCGTGCGCGTGGATCTCGTAGAAGTCCACGTGGATGATGTCGGGGCGGATGGGGTGGCGCTGGATCTCGCGGATCAGGGCCCTGGACTTCTTGCCGTCGACGGTGAGCTCGATGAGCGTGCTCTCGGGGTCCACACCGCTCAGCGCCTGTTCCAACGCCGGCCCGTCCACAATTAGGGGCTGCGCCGCTCGCCCGTGGCCGTAGATGACGGCCGGAATCTTCTTCAGGAACCGCGCCTGCCGGGCCGGGCCCTTGCCGGTCTGCTCGCGGCGCTGCGCCGTCAGCGAAACGATGGTTGCCATGGGTTGTCCGTTATCCGTTGTCCGTGGTCCGTTTTAGTCGAACAGCGAGCTCACCGATTGATTGCTGTGCTCGTAGCCGATCGCTTTGGCCATGAGCCCCGCGATCGACAGCACTTTCAGCCTCTCGAACTGCTGCGCCGCCGGGAGGCGGATGGTGTTGGTCACGGTCACTTCCTCGATGGGCGACCCCCGCAGCCGCTCCACGGCCGGCCCCGAGAGCAACGGATGGGTCGCGAAGGCGAAGATGCGCCTCGCGCCCAGCCCCTTGAGCGCCGCCGAGGCCTCGGTGATCGTCCCCGCCGTGTCGATCATGTCGTCGGGGATGAGGCAGTCCTTGCCCTCCACCTCGCCCACGACGTTCACCACTTCGGCCACGTTGGCCGAGGGGCGCCGCTTGTCGATGATGGCTAGCGACGCATTCAGCCGCTTGGCGAACCCGCGCGCCATCTTCGCCGAGCCGACGTCCGGCGCGACCACCACCGGGTCGCGCAGGTCCTTCGTCCGGTAGTGCGCCACAAAGGCCGGGGCGGCGTACAGGTGGTCCACCGGGATATCGAAGAACCCTTGCACTTGGTGGGAATGGAAGTCCATTCCCAGCACGCGGTCGGCGCCGGCATGCGTGATCAGGTTCGCCATCAGCTTCGCGCTGATCGCCACGCGCGGCTGATCCTTGCGGTCCTGGCGCGCGTACCCGAAGTAGGGCAGCACCGCCGTGATGCGCGCCGCGCTGGCGCGCCGGGCCGCGTCGATCAGCAGCAGCAGCTCCAGGTAGTTCTCCGCCGGCGGATTGGTGGGCTGGATGATGAACACGTCCCGCCCCCGCACGTTCTCGTCGATCTTGACGAAGATCTCGCCGTCGGCGAAGCGGCGGATCGTCACCGCGCACAGCGGCTGCGCCAGGTGCTGCGCCATCTCCTCTGCGAGCGGCCGGTTGGCCGTCCCGGCGAGCAGCAGGAGCTGGCTGCGCAAGAACGTTTGGTCCGCCATCGGAGGCCTGCAAAGTAGTTGGTAAGCTGCGACATGTGAAGGGGTTGACCCGTCCGTGTCGTTGCTTGCCTACCGCTTGAAGGGCCCGCCTCTATGTTAGGGCCCCATGGCTGACCTCCGCGCCCGCCTCCAGGCCGCGCTGGCGGACCGCTACACAATCGAGCGCGAGCTCGGTCGCGGGGGCATGGCCATCGTCTTTCTAGCTCGGGACCGCCGCCACGACCGCGACGTGGCCGTCAAGGTGTTGCGGCCCGAGCTTGCCGCTTCGCTCGGCCCCGAGCGCTTCCTCCTCGAGATCAAAGTCGCCGCCGGCCTCACGCACCCGCACATCGTCCCGCTCCACGACTCCGGCGAGGCGGACGGCCTCCTCTACTACGTCATGCCCTTCATCCAGGGCGAGTCGCTGCGCGACCGGCTGGAGCGCGAGGGCATGCTGCCCGTCGTCGCGGCCGTACAGCTGGCCCGCGAGGTGGCCGACGCGCTCGACTACGCACACCGCCAGAGCGTGGTGCACCGCGACATCAAGCCCGAGAACATTCTGATTCAGGACGGGCACGCGGTCGTCGCCGACTTCGGGATCGCCCGCGCCATCAGCGCAGCCGGTGGCCACCGCGTGACCGCGACCGGTGTGGCCGTCGGCACGCCCGACTACATGAGTCCCGAGCAGGCACAGGGCGAGGAGCAAGTCGACGGGCGCAGCGACATCTACAGCCTCGGGTGCGTGCTGTACGAGATGCTGACGGGGGAGCCGCCGTTCATCGGGACTACCCCGCAGGAGGTCCTGCGCAAGCAGCTCGTGGCGACGCCGGGGGAAGAGGGGGGATCGGCACGGGCGGCGCGGCAGATCCCGTCCGCGTTGAATCGGGTCGTCCAGAAGGCGATGGCGAAGTCGCCCGCCAACCGCTACCAGTCCGCCTCTGAACTGGTCGCGGCGCTCGGTCGCCCGTCCCTGCCGCTCCCCCGCCTGCTCGGGCTGCCGCGGCGCTGGTGGGCGGGGCTCGTCACTGCCGCCGCGCTCGGCGGCGTGGCGGTCACGGTGCTGCCGCGGGTGTTTCTCGGCGCCAAACTGGACCGGTCCCTGTACGCCGTAGTCCCCTTCGGACATCCGGGCGGCGCGGTGCCGGCCCTGCTGAACGGCGATCAGTGCGAGCTGCTGCTCAACGACGCGTTCGGGCGCTGGACGGACGTCCGCGTGGTCGGCGGCTTCCGCGTGGACGACGAGCGGCTGCGGCGCGGGAACCGCCCCGCCACGGTCCGGGAGGCTCTGGACATCGCCCGCGCGCTCGGCTCGGGGCTGCTGGTATGGGGCACAGTGGGCGAATTCGGCGATTCGATTCGCGTGCGCGCCGCGCTGTACGACGTGGCGAGCGGCGGCGTGGTGCGCGAGCATTCGGTCCGTTTCACCAAGGATCTCCACGAGCTGGCGCAGAAGTTCAACGAGCTCGCCGATTCGCTGCTGCTGAATCCCCATTCGCCGACCGCCGCGGCCGGCGCCATGGGGACGGATCGCCTCGCCGCCTGGCGTGCCTACAGCTACGGCGATTCCGCCCTCGGCATATGGGACTTTCCTACAGCGGCGCACGCCTTCCGGGCGGCGATCGATATTGATCCTCAATACCCGCACGCGAATCTGCGGCTCGCGCAGGTCGACGAGTGGCTCGGGGTGTCACCCAGCGAGTGGCGCAGCTTCGCGGTGGCGGCACTCGCATCGCGTCGCCCGCTCGGGCCCCAGGACCGCGCCCGCGCCGAAGCGCTCTTAGCGATGGCCGACAGCCGGTTCGAGCAGGCGTGCGCGCGCTACCGTCAGCTGCTCTCGCGCGACTCGCTCGACTTCACGGCATGGTTCGGGCTGGGCGAGTGCTACCGCAAAGATCGACTGGTCGTGAAGGACGCCAAGAGTTCCTCCGGCTGGCGATTCCGTGGCAGCTATGAAACCGCACTGGAGGCCTATCGCCGGGCTCTCCAGATCGTGCCCTCGGTCCACCTGGCCTTTCGGGGGGACGCCTTCGCCCGCCTGCCTTCGCTCCTGTTTACGGAAACGAACGTCTTCAGGGGGGGCTACGCCCTCACTCCGGACACCGTGTTGTTCGGCGCCTGGCCCACGTTGGACCATGATACGCTGGCATTCGTCCCCTACGTGCTGAAGGACCTGCTCGCGGGGCGGCCCGGGACCGAACCGGCCGACTTCGCGGTGGAGCGGGCGGTCGCACACAACCGGGAGGTGTTGCGCAGCATTACGGCGGAGTGGGTGCGCGTCTTTCCCAACAGCGCCGATGCTCTGGAGGCGCATGGGCGGACGCTGGAGACTCTCGGTGAGCTCGAGAGCGCCGGGGGGGGGGGCGAGCAACGCTCGGCCCTCGCCACGATCCGTCGAGCGCGCGGTCATGCCGGGGATTCGACGCAGGCCTTTCGCCTCGCCGTTTCGGAAACGCGTCTTCTCCTCAAGCTCGGGGAATTCGACCGCGCCCGCGCGCTGGCTGATTCCTTGCTGAGCGCCTGGCGCACGGCGACTCCGGCCGTCGCCGGGGACCTGGCGCGGCTCGCCGTGCTCACCGGCCACGTGCATCGCGCCGCGGAGTTGCTGCCAAGATCGGAACCGGAATCGGTGATGACATCTCCGGAGGGGGCCGTGATCCGGGTGCAGCCACGAATCACCCAGGCCGCCTTGCGGCTCCTGGTGTACAGCGCCGTCGGCGGCCCGCTCGACAGCGTCACGGCCCTGGAGCGCCGCATCGACCGCGAGGTGCAGGGCTACGTGGATGCGAGCCGTCGGACCGTGGTGCGCCAATCGGCGATGGACCTTCCGGCGGTACAGACGTTCCCGGAGCTCGGCCTCCAGGCCGTGCACCGGGCCAGGGCGGGGGGATTGTATCTCATGGAATGGCAGTGGGCGCTGGCGCACGGCGACACCGCTGGCGTACGGGCGCGCCTTGCCGCCAAGCTGGCCGGGCGCAAGGGCCGGGTCCCGGGCGACATCCCGATCGACTTCACCTTCCAGGAAGCACGCCTGCTCCTCCAGCTCGGCGACACGCTGACGGCGACGGAGTACCTGGGCCGGTCCCTGGACGCGCTGCCGACGCTCGGGAGCATGCTGCTGTCGTTGGTGTCCGAGTCGGCCGGCCTGGTCCGGGCCATGGTCCTACGCGCCGAGCTCGCGGCGCGGACGGGCGACGCCGCCACCGCTCAGCGGTGGTCGCGCGCGGTCCTCGCCCTCTGGTCGGATGCCGATGTCGAATTGCGACCGACGGTGGAGCGGATGCGCACCCTGGCCGGACCGGCGCAGCGGCAAGACTGAAGTTAGGGCGAACCCATTTGCGGGGAGGACTCATGCGAATCCGAGGCGAGAAGCAACAGCTCTCCTGGCTGGTCGTCGCGGCGCTTGCCGCGCTCCCGATTGGCCTGGCTATGCACCGCGGCGGGTCGCAGGGCGGCAAAGGGGCTCCGTACGTTCCGTGGGCGCGCTTCGATTCCCTGTCGGACAGAGACCTCGTGCGTCAAATGGAAGCCCTGAGCTTTGACTCATCCCCCTGGGCCGGCGACGCACAGCGCCTGCTGGTCGGACGCTATGTCGCGGACAGCCCTAGCCTGGCGCGATACGGCCCCCTGGTCACGATCGAGCCGGTGGAGCGTTCCTACAGTCGGCCGCTGCTCGAACGAGGGCGCATCGTCGCGCGGTTCATCAACCAGGAGGCGGATTCGTATCCCAAGCTCGGCATATTGCCCCGCAGCATCACCTATTGGTGGATCGAGGGCCCGTATACAACAGGAGGGGGGCACGCGGTCTTCATCTCGACGAGGAGGGACTCGGTGAGTCGCAGAATCGAGATTCTCCGTAAGACACGGGCGAGGGTGTGGTTCCACGCCGAGGGAGCCCCGGCTCGTCCCGTCGCCCGCTGGTACTGGTATGACCACGATGAGCAAGGCTGGTACTCCTGCCAGGGCGGTTGCTGCCGGAGCGGGGTGGTGAGCGGGGCGTAGGGAATCGGGCCCCAGTGAACAGAACCGGCCCACCGGGCGTATGAGTAGTGTCCCTAATCGGAGTGTTTCAGAATGCGTCGAATGCTTGCCGTCGCGCTGAGCTCGGTCCTGCTCGTGCCGGCCGCGCTCGCCCAGCAGCCGGGGATGGGTGGGGGCCGCATGGCCCCGCCGCCCGATCACTGGCTGACGCTGGACTCGCTCGCCCAGGCCGTCGGGCTGACCGCGGACCAGCGGCCCAAGGTCGCCGCCCACTATGACGAGCTGAACGCCGTGATGAAGAAAGCCGCCGACCGCCGCGTCCTGTTCCGGCAGTCGATGGGGCCGATGGGCCAGATGACCCCCGAGCAGCGCCAGGCGATGCAGCCCAAGGTGGACTCGATGCGGACCGCGATGGAGGGGCTGCAGCAGCAGGCCGACACGCACTACGGTGCGATCCGCGCGCTGCTGACCGCGGCGCAGCAGGCGAAGTTCGACGCGCTGCCCAAGCCGCAGGTGGCGATGCGGCGTCCGCCGCCGGGCTCCTGACGCACCGCCTCTAGGCAGTCCCCAGAGCGGGCGGTAGGTTAGGGGGGAAGGGCCTCCGCCCGATGCTCCGCCCGCTCCGCGGCACTCCGTTCGGCGTGTGGCTCGCGCCGCTGCTGCTCATGCTGATCCTCCCGGCCTGCGCGCGCCAACGCGCGTCCCCCCCCCCACAGCGGGCACCCGGTCCCGAACCCGTCGAAGTCGTCCTGACGGTCACCAACCATTACTGGCTCGACGTCGTGGTCTACATCGAGCACGACGGCCAGCGCACCCGCGTCGGGACTGTGACTGCCGTGTCGACCCAGCAGTTCCTGCTGCCGTTGCGTGTGCTGGGCGTTTCGCACCAGTTTCGGCTCTACGGGGCGGCGATCGGCAGCCCGGAGGCCGTCCGCACGGAGACGCTCAACATTCAACCGGGTCAGGCCATCGAGTGGACGCTGGAGAGCAGCCTGCGCCGCTCGAGCGTCGCCGTGTTCTAGCAGTGGCTCACTTGGGCGACCCGCCTCCTCCGCTGCCGGTGGGGATCAAGCCGATGCCTTGAGACACCTTGTAGGTGGTCACGAACCCGAGCGCCGTCGCCCCTATAATCAAGACCGTTCGCCCCTTGGCGAGCCTGCGCTGCTGCAGTGCGGAGACATACGTCCGGCTCAGGGTCACAGGCTCGCCTTTCCAAGTGACGTCCTCGCCATGGTGCAGGCTGACTGCGACCACGGAGAACGTGAGCGCCCCGCTGTCGCTCGTGAGGAGACGCCCGCGCACGGACCGCACGTCGGGACCGATGGTACGCGCCAGGTGGTCGGCTCCGGTGTCGGTCAGGGTGACTGAGAGGTAGGAGCCGGGGGTGGGAGTGGGCGTCGCGAGCGGCTGGTAATAGTAGCAGGCGGTCGTACCCCAGGTCGCAAGCAGCGCGAACGCGAGCTGGCGCATCAGCGACTGCCTCCTTCGGTGAGCGGTGGCCCGGATGTGACTGGGGCGGGTCGCCAGCGGCGACGGCCCGCCCCTGGGAAACTATCGCGGCCTCCCCGTTATGGGCAGTCCGCCGGGTCGTTCGGATTCCGGAACCCATTCGTGGCGACCTGGGTGCCGGGGTCCGGAATGTTTTTGTTCACGTTTCCCTCGCTGCCGCTGTAGTAGAGCCGACCTGGGATCTTGCCCCGCCAGATGGGGTTGACGCCCACGGCCGTGTAAGGGGCCAGCGCGGGAATGCACGTGCGCCGGTAGTCGTTCCAGGTTTCGATGTTCTGGAACAGCGCGACGTACTTTTCGGTCATGATCGAATCCAGCAGCGCCACTCCGGTGATGCCGGCGAGCGCGGACAGTCCCGGGACCGCCCGCGCGTTGTTCAGGTGCGTGAGCGCCGTGCCGTCGTTTCCGGGCGGATTCGCGGCCGTGCTGTAGGCCTCCGCCTGGATCAACTCGTTCTCCTGATACGTGACCAGCGGCTGGAGGAACGACCCGCACGACGAGGCGTCCGGGCACATACGGAGCGAGCCGGACAGCGGTGACACAATGTTGCCGGGTTGCGGGACGTTCACGTCCTCGCCGCCCCAGGGCAGGCCGGTGTTCGTCCACGTGACGTGGTTGTCCGTCGTGGTCGCGCCACTCGTCGTCGGCCAAACTGGCTCCGTGCTGCCCGAGAGGCTGTCTGGTGCCGCTACTGCCGTCACCTGCTCACCGTTGCCGTTCGGATCGAGGACTCGATTCCCCTTTGCGTACTTGTGGCTCGCTTGCCAGCTCGCGCTCGCGTTCATCCCGAAGTACGCGGGCAGCCGGGGGTCGTTGCGCGCCCTCATGATGTCCACCAGCGTCTTGCCGGCCACGACGTCCTGACCGAAGGTCGTCGTCTGGAACTGGTACCAGATGTTGCGTTCCGACGTCGCCGGGCTGTGAAAGGCGAGCAGATCTCCTGCCGGGCTGGCAATCCCGGCGGTGGCCTGCGCGATCGCGTTGGCGTAGATCGTCGCTTTGGTCGCGGCGTTCGCCTCTATCGTGTGGAGCAGGAAGCGCGCCTTCAGGGTATGAGCGGCCGCGATCCACCTCACCTTGTTGCCACCGTAGACGAGATCCAGGCCTGAGGGCCCGAGGCCGGGTTGCGCCGGCCCTAGCTCGGCAATCGCCTGCGACAGCAGCGACTGCACCGAGTCGTACACGGCGAGCTGATTGTCCAAGCTTGACGTCGGATTCGAGCCGACGGCCTGGGTATAGGGAATGTTGCCCCATAGATCGGCGGCCACACCGATGTCGAACGCCTCCCAGATCTTTGTGATGCCGAGGAAGGCACTGTCCCCTGCAGCGCGCTTGGCCGCCTCGATCTTGCGGAGGTCGAACAACCCGCCACCGGTGTACACCTGGAACCAGTTGCCATCCCAGCTGAACTCGTTGACGGTGTAATGGGCGAACTGATCGACGAAGCGGCCGCCGACGCCCATGCACTGCTGCATCCACATGCACACCGTCATCGCGACGCTGTTCTCCTGCGAGCTGAACATGTTCGCCTGCATCCCGATGAAGAGCTGCTCGGCGGTCGCCTGGGTGGGATTGTTGGGGTTGTTCGACAGTTTGTCCCCCACCAGGAAGTTGCCGCAGCCCACGGTCCCCAGCACGAGGCCCAGGGAGACGGCCGCGACTTTGATGGTGCGAGTCATGGGTCGATCTCCTCAGGCTAGCGGTTGAAGGTCACGGTGAACACGAACGACCGGGTCTGGGGGTTGCCGAAATACTCGGACCCCTGGATCGGATCGGTGGAGCCGCCACCGCTCGTCTCGGGGTCGTAGCCTGTCCACTTGGTCCACGTCTTGAGGTTACGGCCCGAGATCCGGATATCGACGCTGCTGGCTCCGATGGTGTTCTGGACCCAGGGCTGGTCCAGCGTGTAGGTGAGCGAGATCTCCCGCAGCTTGACGTAGCTGTTGTCCTCGAGGCAAGCCTCTTCGACGCCCGTGAACGGGCAGGCGGCATCACTCTGGCGGTACCAATTCTCGCCGATCGGGACCGCCATATCGGCACCGGGGCCCACGACCGGGCCGTCGAACCAGCCTCCCCGCCCGAACACCTTGGTATTGCCGGTGCAGGTGGAGCCGTCGCAAGCGGCCCTGATTTCCGTGTCCTTGTGCGTGCCGTAGCTCCAGAGGGCGCCCTTCACGTCGTTGGGCACCATGCTCCCGTGCCGGACGTCGAGCAGCCCGGACAGCTGGAATTTCCGGAAGCGGAAGGCGGTCCGCACGCTGCTGGTCCAGCGGGGGTTGGGGTTGGAGAGAATGCGCAAGTTGGGATCGGTCACCGGGAAACCGGTGGCGTCGATGTACATCGCGCCCTTGGGTGCCGCGGCGCACGCCGCACCGACGGCCCCGCCCAACAGTGTGGGGTCGGACACGCCGCAATGGATGTACCCCTGGGTGCGGGTCACGCCGATCTCCTGGCCCACCTGCGCGACACCTGTGCCGAAGTAGATGTACTGCGGACCATTCAGGTCTAGCACATAGCCGCGGTTGCGCGCCCACTGGAGTCCGACCTCCCAGCCGTAGTCGGGATTCTGAATGGGGCGCATGTTGAGGGTCACCTCTTGGCCCCGGTTGCGGAACTTCGCGGCGTTGGTGTACTGGTAGCTGTAGCCGGTCGAAGGGGCCACTGGCGTGGGCAGGATCACATCCACCGTGGTCGAGCTGTAGAGGGTGAGGGAGACGTCGGCGCGGTCGCGGAACAGCCCGAGGTCGAAGCCCGTCTCGAGTTCCTTGGAGCGCTCCGGCCGCAGCACATCCGCGGGCTTCTGACCGCCAGTGAGCAGCCCGCCGAGACCGTTCTGCGTCGGGGTGACGCCCGTCCCCTGGGCGATGCCGCCGAAGATTTGGGAGAAATACGTCAGCGAAGTGACATAGGGCGGTGGCTCGGTGCCCGCCGCACCATAGGCGGCGCGCAGCTTCCCGAAGGTGAGCCAGGGTCGCTCGCCCAGCATCTTCGTGAAGGTCCACGCCGCGCTGCCTTTGGGGAACCAGGCCCGGCGCGACAACCGTCCGAAGTTCGAGAAGCCGTCGTTGCGCAGGGACGCGGTGACGTACAGTTGTTCGTACAGGTCGAAGGTGGCCTGCCCGAAATAGGACTCGCGGTGGATCACCGTCTCGTTGTCGATCGGGAGGTCACGCGACACCGTGTTGGACAGCTTGTATGGGACCGGAGCGACGAGCCCCCGGCCGACAGCGAAGAGATTCCTGTTGTTCTGGCTGCTCAGGTTCTGGCCGAGCGTGACCGTCCCGGTGACGTGGGGGTTGACCGTATAGTTGGCCGTGCCGGTCAGGTTGTGATCGATCTGGTAGTTGACGACCTTCCCTTCGATAACCCGCCCGGTATTGCAGACGTCGGAGGAGGAGATGGGGCAGCCTTCCAGCCGCTCGTCGTTGGCGTAGTCCGCGCCCAGGGTGTAGTCGAACTTCAGCCACGACGTCGCGAGGTATTCCGCGCTGACGTTGCCGAAGAGGCGGCCCACGTTCGATTGGTTGATCTGCTCGTTGAGGGCGAAGAACGGGTTGTCGAAGCCTCGGTCAGCCGAGAGGGAAGTTGCCGTGGGGTGCTGGAACCGGTACGAGCGGTGCTGGTGATACACGGGATCCAGGTAGGGGAGGTTGTTGAATTCGGGCGGCGAGCGCAGCACCGGGATCTGGACGGCGTTGACGTTGTTGCCGCGCTGGACGAAGTGGCCGCGCGAGTCGGCATACGCGAAGTTCGCGCTGAGCTTGAGCTGGTCCATCGGCCGGTGCGACCCCTTGATCCGTACCGTAGTCCGGCTGAACCGGTCGTGGTTGCCGATGAACGTGCCGTTGTTATCGAGGTTCTCACCCGAGAGGTAGAACGTGGTGCGGTCGTTCCCGCCCGAGACGGTCATCGCGTTTTCCACGACGTGGCCTGTCTCATAGAGCTCGCGGGCGTGATCGTAGACCGGCAGGCTCGCGGGCAGCAGCGGCCCCCAGGAACGCCGGCACACGCTGTTCCCTGGGTCGTCGCAGGAGCCGCCCGGTGTCGTATCGGCTTCCACGCCGAAGCGTCCCTGGCCGTACTTGGTCTGCAGCGCGATGAAATGGTTGATGTTGTCGAAGGAGGCCGTGGAGCGCAGCGAGAAATGCGTCGCCCCGGCGCGGCCGGACTTGGTGGTGATGAGCACGACGCCCTGACCGGCCCGCGCGCCGTAGATCGCGCCCGCAGCCGCGCCCTTCAGGATCTCGACGTTCTCGATGTCGTTGGGGTTCAGGTCGATGGCGCGGTTCGAGACCACCGTGCCTTCGCCCGGGTAGCCGCCGTCGTGGGGGTTGAAGCTCGACGTCGACGTCGCCGAGTTGTCCATCGGCACACCGTCCACCACGAACAGCGGCTGGCTGTTGCCGACGATCGTGCGAATGCCGCGGATCTGGATGAACGACGACGCGCCGGGGTCTCCCGACTGTCCCGTGACCTGCACATTCGGCGCTTTGGCCGCGAGTGCCTCGACGACGTTCTGCTCGTTGCTCTTCTCGATATCCGCTGCCGGCACGGCGTTGCGGACGTTCCCGAGTTTCTCGGTCGTCACAGCGGTGCCGGCGCCGGTCACCACGACCTCACCGAGCTGCAGCGGGTTGGTCGTCAGAGTGAAGTCCTGGGTAATGAGGGACTGGGTGAGCTGGAGCGTGACGGTCTGCGGCTTGTAGCCCAGCCGACGCACCGTCATCTGGACGGACTGGCCCGAGACGCGGGCGGCCGGAATGAAAATGGCATAGCGGCCGTCATCCCGCGTCAGGGCGCCGACTCCCAAACTGGCAATCGAGATTTCGGCTAAAGGGAGTGGACCTCCCCTGTTGCTGGTGACGCGCCCGTTGATCGTCACCGGGTTTTGGGCGAGCGCCCCGGCAGGCGCGAGCATGACGATCGCGCCGACGAGAGGCAGCAACCGACGGCAAGTATCTCGCATCGCTCCTCCTCGATGAGTGAAAACCGCGCGCCCCGGCCGCCCGCGGAAACGCCCGTGCGGCGCGGAGCTTGGAATCCCTCAACTGCTCGGCGGCGCGGGCGAGAGACGCCCCGCGCGAGCCGGCAACTCATCAGGTTGTGGTGCTGCTCAAGCTGCTCGGCCGCGCACCCAACGGCTTGGGTGAACGCGCGGACGTGTGACGGCCGGATAGGCAGGCGAGACAACGCGGGCAACGAGGCGACGAATCACTCGGGCGCGCTGTGCTCGTCGGTGCGTGTGATATACAGAGTGCATGAACAGTCCGCTAGTGCCGTTCCACCTGTCTCCACCGAGTGCTGTGAGGTTCTTGCGTGCGATGATTGGACTCGAGGAAGCGATGCATTCCGTCCCATCAAGGTGGAACGGCACTAGGGATGGCGAGGGGTGTTCCTCCGGGAAACGACCGGCTGGAACCCACTGGTGGGCCCGATGCTCTTGCGCAACAGCGGGGGGCATGGCGGGTCGGGATTGGCCCCGAAGGATTCGAACCTTCATTCCCGGATCCAAAGTCCGGTGTCCTGCCGTTGGACGAGGGGCCAGCGACGATGCTGGCCTTGAAGCTAACGGCTCCGGCGGTCAGCCAACAAGCGCTCGGCCGGCGTCAACCG
>QHUY01000031.1 GCA_003223415.1 Gemmatimonadota bacterium
GCTGAAGTATGGGACCCCCTGTCGGAGAACGGCCCAGGTGGTGTCCACCAGAGCGGGCTCCAGCGACTGCACGTGCACGCAGAAGTCTTCGTTGCGGGAGAAAAACACCCTGATTGGGATGTCACCGTGGTTCACGACCGCGAACAGGAGCATCGGCTGGACGCCGCTCGGACCGCCGGTAGAGTCGTGCCAGGCAAACCGTGATGGCTCCACCGCAAGCGAGACCGTGGCGCGCTGGGTGACGCTGAGCTGCACGGTTCGGCGCATCATGGCCTGCGGATCGCGCTCCTTCAGGCGCGGCTCGACCAGGGCCGCGACTACGTGGCCGGCTGAGTCGCTTCGGAGGCGCACCGGCGCACTCATCTCGACGAAGCGGTCGCGGTAGTTGTCGATGTTGCGAACCTCGCCCTCGATCACCAGCCAATTGAGACGCGCCCCGCGCACGA
>QHUY01000032.1:0-20989 GCA_003223415.1 Gemmatimonadota bacterium
CTCATCTTTTACCTGATCGGCGTGGCCGCCGTCATCGCCGCCGGGTTCTGGAGCAGCGTGTCGTCCTGGCGGCGGCGGCTGGGCGTCGCGCACGTGCTGTCGCAGGGCCTGATCATCTGGGGCTTGGTGCTCGCCGCGCGCGAAATCCTGCCGCGCGTCGGCTACGCAACCGCGTCGGCCACCTGGTGGTGTGGGCCGACTCTTCCCACGTCTCGCTGACGGCTGACCGCTGATGGCCGACAACTTCAAGAACTTCATTGCCGGCGAGTGGGTCGCCCCGGCCAGCGGCGCGTATTTCGAGAACCGCAACCCCGCCGACTGGAACGACGTGATCGGCTGCTTCCCCCGATCAGGCCCGGACGACGTGGCGCGGGCCATCGCCTCGGCCAAGCGTGGGTTCGCGGCGTGGTCCCGGACGCCGGCGCCGATTCGCGGTCAGGTGCTGCAGCGCGTGGGCGAGCTGCTCGTCCTGCGCAAGGAAGCGATCGCGCAGGCGATGACGCGCGAGATGGGGAAGGTGCTCGCCGAAACCCGCGGCGACGTCCAGGAGGGCATCGACACGGCCTTCTACGCCGCGAGCGAGGGACGGCGCCTGTTCGGCCGGGTCGTGCCCTCCGAGCTGCGCAACAAGTGGGCGATGGCCTACCGTCGTCCGATCGGCGTCGCCGGGCTCATCACGCCCTTCAATTTCCCCATGGCCATCCCGACCTGGAAGATGTTCCCCGCGCTTGCGTGCGGGAACGCGGTGATCTTCAAGCCGGCCGAGGACGTGCCGCACACGGCTCACCTCCTGGTGGAGATCCTGGTGGAAGCGGGGTTGCCGCCGGAGGTGATCCAGCTGGTGCACGGGCAGGGGTCGGTGGTGGGGCGGGCGCTGGTGGAGCATCCGGACGTTCCGGTCATTTCGTTCACGGGCTCGACCGAGACCGGCGCGGTGATCGGCGCCGCCTGCGGCAGGCTGCACAAGCGGCTGTCGCTCGAGATGGGCGGCAAGAACGCGATGATCGTGATGGAAGACGCCGATCTCGACTTGGCCCTGGACGGCGTGCTGTGGGGGGCGTTCGGCACGACCGGCCAGCGCTGCACGGCGACCAGCCGGCTGATCCTGCATGAGAAAATCCACGACACGTTCCTGCGCAGCGTGTGCGATCGGGCCGGGCAGCTCAGGCTCGGGCCAGGGCTCGATCCCAAGACCGAAGTGGGTCCGCTGATCCACGAGGAGGCACGCAAGAAGGTCGAGTACTACGTCGGGGTGGGCAAAGAGCAAGGCGCCTCCGTGGCGATCGGCGGCGCGGAGCCGGGCGACAAGGCGCTCGCTGCGGGGTGGTTCTATCGGCCGACCGTGCTGGCGGGGGTGCAGCCGGGGATGCGCGTCGAGCAGGAGGAGATCTTCGGCCCCGTGCTCTCGGTGCTCAAGGTGTCCGACCTCGCCGAGGCGATCCGGGTGAACAACGACGTGCACTACGGGCTCTCCAGCTCGATCTATACCCGCAACGTGAACTCGGCCTTCCGGGCGATGGAAGACCTCGACACCGGGATCACCTACGTCAACGCCCCCACGATCGGAGCGGAGGCGCACCTGCCGTTCGGTGGGGTGAAACAGACCGGGAACGGTCACCGTGAGGGCGGTTGGGCGGTGTACGATTTCTACTCGGAGATCAAGGTGGTGTACGTGGACTACTCCGGGAAGCTGCAGCGGGCGCAGATCGACACGGAGGCCTGAGTCCCGCACGCGTGAATTCGGCCCCTGTCGCGACCGCAGGATGACGCCGGACGTCGGGTGGGGCGGTAGCGTCGCGGGTCGTGGATCACGAATCCTTGGTGATCGTCCTCTCAGCCGGTGGCTCGCCCCTCGACGCGGAGTCGCTCGCCTCCTTGCCGGGTGTGGCGGTCACGTGGGTGCGCGTCGAGCGGGAGGGCGGCTCGGCGTGTCTCGCCGCCCGAGTGCGGTTCGCCGACCCGCCGGAGGACTTCCGGGACCGGATGCGACGGTGGGGGGCGGCCCGGGGATGGGCGGTGACCGTTGCGCCGTGCCGGGCACCTCACTAGCGTACGATACATGCTCGACTTGGGGGCTCCCCCGGCTGGCCAGGGCGCTGTTACGGCGCCTCCGCCTGGCGCCGCCGCCCCCGTCGAGAAACGCCGCTCGAAGTTGGCGCGCTGGTTCGACAGCTGGATGCGCTCGCTCGGCATGGCGTTGGTGCTCTTCCTCATCATCAAGACCTTCCTGATCGAAGCGTTCCAGATCCCCAGCGGCAGCATGGAGCACACGCTGCTGGCCGGCGACTTCCTGTTCGTGAACAAAGCGGTGTATGGCGCGCAGATTCCCGGCACGCACGCCCGGCTGCCGGGCTTCGGGACGCCACAGCGCGGCGACATCATCGTGTTCGAGTATCCGCGGGATCCCGCCATCAACTACGTCAAGCGGCTGATCGGCGTGGCCGGGGACACGGTGGCGATGCGGGCCGGCCGGGTAGAGGTGAACGGGGCCACGCTGGCCGAGCCGTACGTGCAGCACGTTGATGCCGAGCACGACCTCTCCGACTCCGACTTCGGGTGGCAGCGAGGCTACTTCGTGGGCAGGCCGGACGACGCGCGGCGTCAGCACCCGACGCGCGACAACTGGGGCCCGCTCGTAGTGCCGCAGGGGAAGTACTTCGTCCTTGGCGACAATCGGGACAATTCGTCGGATTCGCGGTATTGGGGATTCGTGGACGAGTCGGCGGTCAAAGGCCGGCCGCTCGTCGTCTATTTCAGCTACGATCGGGAGACGCGCGATCCGCTTCCGTGGCTGACGGACATTCGCTGGCACCGGCTCGGGTCGCTGATTCACTGACCCGCAGGGCCGGGAGTACGGAGGCCGCGACCATGCCGTCGCTGCGGCCGTCTGTCCTGTGTAGTGCGGCATCGCAGCGTGCTTGGAGGGTGACCATTCCATGCATCTGAACACAGCGAAGCGGGCATCGTTCGATGAGGGGTCGCTCGACCAGTACCTCCGGGAGATCAGTCAGTATCCGCTCATCACACGCGAGGAGGAGGTCACGCTCGCGCAGCGGATCAAGCTCGGAGAGGAAGAGGCGCTCGACAAGCTCGTCCGGTCCAACCTCCGGTTCGTGGTGTCTGTGGCAAAGAAGTATCAGAACCAGGGAGTCTCGCTCTCGGACCTGATCAACGAGGGCAACCTGGGCCTGATCCGCGCCGCGCACAAGTTCGACGAGACTAAGGGCATCAAGTTCATCTCCTATGCGGTGTGGTGGATCCGCCAGGCGATTCTCCAGGCGTTGGCCGAGCAGTCACGCATCGTGCGGGTGCCGTTGAACCGCGCCGGGACGCTGCACCGCATCGGCAAGCGCTCTTCGGCGCTGCTCCAGGAGCTGGGCCGCGAGCCCACCGTCGAGGAGATCGCCGAGGGAATGGATATCTCCCAAGATGAAGTCGCCAAGACTCTCTCGATCAGCCAGGCCCACCTCTCCCTGGACGCGCCGCTCACCCCCGGCGAAGACAACAAGCTGCTCGATTACCTGCCCGACACGCAGAGCCCCGGCCCCGACGACGAGATCTTCGAGCATGCGCTCACCGAGTCGATCGAGGAGGTGCTCGCCACGCTCAAGGACCGAGAGGCGAAGATCCTACGGCTCTACTTCGGGCTGGAGGGGCAAGAGCCGATGACGTTGGAGGAGATTGGCTCGCTGCTGGGGATCACGCGGGAGCGGGTGCGGCAGATCAAAGAGAAGGCGCTGGCCAGACTCCGCCACGTTTCGAGGGCGCGAGCGCTCGAAAGCTTCCTCTTCTAACAACCGCTACGGAGGGAGTGGGGAGTGGTTCGCTCCGATGCGCATTCGGAGTGCCGCTTCGCACCGTCAGGTACCACTCCCCACTCCCCACGTCTATATTGCCGCCCTATGGCATCTCTCGCCTCGTTCGATATCTCCACGGGGGCGGACCTCCAGGAAGTCGATAACGCCGTGAATCAGGCAACCAAAGAGGTGGCCCAACGGTACGACTTCAAAGGCTCCAAAGCCGCCATCGCCTTCGACCGGGCCATGGCGACCCTCACCCTCGTGGCCGACGACGATTTCAAGATGAAAGCGCTGTTCGACGTGCTCCAGGGCAAGCTCATCAAGCGCGGCGTGCCGGTGAAGAACCTGGAGCTCGGAGCCGTCACGCCGGCCGCGAACGACACCGTGCGCCGCGAGATCAAGCTCACGCAGGGCATCCCGCAGGAGAAAGCCAAGGCCATCGTCAAGGCGATCAAGGACCGCAAGTTCAAGAAGGCCCAGGCCTCGATCCAGGGCGATGAGATCCGGGTGCAGTCCCCGTCCAAGGATGAGCTGCAAGAGGTGATCACGTTCCTGCGGAGCCAGGACTGGGGCATCGAGCTGAATTACGGGAACTACCGCGGATGAGGCTGGGCGTCATCTCTCTGGGCTGCGACAAGGCCACCGTCGATTCCGAGCGATTGGTCGGCGAGCTGGTCGGTCACGGCGCCGTGGTGACCGAGGACCTGGTCCACTCGGACGTCATTCTTGTCAACACCTGCGGCTTCATCGACGCCGCCAAGCAGGAATCGATCGACGCCATCCTCGCGGCCGTCCGACTGAAGCAGACGGGGGACGTGAAGGCAGTCGTCGCCGTCGGGTGCCTGGTGCAACGGTATAAGAAGGAACTGGCCGAGGAGATCCCCGAGGTGGACCTCTTCCTCGGCTTCTCCGACCTGCACCACCTGGTCCCCCAACTCGCCGAGCGGGGCCTCATCGACGATCCCGTCGCCCGCCATCCGGGCGTGCGCCAGCTCCTGGGCGACCAGCCGCACGTGCGCTACCTCAAGATCTCCGAAGGCTGCGACCACACCTGCGCCTTCTGCGCCATCCCGCTGATGCGCGGCAAGCACCGCTCCGAGCCGCTGGATCGGCTGGTGCGAGAGGCGCAGGCGCTGGAGGCGCAGGGCGCCCGCGAGATCAACCTCGTCGCCCAGGACCTCGGCCACTGGGGCCGCGACCTCGGCCTCGGCGGGCCGAAGCTGCCGGATCTGCTCCAGGCCTTGCTGCGCGAGACGTCCGTGCCCTGGTACCGGCTGCTGTACGTCTACTCGGCCGGCGTCAGCCAGCGCCTGGTCGACCTCATCGCACACGAGCCGCGGATCGTTCCCTACCTCGACATGCCGATCCAGCACGCGAGCGACCGGGTGCTGGAGCGGATGCGCCGCCCGGAGCGGCAGCGAACCCTGCGCGACAAACTCGCCTGGCTGCGCGGCGCCATCCCGGACCTCGCCCTGCGCACCACGTGCCTGGTCGGTTTCCCGGGTGAAACGGACGACGAGTTCCGGGTGCTGCTCGCGTTCCTCGAAGAGGCGCAGTTCGACCGCCTGGGGGCGTTCGCGTATTCACCGCAGGAGGGCACGCGGGCGATGCAGTATCCCGACGACGTCCCCGACGAAACGAAGCGCGACCGGCTGGAGGAGCTGCTCGAGGTCCAGCGCGCCATCTCCGCAGAGCGGCTCGCGCGCTTCGTGGGGCGGGAGGTGCAGGTGTTGGTGGACCGCGTGGCCGACCCGCTCGACGACGGGTGGGGGGGGGAGGAGGGGGCCACACACGTCGGGCGCGTCCAGTGGCAGGCGGACGACGTGGACGGCGTCACCTACGTCGCCAACGGCGGCTGGAGCGAGACAGGGAGCTTCGTCCGCGCGCGTCTGACCGACAGCGAAGATTACGATTTCCGGGCGGTCGCGCTGGCGTGACGAGCTCGACGGAGCTGTTCGAGCGGGCACGACAGGTGCTCCCCGGAGGCGTCAACTCTCCGGTCCGGGCGTTCCGTGCAGTAGGCGGGACGCCCTTTTTCGTCGCGCGCGCGGCCGGGTGTCGCCTCACCGATGTCGATGGCCGGTCCTACGTCGACTATGTCTGCGCCTGGGGACCGCTCATCCTGGGCCACGCTCACCCTGCAGTGCTGGAGGCGATTCAAGTAGCGGCCGGGCGGGGGTGGAGCTACGGCGCGCCGTGCGAGGCCGAGGTGCAGCTCGCAGAGCTCGTGCGGTGCCGGATGCCGTCGCTCGAGATGGTCCGGTTCGTGAACAGCGGCACCGAGGCGACGATGAGCGCGGTGCGGGTGGCCCGGGCGGCCACCAAGCGCGAGCTCATCCTCAAGTTCGCGGGCGGCTACCACGGCCACGCTGACGGCTTCCTGGTGCAGGCCGGCTCGGGCGTGGCCACGCTCGGCTTGCCGGACAGCCCTGGCGTGCCGGCTGCCGTGGCGGGCCTCACGCTCACCGTGCCGTTCAACGACGTCGCGGCCGTGGAGGACGTGTTTCGCCGGCGGGGCCCGGAGCTCGCGGCCGTCATCGTCGAGCCGTATCTCGGCAACGTGGGCTTCATCGCGCCCGAACCGGAGTTCCATCCCACCCTGCGGCGGTTGTGTGACGCCCACGGGACGCTGCTGATCTTCGATGAGGTGATGACCGGCTTCCGAGTCGCCCCGGGCGGCGCCCAGGAGCGTCTCGGCGTGCGCCCCGACCTGACGACGCTCGGCAAGATTGTGGGGGGCGGCCTGCCGGTCGGCGCGTATGGCGGCCGCGCGGATCTCATGCGCCTCGTGGCGCCCGCCGGCCCGGTGTATCAGGCCGGGACCCTGGCCGGCAACCCGATCGCGATGGCGGCCGGACTGGCCACCCTGCGGGAGACGGCGCGCGCGGGGTTCTATGAGACGCTGGAGCGGCGAACTGCCCGGCTGGTTTCGGGTATATCGGACGCCGCGCGGCGGCACCGGGTGCCCGCCAGCGTCGGACACGCGGGCTCGATGTGGGGAGTCTTCCTCGCGACCGGCCCGATCCGCAACTACGCGCAGGCGCAGGCGGCCGATGTCGCCCTGTTCGGGCGCTGGCACCGCGCCGCCCTGGCACGCGGCGTGTTTCTCGCCCCCTCGGCCTTCGAGGCCGCCTTTGTCTCCAGCGCCCACACGGATGCCGACATTGCCTTCACGCTCGAACACCTGGATGCGGCGCTGGGCGACGCCCGCGCTGGCTAGCGTCGCGCTCCTCGCGACCGCCTGCCCGCCGCCCGCCCCCCTCACTCCCGGAGCGGAGCCGGAGCTGCGCGTGGGGCTGTTCGCCGGCGTCTCACAGGTCGTCGTGGGCGGCGACGGCGAGCTGTTCGTGACTGACGACGGCACCGGCGCGCCGCTCGGCGCGATCCCGGCCGGCGCCACCTGGCAGATCGTGGCTGACAGCGCCGGGGGGGGCCTGCGGGTCATCAAGCCGGACGGCGGCGCGAGCGATCCGCATCACGGCGTCTCCGCCGTCAATGTCACCGAGAACCACTTCGTCATGGTGAACGGCCGCCGCTATCGGGGCCGGATCAACATCGTGCGGATGGGAGCGGGACTGACGGTGATGAACCGGGTGCCGGTGGAGAGCTACGTGGCTGGCGTGCTCGGCATCGAGCTCGGGCCCCGCCGCCCCGACGAGTTCCAGGCCCTGCTCGCGCAGGCGGTCGTGTCCCGGACCTTCGCGCTCCGCAACCTGCGGCGGTGGGAGGCCGATGGGGTCGACGCCTGGGCCGACACCCGGGATCAGGTCTACGCCGGCCTAGCAGGGGAGACGCCTCAGGTCTGGGCCGCGGTGCGCGCCACCGGAGGCCAGGTCGTGCGCTATCGCGGCGAGCTGATCGAGGCCTACTTCCACTCGACGTGCGGCTTCAGCACGGCGAGCGTAGATGAGGCGTTCCGCGCCGCGCAGCCGCGCCCCTACCTGCGTCCCGTGTCGGACGCCCGCGGCGGCGGCCATTACTACTGCGAGATCTCGCCGCGGTTTCGCTGGCGGGCGGAGTGGGACGGGGCCAAGCTGCGCGCTATATTGACGCGAACCCTGCCGGCCGTGATGTCGGTGAGCGAGGATGGGTTGCAGCCCATCACGGATGTGGCAGTCACGCGCACGACGAAATCGGGACGGGTGGGCGAGCTGCGAATCGTGTTCGCCCGCGGCGACGTGCGGATCGCCGGCCCCGACGTGCGGGGTGTGTTGCGGCCCGACGCGGACCAGCTGCTCCAGAGCAACGCGTTCCAGCTGTTCGTGACGCACGAGGGCGACGGGCGGGTCAGCCGGCTGGTCGCGGCGGGGGCGGGGTCGGGACACGGCGTCGGGCTGTGCCAGTGGGGCGCGATCGGGCGCGCCCGCGCCGGCCAGCAGTACCGGGAAATCCTCGGCACTTACTATCCGGGAACGAAGGTTGAGAGGCTCTACTGAAGCGGCTAAGCGGGTAAGCGGCTGGGCGGCGAGCCTGATCCTGCGCGGCGCGATTCTCGGGGCCGCGTTGCCCCTCAGCCGCCTAGCCGCTCAGGGCGTCCTTGCGCAGTTCTCCTACGACAGTCTGCGGCCCTCCGGCCTCCAGGCGGACCTGGGGGCGTTGGGGGCGAGCCGCCTCCGGGGCACGATCGTTGGAGGCGTGCGGCTGGACTACGGCTACGTCGCCCCCCACGTGCGCGTGCTGCTCGGCCTGTCCTACTTCAAGGGCGCCTTCGACCAGCAGGCCATCGACCAGCTGACCCGGAAGCTGCGCTCGCTCGTCACGGATCCCGACAACAATTTCACGATCGCCGTCGGTCGGATCACGTGGTCGGACCTCACCGGGGACCTCGATCTGCAATACGTTTTGCCGCAGGGCCGGCCGGTCACGGCGTACTTGGGGCTGGGAGTGGGCTTGCACCTGCGTAACGGCAGCGGCAAGGCGATCAACGGGACCTTCGTCGAGGACGCGCTCGACGGAGTCTCCGCGGGGCTCAACGGCACCATCGGCGCCGACTATGCGGTCGGCCCGCGGTGGCGGCTGACGCTGGAGGGTCGCGGGGTCGTCGCGACCGACCTGACGACGGTGTCGCTTCGGGCTGGCGTGATGTACCGCTTCCGGGCCGGCCGGTGAGTGATCCGATCCGCATCGCCGTCATCGGGGCGGGGGCGATCGCGCAGGTCGCCCACCTGCCGGCGCTGCGCAAGATCTCCGGCGTCGAGATCGCGGCCATCTGTGACAACGACCTGTCGAAGGCCCAGGCTCTCGCGGGGCGGTTCGAGGTGAAGGACACCTACGACGACATCGAAGAGGTCCTGAAGTACGCCGAGGCCGACGCCGTAGTCATCTGCACGCCGAACCACCTGCACGAGATCCACGTGGTCGCGGCGCTCTCGGCGGGGCTGCACGTCTTGTGCGAGCGGCCGTTGTCCCTTTCCTCGCAGGGCGTCGAGAACGTGCTCAGGGCGGGCGAGCGCTACGGCAAGCGGGTGCTGGTCGGGATGAACCACCGGTTCCGCTCCGACGTGCAGGTGGTGCGCGGCTTCCTTGCCGGCGGGGAGATCGGCACGCTCGACGCGGTGCGCGGGGGGTGGTACACCTTCCAGCCGAGCCGCCAGATGATCCCGTGGCGGCTGCGGCGCCAGGAGGCGGGGGGCGGCGCGCTGCTCGACCATGGTCTGCCGCTGCTCGATCTCGGCCTGTGGCTCGCCGGCTGGCCCATTCCGCGGCGCGTGTCGGCGCACGCCGTGCGCCGCAGCCCCGACGGCGTGGAGGACATGGGGACGGCGCTGGTCGTGTGCGAGAGCGGCGTGTCCATCTCGGTGGACGTGAGCTGGCGGCACATGGGCGAGGGCGAGCGCTTCTGGTTCGACCTCGTCGGCAAGAACGGTTCGGCGGCCATCAACCCGCTGCGCGTGTACAAGGAAGTCCACGGCGCCCCGACCGACGTCACCCCCACGGGCGCGAGCGGGCGCGAGACCCAGTTCACCCAGTCCTACCGCGCCGAGTGGACCTACTTCCTCGCGGTGATCCGCGGCGACGTCAACGCCCCGCCCCCCAAGGACCAGATCGCCGTGCAGCGCGTGCTGGAGGCGGTCTACCGGTCGGTCGAGGAAGGACGCGACGTGGTGCTGTGAGCCGCCGCCGCCTCGCGGGGCTCATGGCCCTCGGTGCGCTCGCGCTGACGGCCAGCTATCCCCCGTTCACGCTGCCGGTCCTCAGCTTCTTCGCCGTCACGCCGGCGGTCCTTCTGGTCCGCCAGTGCGCGACGGACGCCGACCCGCGCCGCGCCTTCCGGTGGGGCTTCTGGTACGGCGTCGTCACCCAGGGCTGCGTGCTCTACTGGCTCGTCGTGGCCCTGTGGCACTTTACCAAGCTCGCCGCGCTTGGCTACCTGGCGACCATCGCCGTCCTCGGCCTGTGGACCGGAGCCCTCTTCTGGTTCACGGTGCGCGTGCGGCTGCGGTTCCCCCGGGCGCCGCTCGCGCTCGTGCTGCCGCTCGCCTGGACCGCGCTGGAGTGGGTGATCGGCCACCAAGGTGACGTCCGCTTTCCCTGGCTCGGCCTCGGCACCTCGCTCGCGGACGCCCCGGTGCTGGTGCAGTGGGCAGACCTGGCGGGCGCGCGCGGCGTCACGTGGTGGCTCGTGTGGTGCAATGTGCTGGTGGCCGAGGGCCTGCTGGCGCTGCCGGCGTGGCGACTCATGGCCCGTCGGCTCGCGCCCGTCCTCGTCACGCTCGCGCTCGCGCTCGGGTACGGCGTGTGGCGGCAGCGGACGCTCCCGGTGCGCGTCGCCGGCGTCGTGGGCTTGGTCCAGCCGAACATCGGGTATGGCGAGAAATGGGAGGCACCGGGTGACAGCATCATCGCCATCACCCTGGCGCTCTCACGACGCGTCCGCGCGCAGGCCCGCCCCGCGCTGATCATCTGGCCGGAGTCGGCGGTCCCGGGCTACCTGGTGCAACGCCCCACCTGGGACGCTGCGATCGGTGCGTTCGTGGCCGAGGGTCACACGCCGGTGCTCACGGGCGCGGTGCACGTGGAGTACACGGCCGGCGGCTACAGCACCTACAACGCCGCCTTCTTCTACGACTCGACCGGCCGGTGGCGCGGCTGGCCGGTGTACGAGAAGCACTACCTCGTGCCGGTCGTCGAGCGCGTCCCGTTCGTGCCGGCGGCGTGGTTCCGCAAGGTGCCCTGGCTCGACCGCTGGTCGGGCGGGTTCGGCCGGGGACAGACCTTGCCGCTCTATCCGAGCAGCGTCGGTCGCTTCGGCGTGATCATCTGCTACGAGTCGATTTTCGAGGACCTGGCGCGCGGGTATCGTCGCGCCGGCGCGGACTTCCTCGTGAACATCACCAACGACGGCTGGTACGGGCGCACGGCCGGTCCGTACCAGCACGCCTCCCATCTGGTGATGCGGGCGATCGAGAACCGCATGGGCGTCGCCCGCGCGGCCAACACGGGAATCACGGAGTTCGTGGATCCGCTCGGCCACGCGTACGATCAGACCACGCTCGGGCGGGAAGCCGTCGTGGCGGATCAGCTGCGCACCAGCGACGTTGTCCCGCTGTACGTGAGGCTGGGAGACTGGGTCGGCCTGCTCTCGGTGCTGGCGACACTCGGGTTCGGCGGCGCGCTCGTGGTGCAAGAGTGGAAGGGGAGCGCAGACTAATGCGGAGTGCGGAATGCGGAGTGCGGAGTTGATCGGACGCGGGTCGTTCGCCGAAGCCGCCATCGGGACACGAACGGGGCGCGTTAAATTCCGCATTCCGCATTCCGCATTCCGCACTCGGAGAGGAAAGTGAGTTGCCGGGTGGGGGTCGATGTCGGCGGCACGTTCACCGATCTCGTAGGGCTGGCGGGCGACGGGGCGATCGAGGTCCGGAAGGTGGTGAGCACGCCCGAGGACCCGGCAGTCGGATTATTCCGAGCGCTTGATGAGTTCGAGACACGAGAATCGGGAAGCGGGAAGCGCGAGCCCGTTGACGTTCTCGTTCACGGCACGACCGTCGCGACGAACGCGCTCCTCGAGCGTCGGGGAGCGAAGGTCGTCCTGGTTACCACCGCCGGATTCGAGGACCTCCTCTGGCTGCGGCGCCAGGACCGCGCCGATCTGTACGATCTGGCGCGTGACCACCCCGCGCCGCCACTCGCACGCGAGCGCGTGGTCGGCGTCGCCGAGCGGATGGGACCGAACGGTCCGCTGCTGCCGCTCACCGACGCCGAGGTGGCGCGCGTGGCACACGCGGTGCGCGAGGTCGCGCCTCCCGCCGAGGCGGTCGCCGTGGCGCTGCTGTTCGCCTTCCGTCACCCGCTGCACGAGCAGCGTCTCGCGGCGGCGCTGCGCGCCGCGCTCCCGCGGGTGCCGGTGGCGGCGAGCCACGAGATTCTGCCCGTCTTTCGCGAGTACGAGCGGACGAGCACCACCGTCGCCGAAGCGTACTTACGGCCCGTAGTGGGCCCGTACGTGGCCCGGACCGACGGGGAGGCGCGCCGCCGCGGCGTCTGCGAGCTACGCATCATGACCTCGAGCGGCGGCACGCTCGCGCCGGAGGCCGCGGCATCGCACGCCGCCGCGCTGGCGCTCTCGGGGCCGGCGGGCGGCGTCGTCGGCGCGCGCTTGGTGGGGGAAGCGGTGGGCATCACCGACCTGCTCACGCTCGACATGGGCGGCACCAGCGCGGATGCGAGCTTGGTGTCGCGAGGCGCGGCCCTGTTCGAGACGGCTGGCGTGGTGGGCGGGGTGCCGCTGGCGCTGCCCGCGGTGCTGATCGAAACGGTGAGCGCGGGCGGCGGCAGCATCGCATGGGTGGACGACGGCGGCGCGCTGCGGGTCGGGCCGCGCAGCGCCGGTGCCGTGCCGGGCCCCGCCTGCTACGATCGTGGCGGCACCGAGCCGACGGTGACCGACGCGTGCGTGGCGTTGGGGTGGCTCGATCCCGCCCACCCGCTGGCCGACGCGGTGCGCCTCGACGGGGCGGCGGCCGAGCAGGCCCTTGGCGCCGTGGCGCGCCGGCTGGACTGCGACGTCGCCGGCGCCGCCGCGGGAATCGTCGAGATCGTGGCGGCGGTGATGGCGCGCGCGCTGAAACGAGTAAGCGTGGCCCGCGGGGTGGACCCGAGGCGCCTGGCACTGCTTCCGTTCGGCGGCGCGGGAGGCTTGTTCGGCTGCGCGCTGGCGGACACGCTTGGCATGAGGACGGTGGTGGTGCCTCCGCATCCCGGCGTCCTGAGCGCCCTGGGCCTGGCGGCGGCGGCCGCACGCGTGGACCTGGTCGCCTCGCTGCATCTGCCGCTCGCGGCGTTGAACGCCCGCGCGCTGGAGGAGGCCTACGCGCCGCTCGCGGCGCGGGCCGGGGCGGAGCTGCCCGAGGCGACCCTGCACCGCTTGGCGGACTGCCGCGTCGCGGGTCAGGGCTACGAAGTGACGGTCTCGGTGGTCGATCCCGACCCCGCGGCGCTGCGAGCCGCCTTTCTGACGGCGCACCGCGCGCGCTACGGTTTCGCCGACGCCGATCAGCCGGTCGAGGTAGTGAATGTGCGCGTCGTCGCCGAGCGGCCGGTCGCGACCCCCGAGTTCGGGGTCAATCGCACCCGCCGCACGCTCACTCCCCGACACCGGACCGTGCGGATTCACGGGCAGCCGGTCCCGGCCGACGTCTGGCCGCTGGAAGGCCTGCCACCCGGACACCCGATCGCGGGCCCGGCCGTCCTCGCCGGCGCGGACGCGACCGTCCTGCTCGAGTCCGGATGGGTGGCCACCGTCCATGCCTGCGGCGCGCTGATCGCGGAGCGCCGATGAGCCTCGACGCCGTCGCCCTGGAGGTGATGGCTCACGCCTTCGCGAGCGTCGCGGAGGAGATGGGGCTGGTGCTCATCCACTCAGCGCTCTCCCCCAACATCCGCGAGCGGCGGGATTGCTCGGCCGCGCTGTTCGACGCCCAGGGAGAGATGATCGCCCAGGCGGCCCACATCCCCGTGCATCTTGGCGCCATGGCGGACGCGGTCGCCGCGGTGCGCGCGCAGTCCCACGCACCCCAGCCGCGGCCGGGTGAGATCTTCCTCCTGAACGACCCCTACACAGGGGGCACGCACCTGCCGGACCTGACGCTGGTCGGGGCGATCGACGCCGACGGCCAGATCGGTGGCTACAGCGTCGTGCGGGCGCACCATTCGGACGTCGGGGGGATGCAGCCCGGAAGCATGCCGGCCGGCGCCCGCGACCTGTTCGCGGAAGGCATCGTGATCCCTCCCGTGCGCCTGACCCCCGACGTGGAGCGGCTCGTGCTGGCGAATGTGCGGACGCCGGTCATGCGGCACGGGGACCTCGCGGCCCAGCGGGCGGCCGTGGAGCGGGGGGCTGAGGGGCTCCGGGCGCTCGCGGCGCGCTATGGGTGGGACGGCGTGCGCGCGGCCACGCGAGATCTGATGGATTACGCCGAGCGTCGCACGCGGGCCGGCTTGGCGGCGCTCCCCGCGGCCTCGAGTGGGGGGGGGCAGGCGACTGACTGGATGGAGGGCGACGGCGTCACCGAGTCCGACCTGCCGATCGCCGTGCGCGTCGAGATTCGGGAGGGCGTTTTTCACGCGGACTTCACGGGCACGGCGCCCGCTGGGCCGGGGAACGTCAACTGCCCCCTCGCGGTGACGCGGTCGGCGGTGCTGTTCGTCGTGCGGACCCTGCTCGCTGAGGACGTGCCGATGAACGCCGGGGTGCAGCGGGCGGTGCGCGTGAGTGCGCCGGACGGGTGCCTCGTGTCCGCGCGCTGGCCGAGCGCCGTCGCGGCCGGCAACGTGGAGACGTCGCAGCGGATCACGGATGTCGTCTTTCTGGCACTCGCCCGCGCCGGCGTACCAGTCCCCGCGCAGGGCCAAGGCACGATGAACAACGTGACCCTTGGGGGAGGGGGGAGTGGGACCGGTGGAGTCTGGACCTACTACGAGACGATCGGCGGCGGTCAGGGCGCCGGCCCCCACGGCCCCGGCCCCTCGGGCGTCCACGTGGGAATGTCCAACACGCGCAACACACCGGTCGAGGTATTGGAGCTCGAGTGCCCGGTGCGGGTGGCGAGATATGAGCTGCGGCTGGGGAGTGGAGGAGCGGGGAAGTGGCTGGGTGGCGACGGGGTCGTCCGGGAGTTCGAGGCGCTCGCGTCCTTCGAGGCGAGCCTGCTCACCGACCGCCGCCGGCATGCCCCGCGTGGCGCGGCGGGAGGGGGCGACGGAGCGCTCGGGCGGAACCTGCTGAACGATCGGCCGCTGCCAGCCAAGGGCGCCGTACGACTCGCGCCCGGTGACGTGCTGCGGATCGAGACCCCAGGCGGCGGCGGCTGGGGGAAGGCGACACGTGAAAGGAGCGAGCGGTGATCACCTACTTCCTGGTGGGCCTTCTCGGGCTCGTCGCGGGCGTCCTCTCCGGGCTGTTCGGCATCGGGGGGGCCATCCTGATCGTGCCGAGTCTGGTGCTGCTCTTCAAGCTCGATCAGCACACCGCGAGCGGCACGTCGCTCGCCGCGCTCCTCCTGCCGGTGGGCCTCCTCGGCATGCTCCAGTACTACAGGCGCGGGCAGGTGAACCTGCCCTACGCCGCGCTCATCGCGGTGGGCCTCTTCGTCGGCGCCCTGCTCGGCGCCAAGCTCGCCGGCACGCTGGGGGACGTCACGCTGCGTCGCGCGTTCGGCGGCTTCCTGCTCCTGGTGTCGGTGAAGCTGTTGCTCAGCTAGGGTTGGGGGGGGGGGAGCGCGAAGACCTTCGCCTCGACGAACAGCCGGAACAGCTCGGTGTCCAACTGGCCCTGCTTCACCTCTTGGGTCATGATGTCGAGGGCGCGCTCGGGGACCACCGCCCGCTTGTAGGGGCGGTCCGCCGCCGTGAGCGCGTCGTAGATGTCGCTGATCGTCATCATCCGGGTCTGGATCGGGATCGCGTCGCCGGCGATGCCGCGCGGGTAGCCGCGGCCGTCGAGCTTCTCGTGGTGTGCGTAGGCGATGATCGGCACCTGTTGCAGCTCACGGGTCCACGGGATCTCGAGCAAGAAACGCCACGTGTGGGTCACGTGACTCTCGATCTCCAGCCGCTCCTGCTCGTCGAGGCTGCCCTTGGGGATCGTGAGGAAGCGGACTTCCTCCGGCGTGAGCAGCGGCTCCTCGCCATCATCGAGCCGGCGGTAGGTGCGGCGGGCGAACGTGGTGAGGTCCTGGGCGCTCGCCTCGGGCAGCAGGCTCGGCTCGTTGGCCTGCAGCACGACGTCGATCAATCGGTCGAGATCTTTGAGTTCCCGGCGCTGCTCCTGGTCCAGCGTGGCGAGGAAGCTCTCGTAGCCTTTCTTGCCGTGCTGCTCGAGGAACTCGGCCCGCTTGCGCCAGAAGTCGCGCTCCAGCGTGCGCCGCACGAAGGCGTGGCGTTGCTTGATCAAGTCCAGCTGCAGCGGGTAGAGCTTCTTGGCTTTCACCAGCACCTGCTCCCGCACGCCCACCTTCCCGAAATCGTGCAGGAGCCCGGCGTAGCGGAGCTCCCGCATCTGCTCTCGGGTGAACGTCACGTTGCGGTACATGCCGTCGTTGGCGCGGTCGACCGTCCTGGCCAGCTCCTCGGTGTAGCCCGCGACGCGCCCGCTGTGGCCGAACGTGGTCGGATCGCGCTGCTCGATCGCCTTCACGGCCGCGTCCACGAAGCCCTCGAACAGGTGCTCGATTTCCTCGTACAGCCGGCTGTTCTCGATCGCGACCGCCGCCTGCCCGGCGAGGGCCGTCACCAGCTCAACCGTGCGCTTGGAGTAGGGAACCACTTGCAGCCCGACTTCCTCCGGGGTCGAGAGCACGCTGTCGAAGTTGCGCTTGCGGTTGATCAGCTGCAGCACGCCGATGATCTCCTCCTTGTGATCCTTCATCGGGATCACGAGCATCGACTTCGTGCGGTAGCCCCAGCGCTCGTCGAACGAGCGGTTGATGGTGTACTCGACGTCCGGCGGCAGGAAATACGCATCGTCGATCACCAGCGGCTCGCCGGTCACCGCTGTATAGCCCGCCAAGCTGGAGCGGTCTACCGGAATCGTGAACTCGACGAACGGCGCCTCGGGCTTGGAGAACGTCTGCGCCAGCCGGAACCGCAGGCGTTTGGCCCCTTGGTCGCTCGTTTCGACCAGATAGAGGCTGCCGGCGTCCGACTGCGTGATGCGTCGCGCCTGGGTGAGGATCAGATCGAGCAGGGTCCGGAGGTCGCGCTCCGTGCCGAGCGCGACGCCGATCCGCGTGAGCTCGCCGATCTCCCGGCTTCGCAAGGCCGCCTCGGCGCGCGCTCGTGCGGTCTCGGCCCGCGCTGCCGCCTCCCGGAAGCCCGCGCGCACGGCCACCAGCAGCTGGCGCGCGCCCGCGGGGTGGCGCACGAACCCCGACAGCAGCTCGGTCGGCAGCGCCTCGGGCACGTCCTCGTCCCCCGGGCGACCCAGCGCCACGACCGATGCTCCCGCGTCCACGAACCCGCGCAGCACGTCGAGCGGGAACGTCGAGCGACTGTCGGCGTCCAGGAGCAACACGGTCGGGCGATCGTCGGGGGCCAGGTCCCGGTGGCTGGCGACGACCCGCGCCTCCACGCGCGCCGCGGTGAGCGCGCCCGACAGGGCGGCGGGGGACCAGGCGGGCGTGTGCAGCAGCAGGTAGTTCATGGGCGGGTGCTGTCGCGCACCGGGTCGGCGCGGCGGGTCGTATCGCGGGGTTGGGAGAGGGGCTTCACGCCGGTGAGCAGCCGGTACGGCCGCCGCGACATCTCGTCCGCGAAGTGGTTGAGCTGCCGGCTGAGCCGCGTGAGGTTCGTGACCGCTTCCCGCAGGTCACGCCGGTTCTCGGCCGTCAGGATCTGCGCCGCCCCCGTCAGCGAATCGATCCGCTGCAGCGCGCGATGGGAGGTCGCCAGCGTGGCGGAAAGGGAGTCGGGGAAGCCGGCCCGATCCACTCGGGCGATCATGCCGTTCATGCGCTCCATCGTACCGGCCACGTTGTGCAGCGTTGCTTCCACGTCGGGCGTGATGCCCCGTACCGTCTCGTTGACCTGCCCGAGTGTGCTCTGCATCCGTGCTAGCGTCCGGTGGGACTCGTGCAGCACCGCTTCGACCTCTTGCGACAGATGCGCCGCCACGTCGCTCATGGCGTCCAGGGGCGACACCCGTCGAGTGGAGCTGATCGTGTCCCCCGCCTGCAGGAACGTGCGGCCGCGGGCGGCGGTGTCCGGCAGCTCGAGCCGAATCAACGCCGCCGCCGAGATCTGGTTGACCTGCTCGATCTGGGCCCGCGTGCCGACGGGCAGCTGCAGCCGCGCCCCGTCCTGGAACGACTCCGCGACGGAGAGCCGGGCCAGGAAGGAAATCGCCCCCGTGGCCGCGGCCACCCGCGGCGTAATCCGCGTGACTCGGCCCACCTCGAGGCCCTTCACCAGGACTCGGGTGTCGGTCGTGATGCCCTCGGCGCTCGCCACGCGCACGTAGATGTCGTAGCGGTGCTGGCCCCACCCGCTGGTCGCGATGAGCGCGCCCACGACGATGGCGATCGCGCAGACGATCAGGAGACCGATGAGGAAGTCTTGGCGGGTGGTCTCCACCGGCACCTCGGCTCAGACCGCTTCCCGTTCCAGGGCGCCAGCCCGCGTGACCCGGTAGACCCGCTCCACGCGGCGGAGCAGTCCGGCAGGCAACTCCTGGCCGATGATCAGGATCGTGCGGCGTGCGCCCTCGGCGGTCTCGCCGCCGCGCGCGAGCTCCAGCAGCTCGGCGGAGGTGCGGGCCGTCAGGGCGTCGAACGGCTGCTCCAGGATCAGTAGCGCGGGGTCGAACGCGAGCGCGCGGGCGAACGCCGCCCGGCGGCACTCCTCCTCGCTCGCCTGTGCGGGGCGCAAGCCCGCGGCTCCCGTCACGCGTGCCGCGACGAGCATCACGTTGACCCGGCCTTCGATGTCTCTGGGGCTCGCCTCGCTCCCGAACCGCAGCGGCAGGGCGACGTTGTTCCGCAGCGAGAGATTCTGCAGCAGCCCGTCGCTGGCGGGAAGGTACCCCACCCGTCGCCGGAAGGCCAAGCGTTCCCGCTCGGGCAGGTCGGCGATGATGGTGTCGAAGACCGTGACGCGACCGGCGGGCGGGCGTTCCAGGCCGAGCGCGTAGCCCCCCAGACGGCCGAGGCCGCTCTCCTCGTCGCCCAGCAGGGCCACCGCCTCGTGGGCGGGGACGGCGAGGGTCAGCGGCGCCGCGTCGCGGCGCCCCCCCCCCTCCCTCCCGCTCCCCCCGAGCGGGACTCCCTCGATCGCCAGCGGCGTCGTCATCGTCTCACCCGATCACGACGAACAGGGCCGAGCACAGGAAGATGCCGACGATCGACGTCACGGTCGCGCGGCTCGTGGCGATGGGGATTTCGGTCGGGGCGCCGCGCACCGCGAGCCCGTAGTACGCGGGGACGATGCCGACGATGACCCCAAACGTGACGGCCTTCGCGACCGTGAGCCAGACGTCTTTCAGGGCGAGCGCCTGCAGCACGATCTCGACGTAGCGGCCGGCGACCATGCCGTTGAAGCGCGCCGCCGCGAAACCGGCGGACACGGCGACGATGTCGAACACCACCAGCAGCACGAACACGCTGACGAGCGAGCCGAAGAAGCGCGGCAGGACGAGGTACTGGCGCGGGTCGATCCCCATCGCCTCGAGGGCGCGCACCTCGCCGAGGACGCGGTTGGTGGCGAGCTCCGCCGCGATCGCCGTGCCGGAGCGGCCCGCCACGGTGAGGGCGGTGATGAGCGGCCCCAGCTCGCGCACGATCGCCACGACGATGAGCGTGCCGATGAAGTCGGTGGCGCCGAGCTGGCCCAGCTCGCGCACCGCCTGGGAGATCACCAGGAAGGACAGGATGCCGGACAGCAGGACGACGAGTCCGATGGCGTCGGTGGCGGTGAAGCGGATCTGGTTGAGGGTGACGCGCAGGGCCACGGCGCGGCCCGCGGCGGGCAACGTGCCGAGGGAGCGCAGGGCGCCAAAGCCGAAGCGCGCCAGCGCTCCCAGGCGGGAGAGCCGGCGCGCCGTCGATCCGCCAAGGCGGCTGAACGGGTCGCTCACCGGAACGTCACGAGTTCTTCTCGCGCTGCAGCCCCTGTTGGGCCTCCGCGTACTCCGGGAAGACCTCGAGGGCCCGCGTGTACATTTCGATCGCCTTGTCCCGCTGGCCGCGGTCGTGGTAGAGCAGCGCGCGCGAGTAGTACGTCAGGGCCTCCGTCGGCACCTGGCGGGTCATGCGCTGCTCTGACGCCTGCTTCGGCAGCGGCGGCAGACTCACGTCCTTCATCAGGCGCTGGGCGAGGGTGCGGATCAGGTCGAACAAGTGATCCCGCGACATCTTGTCCGCTTCGACTCGCACGATCTCGGTGGTCTCGACGTTGACGAGCCGGATGTCGAGCCGGAAGTCGCCGGAGAAATCCATGAACATTCCCGTGATGGCGTACCTCGCGCCGACGATCTTGCCGATCTTCGCCGCGGTTTGCGCGTCCACCCGGCCCGCGGCGCCCAGGTTCTGCTCGTCCAGCAGGTGCTGGACCTGCTCGCGCTCGACCAACCGCACGGCGGGGTTGGCCGCCAGCTCGGAGATCAGCATCCCCGGAATCCCTCGCTGCAGGCCGTCGAAATTCTCCTTGTCCTGACCGATCGAGCCGCCGTTGTCGAACATGAACACGGCGATGCCCGGCCGCGTGTCCTGCGCGCGCACCTGGGTTCCCAGCCCCCCGAGCAGGCTGCCGAGCGCCGCGACGGCCAGCAGGATCACGATCGACCGCGAACGCATAGGGTGCTCCTCACGTCAGAGAGTCAACTGCATGCCCTCTTGGGCGCCCAGCACTTCGACGGGCCGCCCCTGGGCCCTGGCCTCACGGCGCGCTGCCGCAAGCAGGTCGTCCATCGCCTTGTCGTCGTGCTCGGGCTCGTGATGAAACAGCACGAGCCGCGCCGCCCCCGCGTCCGCGGCCAGCAGCACCGCCTCGGCGTAGGTCGAGTGCCCCCACCCGCGATGCGACTCGAGCTCGACCGGCGTGTACATCGCGTCGTGGATCAGCAGGTCCACGCCGCGGAGGAACTCGACGAACTCCTTGCGCCACGACGCCGACGTGCTGTACGGACCGCCGGAGCCGAGCTCGTTGTCGGTCACGTACGCCATGCTCGGCGCTTACCACCGCGCCCCCCCCCCCCC
>QHUY01000032.1:20996-28837 GCA_003223415.1 Gemmatimonadota bacterium
CGGGTGTCGCAGCTTGATGGTCCGCACCCGGAACTCTCCCACCGAGAACTCTCCCGACTCGACCTGCTGCACGGTCAGCTTCGCGGAGAGGGCATCGAGTGGCACCGGAAACACCGCCGGGTCCATCTGCTGACGCAGGATCGCCTCCAGCGACATCGTGCCCTGACGCGAGCCCCAGATCCGCACCGCATTCCCCGGTGCGAAGAACGGCTTGAAGTGCGGCAACCCTTGAATGTGATCCCAGTGTGCGTGCGAGAGCAGGATCTCGGCGTTCACGGCGCCGTTTTGCTGTTCGACCAGCTTCAGCCCCAGCGCCCGGATCCCCGTCCCGGCGTCGAGAATGACCAGCTGCCCCCCGGTGCCTTCGACGGCGACGCACGGCGTGTTGCCGCCGTAGCGCGCGGTGTGGGCCCCGGGAGTCGGGATCGAGCCCCGAGTTCCCCAGAAGGTCACCGTGTAGGCCACGCGTTTGGGCACGCCGAATCCTGGGCTAAGTTACGGAAAATCCACCATGTACAACAAGCCGCCGGCTCACCCCTGCGCGGTGACCCGCCTCACGCGCGGCCGGCCGCCGCCTCCAGAGCCGCGCGATCTTGGATCAGGATGTCTTTGCGCGAGACGGCAATCAGGCCCTTGTCCACTAGGTCCCGCATCGTGCGGGAGACCGTCTCCCGGCTGGAGCCGATCATCTGGGCGATGGTGTGGTGCGTCAGACGCCGCCGGATGCGCTCGCCGCCGGCCTCGTCGGCGAGCTCGAGCAGCAGCTGGGCCACCCGTCCGTTCACGTCGAGCAACACCAGGCTGCCGACCTTCTCGTCCACGCGGCGCAATCGCCGGGACAACTCTTTGAGCAGCGCGAGGGCGATCACCGGCGTCTGCGCGAGAATCGGCTGGAAGTCCTCCCGACGCAGGACCACCAGGGTCGAGTCCTCCATGGCGATGACGTGGGCCGAGCGCGGCTCGTCGTCGATCAGCGCCATTTCGCCGAAGAACTCGCCGGCGCCCATCACGGAGAGAATGACCTCGCGTCCGTCTTCGCCGATCAGGACCACTTTCACCTGGCCCTCGGCCACGACATAGAGCGCGTCCCCCGGGTCGTCCTCGAACAGGATGACGGAGTTCTTCGGATACGACCGCTCCCGGGCCACCTCCACGACCCGCTGCAGATCGGCAGGGCCAAGTTGGCCGAACAACGGGACTTTCTGGAGGACTGCGGCAGCGGACACGAAGCTCTCCCGTGGGGCGTGGGGGCGGTGGTGAGGCGCAAGCTTACGCCCTCGCCCGGCCGGTGTCAATTCATCGCGCGTCGCGGCGCTTGCCGCCAACTTATGGCGCCAGTTATATTTCCGCGCTTCCGCTAGCGACGACTCTCAGTCAAAGGATGCGAGCAGTGAAACCCGGGATTCATCCGACCTATCAGCGGGCGACCGTGCAGTGCGCGTGCGGCAACACCTTCGTCACGCGCTCCACGATCCCCGTGATCCATGTCGAAATCTGCGCGCAGTGCCATCCGTTCTTCACCGGCAAGCAAAAGCTGGTCGACACGGCCGGCCGGGTGGAGCGGTTCCGTCAGAAATATCGGACGGACAAAGCGACGGGCTGACCCATGGAGGCCCGACTCCGCCAGGCGCTCGCGCGGGCGGAGGAGGTCGCCCGACAGCTGGCCGACCCCGAGACCGCGCGGAATCCGGCCAAGCTGAAGCAGCTGGGCCGCGAGCACGCGCGGCTCGACGGCATCCGGCAGACCCACGAACGGCTGGAGCGGCTCCGCCAGGAGCTCGCTGAGGCGCAGGAGATCCTGCACGACCGGGACCCGGAGCTGTCGCAGCTCGCCCGCGCGGACGTGGAGCGGCTGCGGCCCACCATTGAGCTGCTTGAGCGGCAACTGGCCGAGCTCCTCACCCCGACCGACCCGCTCGACGACCGCGACGCCATCGTGGAGGTCCGTGCGGGCACCGGCGGGGACGAGGCGGCGCTGTTCGCCGCCGACCTGTTCCGTATGTACACCCGCTTCTGCGAGCGCCGTGGCTGGAAGGTCGAGGTACTGGACCTCGCCGAAGGTGCGCTGGGCGGTCTCAAGGAAGCGATCTTCGCGGCCCGGGGACCGAAGGCGTACGGCACGCTGCGCTACGAGTCGGGTGTGCACCGGGTCCAGCGGGTGCCTGCCACTGAGGCGCAAGGGCGCATTCATACCTCCGCCGCGACGGTGGCGGTGCTGCCGGAGGCTGAGGAGGTGGACGTGAAGATCGAGGAGAAGGATCTCCGCATCGACGTGTTCCGCTCCGGCGGCCCCGGCGGGCAGAGCGTCAACACGACCGACAGCGCGGTGCGGGTGACGCATCTCCCGACCGGCCTCGAGGTGAAGTGCCAGGACCAGAAATCGCAGCTGCAGAACAAGATCAAGGCGCTCGAGATCCTGCGTTCACGCCTGCTCGACCGGAGGATCGCGGAGCAGGAGGCCGCGCGCGCGCGGGAGCGGCGCGCCCAGGTGGGCACGGGCGACCGCTCACAGAAGGTCCGTACCTACAACTACCCGCAGAACCGGGTCACCGACCACCGCATCGGGTACACCACGCACAACCTCGCCGACGTGATGCAGGGCGAGCTCGATGACCTGATCGCCGCCCTCAGGCAGGCGGGAGATAAGGAACGTTTGAGTGCCTGAGTCGGAACGCCGCTCGTCGATCGCGTGGGCGCTCGACCTGGCGGCCGAGCAGCTGGCGCGGGCGGGGGTCCTGAACGCGAAGCGGGAGGCGACGGCGCTGTGGGCGGCGTTGGAAGGCGTGAAGCCGGGCGACGTGTGGCTGCGGCGTGACGGCGAGCCGGCGCCGTCCCTGGCCGAGCTGTTTTGGGAGGCGGTGGAGCGGCGCGCCGGCGGCGTCCCGTTCCCCTATGCGGTGGGACGCGCGGCCTTCCGCACACTCAGTCTGAAGCTCGACCGGCGGGCGCCGATCCCGCGGCCGGAGACGGAAGGGCTGGTGGAGCTCGTCCTGCAGTGGAGCGCGGGGAATGGGGGGAAGGGAGGGCGGTGGGGGGGGGGGCTCGCCGCGGACATCGGCACCGGGTGCGGCTGCATCGCGCTCAGCCTCGCCGTGGAGGGGAGCTTCGACCGGGTGATCGCGGTGGAGCGCTCGCCGGAGGCGGCGGCGCTGGCGCGGGAAAATGTGGCACTGGTGGGGCCCCGGTCGCCCGTCGAGGTGCGCGAGGGCGACCTGCTGGCGCCGCTTGGCGGAAGGCGGGGACGGAAGCGGCGGGCGGAGCGTTTCCGGGCCATCGTGTCCAATCCGCCGTATCTGACGGAGGCGGAGTACGAGGCGCTCGACCCGACCGTCCGGCTGTTCGAGCCGCGCGAGGCCCTGGTGAGCGGGCCCGACGGGCTGGACGCCACGCGGGCGCTGTTCGCGGACGCCGCGGCTTGGCTCACGCCAGGTGGGGTGCTGTGCGTGGAGATCGACGAGCGGCGAACGGAGCAGGTGCGGCTCTTGGCACATGAGTACGGCTGGAGGCGGATCGGCATTCACCCGGACTTATTCGGCCGCCCGCGCTACGCGCTGGCGTTCCCCGCGGGAGGGGAGGACGCGTGATCGACGACAAAGCACAGGAACTCGGCCGGCTCCTGGGGCAGAGCGAGGAGTACAAGGCCCTGCGGCGGGCCAGCGAGCGGCTGCGGGAGGACGGGGAGTGCCAGCGCTATCTGGGGGAGATCGAGCGCCTGGCGGCGGAATTGGAACGGGCGGCGCAGCAGGGCTTGGAGCCGCCCAAGGAGCTCGTGGAGCAGTACGACACCACCCTCCAAAGCGTCCAGAGCAATCCGGTGTATCAGCAGATGGTGGCCGCGCAGGCTAACTTCGAGAAGCTGATGGCGAAGGTCAACGAGCGGATCTTCGACGGCATGAAGAAGGGCTCGGCCAGCCCGATCATCACGCTGGGTTGATGGGGCACGGGGGAGGGGTGGGCGTGTTCCTGGTGGTGGAGGGGCCGGAGGGGGCGGGCAAGACCACGCTGGTGCGCTGGCTCGCGGCCCAGTTCCTGGCCGAGGGGCGGTCGGCGCTGACGGTGCGGGAGCCGGGCGGCACGCCGGTGGCGGAGGCCGCGCGGAAGCTGGCCCTGAAGTCGAAGCACGACATCGCGCCGGCCGCCGAGCTGTTTCTGATTCTCGCGGCCCGCGCCGATCTGGTGGAGCGCGAGATCCGGCCTGCGCTGGAAGCGGGGAAGGTGGTCGTGGCGGACCGATTCGACCTGTCGACCATGGCCTACCAGGTCGCCGGGCGCGGGCTGCCGCGGGAGGATGTGGCGGCCGCGCTCCGGCTCGCCACGGGAGGGCTCGTGCCGGACCTGACGCTGGTGTTGGACGTGCCGGTCGAGGTCGGGCGGGAGCGCCAGCGTCGCTTGCGCAAGGAGCAGGACCGCTTCGAGCGGCAGGACGACGCGTTCCACGAGCGGGTGCGCGCCGTCTATCGTGATGCGAGCGGGCCGCGCGTGGTGCACCTCGACGCCACGCTGTCGAAGAAAGCCGTTCAGGAGTCCGCCTGGCGCGAGGTCACGGCGGTGAGCGCACATTCACTGCGAGGGATGTCATGAAGCATCGGAAAGTCGCGATCGTCGCGGCCGTCGCCGTCGTGGCCCTGGCTACGGGCGGGTGGCTGCTGCAGCGGGAAAACACCCCGGCGGGCTCGGTGTACCAGCAGGCCCGGCTGTTCGACGACGTGCTGGCCCGGGTCGCCGACTTCTACGTCGATTCGATCGACGAGAAGCAGCTCTACCAGATGGCGATCGACGGGCTGCTCGATCAGCTGCACGATCCCTACTCGACGTTCCTGAAGCCTAACGATTTTCACTCGCTCACCGAGGCGACGAGCGGGGAGTACGGCGGGCTCGGCATCCAGATCGACGTGCGCAACGGCTGGATCACCGTGATCGCGCCGTTGCCCGACACGCCGGCCTGGAGCGCCGGCATCCAGACCGGCGACCAGATCATCATGCTCAACGACACTTCCACCGAGGGCTGGAAGAACGATCGCGCGGTGAAGGAGCTGCGCGGCCAGCCGGGGAGCACCGCGGTGCTGAAGATCCGCCGCGTGGGGATCGAGCAGTCGCTCACCTTCAAGTTGATGCGGGCGACGATCCACGTCCGGTCCGTCGACCCCAAGCTCGCCATGATGCTGGACGAGCGCGTCGGCTACATCGCCCTGACCACGGTCAGCCAGTCATCGGCGGCCGAGCTCACCACCGCGATCGACTCGTTGACGAGAAAGGGGATGAAGTCGCTGATCCTCGACCTGCGCGGCAACCCCGGAGGCCTGCTCAACCAGGGCATCGCGGTGAGCGACCTGTTTCTCGATCCGGGGCAGGAGGTGGTGGCCACGCGCGGTCGGGCCCCGGACGCCACCCACACCTACCGGGACGCCAAGCCGCAGCAGTGGCCGCAGCTGCCGATCGTCGTGCTCGCCAACGGCGGCACGGCGAGCGCCGCGGAGATCATCGCCGGCGCGCTGCAGGATCACGACCGGGCGATCGTGGTGGGCACGCCCACGTTCGGCAAAGGGCTCGTGCAGCAGCTGTGGCAGCTGGGCCCGGACTTCGGCTTGAAGCTCACCACCGCCCGGTGGTACACGCCGAGCGGTCGCACCATTCAGCGCACGAGCCGCAATGAGCAGGACCAGGAGGCGCAGCTAGCGGCGGCTGAGCAGGGCAAGGACACGGTGCCCGACTCCCTCGTGTTCCACACCGACCATGGCCGCATCGTGCGCGGCGGCGGTGGCATCCGACCCGACATGTTCGTCACACCCGACACCTTCACCACAGCCGAGCGCGCCTTCATACGGATGCTCGGCAACAAGGTGCCGGTGTATTGGGACGCCCGCGCCGGCTATGCGCTGGAGCTGAAGGCGGCGGGCAAGCTGACGGACCCCAACTTCACCGTCTCTGACGCCATGGTGGACGAGGTGTTGCGGCGGCTGCGCGCCCGCGGCGTGACGGTCTCCGATAGCACGGCCGCCGGCGCCCGGCACTACATCGCCCAGCAACTGGGCTATGAAGCGGCCCGCTACGTGTTCAGCCGGCAGGTCGAGTTCCGGCGTCAGCTGAACGACGACCGCCAGATCCAGCAGGCGCTGGCGCTGGCCCGCAAGGCCAAGTCGCCGGCCGATCTCCTCAGTCTCGTGACGGTGACCCCGGCACCGCCACACAATTAGTGATCCGCCGGGCGCCGCTGCCCGCGGGCGTCGGGGTCATCGGGCCGGGCCGGGCTGGGATCGGCCTCGCTTTGGCCCTGGCGGCCGCCGGCCACCGGGTCCAGCTGCATGGCCGGCACAAACAGAAGGTCCCCAAGCCCCTCACGCTCACCGTCGGCCCCGACGACCGCCCGCCTCCCTGGGTCAGCGAGGTGGGGGTGCTCTTCCTGGCCGTGCGGGACGACGCGATCCGGCCGCTCGCCCAAATGCTGCACGACACGCGATCGGTGCAGCCTGAACACGTGGTGCTCCACCTCTCGGGCGTGCAGGGCCAGGAGGCCCTCGGCCCCCTGGTCACGACTCGGGCGGCGCTCGGCTCGCTGCATCCGCTGCAGACGATCAGCGACGCGGCGCAGGCGCCGGAGCGGCTACGGGGTGCCTGGGCCGCGATCGAGGGCATGCCCCGCGCCATGGAGACCGCCGAGCGGCTGGCCGAGGATGTCGGCCTGCGCCCCTTCCGCCTCACTGCCAAGGCCAAAGTGGTCTATCACGCCGGGGCGGTGTTCGCGTCCAATTACTTCGTGGTGGTGGAGGCGGCGGCGCAGCGGTTGCTGCGCCACGCGGGGCTCACCGCTGCCGAGGCCTGGGAGGCGCTGCGGCCGCTAGTCAGGGGGACGCTCGAGAACCTGGAACGGCAGGGCCCGCTGGCTGCGCTCACCGGCCCGGTGCTGCGGGCAGACACCGACACCATCGCGCGACACCTCGAGTCGCTGACGGTCGACGACGGGAACCTGTACCGGAGCCTGGGGCGGGCCGCGTTGGAACTAGCCCAGAAGCAGGGGATGGACGAGGTGACAGCGGCGAAGGTGGCCGAGGTGCTCGCTACTGATCTACCACCCGTGATCCGGGCGCGGTAATTCTGGTGATGATTCGTTGCTTCATGACCTCGTACTCCGCGCCAGTGATGCTCCCGTCGGCCTTGAGCGTCGCCAAGTCTTTGAGCTGGTCCACTGCGCTGGCTGGTTGGGTTACGCCCGGCCGCCCTGACCGCTTTTTGAATTCTTTCACCTTTTGATTGATCAACCCCACCAGCTGCTGGGGTCTGGTGAGGTACCTTTCGTGGAAGCTGGACGTCGTTCCTTCGGTCCGGCGGATGGTGCAGTGCCCGTAGTTGAAGAGCTTGGCCCAGAAGCCGATGCTGTAATAGGCCTCAAAAATGGTGTCGATTGGTATATCGAAACTGTATCTCTTCCACGGAAGCCAACCGCCTTTCACGACCACAGCCTCGGCCCTCACAGCCCAGGCGATGCTGCGAAGCCGTAACCATCTGAGCACCGCTCTGAGGAGCACTACAGCCGCGAGGAGCAAAATCCATCGTGAGTATGGCCGCACGTCCTTTGCTATCGACAGCAGCAGCAAGAAGCCAACCACAAGGCCCGTGCTGAGGAGGAGCCGGATGTAGACGATGCTGTGTTTCTTCGCGATGAGCTCAGCGGATTCCATTGGAACCTCCCGCGAACTTCGAGACTAGGCGGCTCCGTGGCGGACCGAGGGTGACGAATCCCACAAAGCACAAACCGGCCGTGTGGGTGGCCCCACTCAGCCGGTTTCGCGATTTGCTCCCCGTCGAGGCATTGGCGAACCGCACGACATCGCGCCTCGGGGTTC
>QHUY01000033.1 GCA_003223415.1 Gemmatimonadota bacterium
AGGTGCCCGAGCGCTAACCGCCGCTCTCTCCTGCGATTCGGTTGTTACGGTATCGTAGCCCCGCCGTCACCCGCGGTTGATGCGCCCCGCCGAAGTTGCCGCCGTGAGAATCGCGCTCCTGACCGACGCCTACACGCCCCAGGTGAACGGCGTGACCACCGTGGTGCAGCGCATCGCGCGGCTGCTGCGTGCCAACGGCCATGCGACCGCCGTGGTCGCGCCGCGATACCCCGATCCTGCGGACGCTTCCCGCCGCGTCGCCGGGTACCTCGCTCGCTTCGCCCCCGACCTGGTGCACGTGCATACCGAGGGGCCGCTCGGCACGATCGGGCGTCAACTGGGCGCTGCGCCACCGCGTGCCGTTGATCACGACTTTCCACACGCACTTCCCCCAGTATGCCCGCTACTACGGCCTTGCGGCGCTCGCGCCTCTAGTGTGGCGTTGGCTGACCTGGTTCCATCGCCGGGCCCGGCGATCATCGCGACGCTGCTGGTCCGGGCGGCGTGACGGAACCGTTACCGAGGCGGGTCTTCGACTGTGACGCGGGGTTCGTTAGTTTGAGCGACGAATGCACGTCCACTCGCGTTGCTAACCGTTCTTTGTCATGGAGGGAGCCACTCGTATGACCCGCATGTCCCGTGGGGCCATGTATCTCGCGGTAGCCGCGGCGCTCGGCGCCGCTCCACTGGCCGGGCAAGCGACTCAGGGCTCGCCCGTCAGCGTCGGCGTCACCGCGTACGCGCAGTACGTCTACCAGCTCAAGGACACGTCGAGTACGAAACAGAACAATTTCGACCTCACCCGGGCCTACGTGAACGTGATCGGCCGCTTCTCGGGCGGTGTCTACACCCGGCTGACGGCCGACGTGTTCGCCGTCACCGGGGCTGGCAACGTGACGGGCTCCTACGGCTATCGCCTCAAGTACCTCTACGCCGCCTGGACCCCGGAGCACAGCCCCCTCACCTACCGCTTCGGCATGACCCAGACGCCGTGGCTCGACTGGGAGGAGGCGCTGTGGGACTACCGCATGCAGGGCACGATGGCGATGGATCGCAACGGCTACCTCACCGCTTCGGACGTCGGCTTCGCGGTCGACGGGAAGTGGAACAACGACAAGGTGAACTTCGCGGTTGATGTCGTGAATGGCGAGGGTTACCACGGGGGGTTCGGGGACGGCCGCAAAGACTTCCAGGGCCGGCTCTCGGTGCGGGTGATGGATACGGACGACTCGAGCCGGGTCGGGGGGCTGCGGGTGACGGCCTACGCCGGGGCTGGCAAGCCGACCGGCGGCGGGACGCGCAACCGTTTCCTGGGCATGGTGTCCTACCGTTCCAAACAGTACACGCTCGCAGCCGAGGCTGCGGCCACTCGGGACCGAGGCGGCGTGTTCCCGAGGGACGGGCACGTCTACAGCACGTTCGGCGTGTACCACGTGCCCCGTTCGGGGGTGGCGGTGATCGCCCGCGTCGACGCCGTGACGCCGACCGTGGGGGGGAACCGTCTGACCCGCTACGTCGCCGGGGCATCCTACCAGATCAACCCCCAACTCCGGACCCTCCTCGACTGGGACTACTTGAGTTACCGAACCCCGCTCCTGCTAGCCGACCCGACCCGGTCGCAGCTCCTGTTCCAGACGCAGTTCGTGTTCTAACTCGGACGAGGTGAACGATCTATGACGAAGTCCTCCTGGCTCGCGCTCGCCGCCGCCCTCGCCCTCGCGGCTCCCGCGGCCGCGCAGGTGCAGCTCAACGGCGCCGGCGCCACGTTCCCGAACATCATCTATCAGGACTGGATCCTCGCTTACGTCGCGACGACAGCGTGGACGCCCTGCACCGCTCGGTGTTCCGGATCCTGCTCACGCATATGATGGAGGATCCGCACATCATCGGCGCCGGGATGGACCTGTTCCTCGTGAGCCGCAACCTGGAGCGCGTCGCGGACCTCGCGACGAACATCGCCGAGGACGTGGTGTTCCTGGTCGAGGGGAAGACGATCAAGCATCACGCGGAGCTGGACGAGCCCTGAAGAATCGCCGGCCGCTCAACTCCAGGAGCGGTAGACCACCGGCGCGGTGGGCCGACGCCGCAGGTTGTCCGACTTGACGAACAACCCCACGAACAGCATCCCCGCCGCGAATCCGCCGATGTGGGCGAAGAAGGCGACGCCGCCGGTGTCCGCGCTCGCCAGCGCCGGCAGGCCGCCGAGCACCTGCAGGAGGATCCAATAACCGAGCATCAGGTAGGCCGGCAGGGTGATCGTCGTGACGAACAACCCCAGGAACACGAGCGTATGGACGCGGACGCGGGGGTACAACAGGAGGTAGGCGCCCAGCACACCGCTGATGGCGCCCGAGGCGCCCACCATCGGGACCCCCGAATGCGGTTGCACCACGACTTGCGTCGCCGCCGCGACCACTCCACAGACCAGGTAGAACACGGCGAAGCGCACGTGGCCCATCGCGTCCTCGATGTTGTTCCCGAAAATCCACAGGAACCACATGTTGCCGATGAGGTGGAACCAGCCGCCGTGCATGAACATCGAGGTGAGCACGGTCGCGTAATGCGGTCGCGCCTGGATGACGCAGGAGAATTGGTCACCCAGCGGGACCCGAACGCCGGCCGGCAGCGTGCGCAACAATTCCCCGGGAGTGAGGCCGAGCTGGCACACGGAGCGGGCGAGCGGGCCGGGCGCCCCCAAGCCTTGCACGAACACCCACGCCAGCACGTTCAGCGCAATGATCCCCACCGTGACCACTGGGGTGAGGACCGTCGGATTCTCGTCCTTGTAGGGAAACATTCCCCTAAACCTACTCGTAACCCCTGCTACCCCAAAGGACTTCCCGCATGCCGATTTGGCACCTTTTCAAGGCATGGGGCTTGCTACCGCAACGGGCCGATCGGTCTGCGCATCAATCACCCAGAGAAGGAGCAGGACCATGGCTGAGAAGATCATTGGCATCGACCTCGGCACCACCAACTCGGTGGTGGCGGTGATGGAGGGCGGCGATCCGGTCGTCATTCCCAACGCCGAAGGCGGCCGGACGACCCCGTCGGTCGTCGCGTTCACCAAGGACGGGGAGCGGCTGGTGGGGCAAGTGGCCAAGCGCCAGGCCGTCACGAACCCGCAGCACACGATCTTCTCGATCAAGCGGTTCATGGGACGGCGCATGGGCGAGGTCGTCGAGGAAACCAAGCGCGTCCCCTACAAGGTCGTCTCCGGCCCGAACGACCTCGCCTCGGTGGAGATCCAGGGCAAGCGCTACACCCCGCCCGAGATCTCCGCGATGATCCTCCAGAAGATGCGGCAGACGGCGGAAGACTATCTCGGGCACAAAGTCGAGAAGGCCGTCATTACCGTCCCCGCGTATTTCAACGACTCGCAGCGGCAAGCGACCAAGGACGCCGGCAAGATCGCCGGGCTCGACGTGGTCCGCATCATCAACGAGCCCACCGCGTCGGCGCTGGCCTACGGGCTGGACAAGAAGAAGGAGGAGAAGGTCGCGGTCTATGACCTGGGCGGCGGCACGTACGACATTTCGATCCTCGAGCTCGCCGAGGGCGTCTTCGAGGTGAAGAGCACCAACGGCGACACCCACCTGGGCGGCGACGATTTCGACCAGCGGATCATCGAATGGCTGGTGGCGGAGTTCAAGCGCGACCAGGGCATCGACCTCTCGAAGGACCCGATGGCGCTGCAGCGCCTCAAGGAAGCGGCCGAGAAGGCCAAAATGGAATTGTCCACGGTGATGCAGACGGAGATCAACCTCCCCTTCATCACGGCCGACCAGTCCGGGCCCAAGCACCTGAACCTCACGCTGACGCGAGCCAAGCTGGAGCAGCTGGTGGACGATCTGGTCCGGCGGACGATCCCGCCCATGGAGCAGGCCCTGAAGGACGCCGCCCTCAAGCCGTCGGACATCGACGAGGTGATCCTGGTCGGCGGCCAGACCCGCATGCCCAAGGTCCAGGAGATCGTGCAGAAGTTCTTCGGGAAGGAGCCGCACAAGGGCGTCAATCCGGACGAGGTCGTGGCGATCGGCGCGGCGATTCAGGGGGGCGTGCTGGCGGGCGAGGTGAAGGATGTCCTGCTGCTCGACGTGACCCCGCTGTCGCTGGGCATCGAGACGCTCGGCGGTGTCACCACCGTGCTCATCCCGCGCAACACGACGATTCCGACCAAGAAGTCGGAGATCTTCTCGACCGCCGAAGACACGCAGACCACGGTCGAGATCCACGTGCTGCAGGGTGAGCGCCAGATGGCAATCGACAACCGCACGATCGGCAAGTTCCAGCTGACGGGCATTCCGCCCGCCCCGCGGGGCGTGCCGCAGATCGAAGTGACGTTCGATATCGACGCCAACGGCATCCTCCACGTTTCGGCCAAGGACAAGGCGACCGGCAAGGAGCAGAAGATCCGCATCGAGGCATCCTCCGGGCTCGGTGACAAAGACATCGACAAGATGGTCAAGGATGCGGAGGCCCACGCCGCCGAGGACAAGCGCCGGCGCGACGAGATCGAACGGCGCAACCGCCTCGACACGATGGTGTATGACGTGGAGAAGAACTCCAAGGAGTGGGTCGACAAGCTGGAGGCCGGCCTGAAGTCCCGGCTGGAGAGCGCGGTCGACGGGGCCAAGAAGGCGCTCCGCAGCGGCGACGCGGACGAGATCGCCAAGGCGCTGGAGGAGCTGCAGCAGGCCTACTCCGCTGCCGGCGCGGGCCTGTACGCCGCCGCGCGGGGCGCTACCGGCAGCGACGCGGGCGCCCAGCCCGGCGCGGGCGAGCCCGCGGCGGGGGGGACGGGGGGGGCGACCAAGTCGGACAAGGACAACGTGGTCGACGCCGACTACGAGATAGTAGACGAAGAGAAAAACAAGAAGGCGTAAGGAGGGGAGCAACCGATGTCGGTGCGCACAAGGGATTGGTTGAAGTTCATTTCGTTGGTGGGGATCGCGTTTGTGTTCGGCCTGGCGTTCGCGTCGGCCCTGAACCTTCCTCGCGACGGACGGGCAGCGGAAGCGGGCACGATCCTCGCCCAGACGGCAGCCCCGCGGGTACCGCTGCCGGCCGTCAAGCCGGCCGCGGATCTCGGCGACGCGTTCGCCACCGTGGCCGAGCATGTCAAGCCCGCGGTGGTGTTCATCAGTTCCGAGCACCGCGAGCGCGCCGACGCGCGCCGGGTCCCGCCGGGGTTCGAGGACTTCTTCCCGCAGCTGCGGCGAGGGCCCCAGATCGAGCGAGGCACCGGCTCCGGGTTCATCGTCTCCACCGACGGCTACATCCTGACCAACAACCATGTGGTGGCCGGGGCCGACAAAGTCATGGTGCGGCTGCTCGACAAGCGGGAGTTCCTGGCTCGCGTCGTCGGCACCGACCCCGAAACCGACGTGGCCGTGATCAAGATCGACAGCCAGGGGCTGCCGACGGTCAGCTTCGGCAACTCCGACTCGACGCGGATCGGCGAGTGGGTGCTGGCGATCGGCAACCCGCTGGCGTTCTCCTTCACCGTGACGGCCGGCATCGTCAGCGCCAAAGGGCGGGGGCTCGACGGCCTGAGTCAGGGACGTCCCGGCTATGGGATCCAAGACTTCATCCAGACCGACGCGGCGATCAACCCCGGCAACTCGGGCGGGCCCCTCGTCAACGTCCGCGGCGAGGTAGTCGGGATCAATTCCGCGATCGCGAGCGAGACCGGGTTCTACGCGGGTTACGGCTTCGCCATCCCGATCAATCTGGTCCGCAACGTCATGACCCAACTCGTGGCCCACGGGCGCGTGCAGCGCGCCGTCATGGGAGTCCTGATCGGCGAGGTCCGGCCAGAAGACGCCGAGAAAGTCGGACTGCGGCAGGTTCGCGGTGTGCTGGTCGAGGACTTCAGCAGCGACGACTCCCCGGCCAAGAAGGGGGGCCTCCAGCAGGGCGATGTGATCACCGCCCTCGACGGCCAGCCAGTGGAGTACGTGGCCCAGCTGCAGCAGCGGGTCGCATTCAAGAAGCCGGGCGACACGGTCGAGCTGACCGTGCGTAAGGAGAACGGGGAGCAGAAGACCATCACGGTGCGGCTGCAGGCCGCGCCGGCAGGCACGGACGCAGGCGAAGAGCAGGTGGCGGCGCGCGGCGGCAGCGGCGCGACCGAGCGAGCCTCGACCCGCGCCTCGCTGGGCATCACGGTGGAGCCGGTCTCCCAGGAGGACGCCGGCGATCCCCAGCTCAAGCCGGTGGCCAAGAACGGCGGCGGCCTCGTGGTCACCGAAGTCTCGCCGGACGGCCCGGCCTACGGCCGCCTAGTGCCGCAAGGTACCAACGGCGGGCCCGACGTCATCCTCAAGGTGAACGGCCAGCCGGTCCGTACGCGGGCCGAGTTCCGCGCGGCGCTGCGCGACGCGAAGTCCGGCGACATCGTGACGTTGATTGCCTACAACGTCTCCCGGCAGCAGGAGGAGGTCATCCGGCTGCGCATGCCCTGACGGCGCTCAGGACGGCTGCGGCGCCCGGAGCAGGGCCAAGGCGGTCACGAGCTGCCAAACGATGGGCGGAGCATACGCCACCTGATCGAGCGGGGAGGACGCGGGGGCCGCAAGCGCGAGCGCGGCCCCCGCGGCGCCTCCGGCGATCGCGAGAAGGGCCGTCCAGGGCGGCAACACCTTCCCATTCCAGACGCCCCACCCAAAGAGATAGGTCGCGAGCCCCAGGCTGAACCCCCCTACGCGCTGGGTGGCCAGCGCGAACGGCCGCAGCACGTCGTACAGGAACAGCGCATTCGCACCCAGTGGTCCGCGGGAGGCGCCGGCGAGCGCGCCGCCCGCGCCGAGCATGAACGCGACGATGATCATCCAGCACGCGTAGGCGAAGACGCTGACCACCAGGCCGGCGCGGGCCGCGCTTTCTCCCCGCGTGCCGACGTTGACGCCGACCACTCCGACCAGTCCGGTGATCGACAAGGGGAAGGCGAACAAGAACGCCCAGTGGATCGTCGTCCAACGGCCGCTTGCCGCGATAGTGGCGAGCTGGGTCGCGCCGTCGCCGACGAGGGCCGGGTGCGCGAGGGCCGCGGCGGTGACGAGCAGCGCGCCGACGAGCAAGCTGAGTGGGTAAAACACCGGACGGCGCAGTCCCATATTTCAAGATATATTAGGCGCAAATCACCCGGGAGCCGTTCATGCAGCTCAACCGGATCCTGCGCGAGGGCTTCATTGCCGGCTGCATCGGTGCGGGGGCCGTCGCCCTCTGGTTCCTCGTCGTGGACACGATCAACGGCCGTCCCTTCTTCACGCCGGCAATGCTCGGCTCGGCCGTGTTCTGGGGCGTGCACGATCCGACGCAGGTGATGATCGAGTACTCGCGTATCATCGGCTACACCATGATCCACGTCAGCGCGTTCGTGGTGGTCGGCTGCATCGCCGCCGCGCTGGCCGCGGAAGTGGAGGAAGCGCCCTCCACGTTGTTCCTGGTGGTCGTGGGGTTCTGCTTCTTCGAGTTCGGCTTCTACATCCTCGTAGCGATTCTGGCCCAGCCGCTGCTGGGCGCGCTCGCGTGGTGGAACGTGGCGATCGGCAACGCCATCGCTGCGCTGGGGATGGGCTACTACCTCTGGCGCGAGCACCCCAAGATCGGCGAGGAGCTCAAGCGACACCCCCTGGGGGAGACGCAGGAGGGAGAGTAGCGTAGGCCTGCCGCGGCACCGCACGCTCCACGTCGCCCCGCTCCTCCCGGGCGGCCCATCGAAACCACACCACCGTCATGGCCAGCCACAACACCAGCCCACCGGGCACCCACATGAGCAGGCCGCCAATCTGCTGGTCCGCCAGCGGGGAGAGTCCCCATATGCGCGGCGCCGTCGCATAGAAAGGGTAGAGCACTCGGTCCGACAGTGTGATCAGCGCCCCGACCACCGACATCGGAATGCCAAGCAAGAACAAGTAGCCCATCTGGGCCGGATACGAGATGCGCGGCAGCTCCGGCACCGGCGAAAGCACCGGCCACCACATCAGCACCGACGTCGCGATGAACACCAGGTGCTGCATGATGTGCAGGCCATGATGACGCAGCGCCGCCTCGTAGAAGACCGGAAAGTGCCACAGCGAGATCGGGGCGAGGAACATCAGGGCCGCCGGCAGCGGCCGCGTCGCCCACGCGGCGAACCGGAACACCGCGCGGGGGACGAGGAGCGGCTGCACCACCCACGCGGGTGTCCCATACAGCAGCAGCGGTGGGAACGCCAGGGTCAGCACAAGGTGCTGCACCATATGGGCGCTGAAGAGGGAGTGGTCGGACAGATCGTGGAGCGGGCCATTCAGGGCCAGGAGCATGATGAGCAGCGCGCCGGCAAAGGCGACCGCGCGCCGGCGAGGGGCGCGGAGGCCGCCCAGAAACACGTAGAGCCCGCCCAACAGGACGAGCCCTATGACCACGCTGGGATGGACATCCCAGTGGCGAGGCATGCTACCTCCGCAGCGCGAACGCCCCAAAGAGGAACATCAGGCCCATCGTCATCCCCAGGCCGAGCAGTAGCGGCCCGCCGAAGAGGAAGGTAAAGAACCGGCTGTCCATCTTGAGGTGCATGTAAAACATCACGACCAGCGTGAATTTGACCGCTGAGAGGAGCAGCAGCGCCGGCACCAGGATCGAATGGAAGGCCGGCACGTAGAAGACGCCGACCTCGATCACCGTGAGGATCACGAGAATCGTGGCCACCCGGAGGTAGACGCCGGCGGTGGGGTGTGCGTGCTGGACCACGGGGTGCTCGTCGGTGCTCGGTTGCTGCATCATGCCCTCTCGGCTCACTGAATCAGGTACACGACGGTGAAGATCACGATCCAGATCACGTCCACGAAGTGCCAGTACAGGCCGCAGATCTCGACGGTGACGGCGTTGGCCGCCGTGAGCTGGCCCTGGAGGGCGCGCACCCAGAGGGTGAGCAGCCACACCACGCCGACCGTCACGTGGGCGCCGTGCGTGCCGGTGAGGACGAAGAACGTCGCCCCGAAGAGGTTCGTCTGGAGCGTGAGCCCTTCTCGCACGAACGACGTGAACTCGTAGACCTGCCCGCTCAAGAAGAAGATCCCCAGCAGCGCCGTCGCCACGAGCCACACCTTGGCCCACTTGAGGTCGCCGCGCTGCACCGCCGCGAGCGCCAGCACCATCATGAGGCTCGACATCAGCAGGTCGAACGTACTGACCGACGTGAAGGGAATGTTGAGTATGTCGTGCGGGTAGGGCCCGACGACGCTCCGCCCCTTGTAGACCAGGTACGTCGAGATCAGCGAGCCGAAGAGCAAGCACTCCGAGCCGATGAACGCCCAGAACGCCATCTTGCGGCTGTCGAGCCCCATGCTCGTGCGGTGCGTCGCCGCGGCGATGGTCATGTCAAGCCTCGAAGGGCTCGAACGCCCAGCGGAAGATGCCGAGCAGGATGATCGTGGCGCCCACGAACGCGAACGGCAGCCTGTGGGAGAGTGGCGCGAGCGCGAGGACTGGCAGGCCCAGCGCCGTGACGAGCGGCCAGATCGACCCACCCGGCACATGGATCTCGGCGAGCTTGGCGCCTTCGGGGATGGCCTTGAGCTGGGTCTTGGTCCAGCGCGGCAGGCGGCTCGCGACCGTCGGAATCACGTCGAAGTTGTGGACCGGCGGCGGAGACGAGATGGTCCATTCGAGCGTGGCGCCGCCCCACGGATCGTTGCCGGCGGTCTGCCCACGCGTGCGGGTGCGCCAGACGTTCCAGATGAACACCAGCACGCCCACGCCGATCAGGAACGCGCCGATGGTCGAGACGAGGTTGAGCGTCGAGACGCCGAGGTCGGGGCTGTACGTGTAGATGCGGCGGGGCATGCCGAGCAGCCCGATCAGGTGCATCGGGAAGAACGCCAGGTTCATGCCGACGAACACCAGGGCGAAGTGCCACTTGCCCAGGGTCTCGGAGAGCAGCCGGCCGGTCATCTTGGGCCACCAGTAGTACATCCCGGCGAACAGGCCGAAGATGGTGCCGCCGAACAGCACGTAGTGGATGTGCGCGACGACGTAGTACGTGTCGGTCTGCTGCAGGTCGGCCGGCGGGGAGGCGTGGGTGACGCCCGAGAGGCCGCCGATGGTGAACAGGGCGATGAAGCCGATGGCGAAGAGCATCGCCGTCGTGAAGCGCAGCTGGCCGCCCCAGAGCGTGGCGAGCCAGTTGAAGATCTTCACGCCCGTCGGCACCGCGATGAGCATCGTCGTCGCCGAGAAGACGGAATCGGCGATGGGGCCGAGCCCGACCGAGAACATATGGTGGCTCCACACGCCCCACCCCATGAACCCGATCAAGACGCCCGAATAGACCACGACGGTGTAGCCGAACAAGGGCTTGCGGGCAAACGTCGGCAGCACTTCGGAGACGATCCCCATCGCGGGCAGGATGAGGATGTAGACCTCGGGGTGGCCGAAGATCCAGAACAAGTGCTGCCACAAGACCGGGTCGCCGCCGGCGGAGGTGAGGTAGAAGTGCGTGCCGAAGAAGCGGTCGAACATCAGCAACACGAGCGCCACGGTGATCACGGGGAAGGCCGTGATGATCAGGAACGACGTGACCAGCGTCATCCAGCTGAAGACCGGGAGGCGCATCATCTTCATGCCGGGCGCGCGCAAGTTCAGGATCGTGACGATGAAGTTGAACCCGGCGGCGAGCGAGGAGACGCCGAGGATCTGGAGGCCCAGCAGCCAGAAGTCGATGTTGGGACCGGGGGAGTACTGTCTCGACGTGAGATTGGCATAGCCGAACCAGCCGGCGTCGGGCGCGACATTCAGTCGGCCCGCGTGGAACAACGGCCCGGTGAACCAGCTGGCGTTCATCAGCAGCGCGCCCAGGACGAACACCCAGTAGCTGAACGCGTTCAGCCGCGGGAACGCCACGTCGCGGGCGCCGATCTGCAGCGGCACGATGTAATTGAAGAAGCTCGCCGTGAGCGGCATCAAGGCGAGGAACACCATCGTGGTGCCGTGCATCGTGAACAGCTGGTTGAACGTCTCGGCACTCACGACGTGGCCATCCGGCTGGGCGAGCTGGGCGCGGATGAACAGCGCTTCGAGCCCGCCGACCAGGAAGAAGACGAACGCGGTATAGAAGTAGAGCAGTCCGATCCGCTTGTGGTCGGTCGTGGTTAGCCAGCTCATGAGCCTCTTGAGCCGACTCATCGCATGGTCCGCAAGTAGGCGATCAAGGCCGCGAGGTCGCCCGCCGGCACGTGCATATTCGGCATGATCGACCCAGGCTTTTCCGCCGGCGGGTCGGCGATCCACCGGGTCAGGTGGACGGAGTCGTTCGGGAAGAGGCCCCCCGCGATGGTCATCCGGCTGCCCAGATGGGTGAGGTTCGGCCCGATGATGGCGGTGGACATCGTCCCCATGGTGTGGCAGCCGACGCAGCCGTAGCGCCTGAAGGCCTGCTGGCCTTGCTCGGCGAGGCTGCCCTTGGCGACCGATGCCGCGCCGGCCTGCTGCCGCCCCACCCACGCCTGGAACGCCGGCTCGGCCTCCACCATCACCCGCAGCCGCATGTTGGCGTGGGACGCGCCGCAGAACTCGGCGCACTGGCCGAGGAGAGTGTCCACCGAGTCGGGGCGCAGGACGAGACGGTTCGTGCGGCCGGGAATGACGTCCCGCTTGCCCCCCAGCCCGGGCGCCCAGAAGCTGTGGATCACGTCGGCCGACGTGAGCGCGAGGGCGACCGTCCGGCCGGCGGGCAGGTGCAGCTCGTTGGCCGTCACCACCCCGAGCTCGGGGTAGCGGTACTCCCACCACCACTGGTGCGCAACGACTTCCACGCGCAGCGCACCCGCCGGGGAATCTGTCTGGGTGGCGAAAATCGTGCGCATGGTGGGCACGGCGATGAAGACGAGGATCAGGGCCGGCGCCAGGGTCCAGGCGATCTCCAGGAGCGTGTGCCCGTGGGTCGGCTTGGGGGTCGGGGCGCCCTCGCGGTACCGGTAGCGAACGATGATGAACAGCAAGAGGCCTTCCACCAGGATGAAGACCAGCACTGCCCACCAGAAGATGTCCGTGAACAACCGGTCGATGGCGCCAGCGAAATCGGACCGGGGACGGAGCGAGCTCTGGGGGAACGGGCCGCCGCAGGCGGCGCCGGCGGCGCACAGGAGGGGGAGCAGCCAGCGTCTGTCTCTCGACACGGCGTCGAAGGTAGACGAGTCCCAGCACTCCGTCAACGAAAGGTTTCGAGGGTGGTATCTTGAAAGGCCATGATCCGACCCTCTCGGGAGTCTTGATGGCGGAGAAGAAGGAGAAGAAGAAGACCACCCGCCGGCGAAAGCAACAGGCCGCCGCCGAGTCACGCGGCCTCGGCGCCACGCAGCTCATCGCCGCGCCGCCCCCGGCCCTCCAGAAACTGCAGGAGACGATCGAGTCGGACGGCGGCGCGGTGCTGGTTACTTACCGCGACCCGCTCGCCGGCAACTGGCAGATCCTCGCCGGCCTGCCGCTGGCCAAGGTACAACCCACGCCCTACCAACGCGACCTGTCCGAGACGCACGTCGCCAGGCTCGCCAAGGCGATCGACAAGCTGGACCGTTTCCTCGACCCGGTGATCGCGGTGCGGTCCGACGATGGGACCTACTGGACACCGAACGGCTACCACCGGCTGGGCGCGCTGCGGCAGCTCGGCGCGAAATCGATCGTCGCGATCGTCGTGCCCGACCACGCGGTCGCGCACCGCATCCTCGTGCTCAACACCGAGAAGGCGCACAACGTGCGCGAGCGGGCGCTCGAAGTGACGCGCCTCGAGCACGGGCTGGCCGAGCTCGACGACCGGCCGGAGAAGGAGTTCGAGACCGAGTTCGAGGAGCCGGCGTTGCTCACGCTGGGGCTGTGCTACCAGCAGAACGGCCGATTCTCGGGCGGCGTCTACCAGCCGATCCTGAAGCGGATCGATGAATTCCTTGCCGTGAAGCTCTCGAAGGCCCTGGAGATCCGGCGGGAGCGGGCGAAGCGGCTGCTGGAGCTGGACGAAGCGGTCTCCACCGCCGTCGGCGGGCTGAAGGCGCGTGGCTTCCAGAGCCCCTACCTCAAGGCGTTCGTGGTGGCGCGGATCAACTTCCTGCGGTTCAAGAAGGGGAAGGCGGAGTTCGGCGATGCGGTGGACCGGCTGACCGCGGCGGCGAAGAAGTTCGACATTGGCAAGGTGAAGCCGGATCAGGTGGTCGCGACGGGCGGCCCGGCAGAGGAGTGACCGCGGGGCCAAGTGGGTGCCCATCCCTAGCTTGATCCCCGAACTCAGTCCCCTGCCCCGTCGTTCTGTTTGTCCCCGCCTCTGCCTCCTCCCCCGCGGCTTCGCCGCCGCAGGTCCTCGAGGGTGGCCGGGTCCGGGGACGGGGTGTCGCCGAGCGCCCGCTGCGCCGCGGCGAGCGAGCGCCGGGCGCTGCGCTCGGCCCCGGCGGTCAGCGCGTCCTGCGCCGCGGCGACGGCGTCTTCGTACGCGCCGCGGCTCGGCGCGACCTGCGCCAGGATCTCCGCTCGCAAGACGCGCGACTCGAGGTCACTCCGGCGGGCCAGCTCGACCGCGGCGCGCTTGCGCAGCAGCTCCCGCTGTCCCGGGGTGAGGCACTCCGACTGCACCACCTCCGCCACCAGCCGCGCCGGAAACACGAAGCGGCGGCCGTCGAATTCGACGAGGCGATCGCGCTCGAGTCGGGTGAGCGACTCCTCGATCGCCGCCACGGGCCTTTCGACCAGCGCCGCCAGCAACTCGGGCTCGAGCGCGAGCCCGGCGACGCTGGCCGCGCGGATCACCTGGCGGTCCGCCTCGCCGAGGGTGGAGACGCGAGCGACGATCGCCATCCGCACCAGGTTGGGCACAGAGATGGGAAGAGGACTCTCGGTCGTCCCCCCGCGGGGCGGCCAGTGCAGCACGTCGCCGCGCAGAGTGGACGCCTCCTCGAGTCCCCGCAGGAGCGTGACGGCCAGGAAGGGGTTGCCGCCGGTTTCGAGCGCCAGGCGGCGGGCCAGCCGGTCCTGCTTCTCAGGCTCGGGCGCCCAGGGGGCCAGCGCCTCGACGAGCCGCCGCAGCTCCACGTCGCCGAGCGGGCCGAGCCGCACCGTGGCGCCGGGAAGCCGGCGGCCGACCTCCCCGCGCAGGCGCACCAGCTCACGTGGCAGGCGCTCGACCTCGTGTAGCGTGCACAGGAGGAGCACGACCGGCGTGCCCGCGAGCTCTCCCAGCGCCGCGCCGAGGGCGGCGAGGCTTGCGCCGTCCGCCCAGTGGGCATCGTCCACGGCGAGCGCGAACGGCCGCTCGTCCGCAACGGCCCGCAACACGCGGGCGAGCGCCCCTCCGACCTCGGCGTGATCGGGCTGCCCCCGCAGCGCGCCCCCTCCTCTCGCCCGCGCACCCCACTCCGGTACCAGCGCGGCCAGCAGCCCCAGCGCTTCCGGATCGGCGGCGATGACGCCGGGCGCATCCGCCAGTCCGCCCCGAGCGAGAGAGCGCAGGGTGCTCCACGGCGCGTCGGAGTCGCTCTCCAGCGGTGTCGCGAGCGCGACGCCGGATCCCTCGAGGGCGACCCGGTCGAGACACTCGGCGAGCAGGCGGGATCGGCCGGTCCCCGGGTCGCCGGTGATGACGAGCACGCGGGGCCCTGTGCGCAAGCCCTCGGCGACAATGCCGAACGCCTCGCGGTGCTCAGTCTCCCGGCCGACGAGCGGGGATGGCATCTCCTCCTCGGGGCGCGCCGCCAGTGAGACCCCCCCCCCCCGCCGCCAGCGCCGGCTCCGCACCCGGTCGGCGAGGGCGGCCAGCTCGCTGCTCGGCTGCTCGTCCAAGTCGGCGGCGAGTCGGGCGGTGAAGTCGTGAAACGCAGCAAGCGCCCCCGAGACGTCTCCCCGAACCGCTCGGGCGCGCATCAACAGCCGCACGCCGGGCTCGCCGTGGACGTCGAGCGCGAGGGCGCGTCGCGCGCACTCCTCGGCCTCACCAGGCTCCCCGCCCGCCAGCGCGTCGTCGCCGGCGGCGACGAGGACGGCGGCGCCGCGGGCGCGGAAGCCTCCGGCCTCCCGCGCCGCCCACTCTTCGAACGCGGGGGCGTCATCCAGGTGCAGCCCCTCGAGGAAGTCGCCGCGCAGCAGCGCGGCGGCTTCCCCGGGCCGGGCGGCGACGCTCGCCTGGAAGGCCAGCGCGTCTACGGTGAGGGCGACGTCGCTCAGCGTCAGGGTCTCACCCCGGCTCATGAGCCGCTCCGGGCCGAGGCTGGTGCGCAGGCGACGGACCGCCTCATTCAGGGAGTGGCGGGCCTGCTGCTGGGGCTTTTCCGGCCACAGCAGGCCCAGCAGATGATCGCGCGCACGGGTCCGTTCGGGCGAGAGGGCGAGGTACACGAGCAGAGCCAGATGCTTGCGCCACAGCACGTTGGCGGGCGGCGGCTGCCCGCCGAGCTTCACCGTGGGCGGGCCGAAGCAAATCAGCGCAAGCGGCGGGGGGGGCGGCGGGAGGGCGGCGGCGGACGTATGGGACGTCCCGCTAGAACTCGAGGCGCTGCAGGTAGTCGTAGCTTGCCTGAATGCTCGCGATCGGGTCAGGCGGCTCGTCGTGCTCGACGAAGGAGTGCTCGATCCCCGCCAGCTGCGACTGCGCGAAGATCCGCTTCCAGTCGATTTTCCCCTTGCCGACGTCGACCATCTTCCGGTCGGGCCCCGGCGCCATGTCCTTCACGTGCACGAGGGGGAAGCGGCCAGGGTACTTGTGGAAGTAGGCGAGCGGGTCCTGGTCGCCGTTGGTGATCCAGAAGAGGTCCATCTCCAGCTTGACGAGCTGGGGATCAGCCGCCGCGAGCAGGACGTCGTAGGGGAGCTGCCCGGCGACCGGCGAGAACTCGTAGCTGTGGTTATGGAAGGCGAACTGCAACCCTGCCCGGCGGCACGCTTCCCCCGCCCGCGTGAACTTCTCGGCGACCCGTTTCCAGCCGTCCAAGTCTTTCCGCTCCTGCTCGGGAATCCAGGCCACCACGATGTAGGAATGCCCGATCGCATGTGCCGCGTCCAGCACCTGGTCCCAGCCCGCGGCGATGCTTTCATAGGCGACGTGGGCGGCGGGGGAGACCAGTCCGAGCCGGTCGAGCATCGCCCGCACGTCCTTGGGCGGGTGGTCGAAGTAGCCCGCGAACTCCACTTCCCGGTATCCGATCTGCGCGACCTTCGCGAGCGTGCCTTCGAAATCCTTCGCCATCAGCCCCCGCACCGTGTACAACTGGAGGCCGATGCGGTCGAGCCTGCGGCGGGGATCGGGTATCGGGGCTCGGGCCTCGGGGACCGTAAGACCGGCGATCGCTGCGCCTGCCGCCGCCACGAATGTCCGGCGATCCATGCTCCCGAAGCCCGAGCCCCGAACCCCTAGTCCCGATGTCATAGCTCCCTCCGCTTCAGGAGCTCGACCGCGTGGTCGGCGGCCCGGGCGGTGAGCGCCATGTAGGTAATCGACGGGTTCTGACACGCGGACGACGCCATGCACGCCCCGTCGGTGATAAAGAGGTTGGGGATGTCCCAGGCCTGGTTCCAGCCGTTGAGGACGGACGTCTTCGGATCCCGGCCCATGCGGGCGGTCCCCATCTCGTGGATCGTCTTGCCCGGCGGGTTATTCTCGACGAACGGGTTGATGTCGTGCGCCCCGGCCGCGGCGAGCATCTCGGCCGCGGCGATGGACGCGTCCTTCAGGATCGCCCGCTCGTTCTCACCGAAACGGCAGTTGATCTTGAGCACGGGGATGCCGTACGCATCCGTCTTCGTCTTGTCGAGCTCGGCGTAATTGTCGTGATTGGGCAGGCACTCGCCGAACCCGTAGAGCGAGAAGTGCCAGGGGCCCGGGTCGCGCATGGCACGCTTGAAGTCCGCGCCGAAGCCGGCCTGGTCCACGCCGCGTCCCCAGTGCTCGCGGTCGCCTCCCCCCTGATAGCCGTAGCCCCGCAGGAAAGGCGACTTGGGGCCGTCCCGCAGGTTGCGGAAGCGCGGTACGTAGATGCCGTTGGGCCGGCGCCCGGTATCGGTCTTGTCGAGGTTGCCATCAATGCGCCCCCTCGCCCCGCCCCCCATCACATGGTCCATCAGGTTGCGCCCTACCTGGCCGCTCGAGTTGGCGAGCCCGTTGGGGAGCTCGGGCGTCGCCGAGAGCAGCAGCAGGCGCGCCGACTCGAGCGTCGAGGCGCACAGGAAGATGATGCGCCCGTGGAACTCGATGTCGTGCTTGGTCTGGGCGTCGACGACGCGGACGCCGGTCACGCGCGTTCTCTTCTTGTCGTACATGAGGCTGCGCGCGACGCTGTAGGGGCGCAGGGTGAGCTTGCCCGTCCGCTGCGCAGCGGGCAAGGTGGAATTGATCGAATTGAAGTACGACAGGGTGACGCAGCCGCGCTCGCAGTTGCCGCAGTAGTGGCAGGCCGCACGCCCCAAGTGGTTCTGCGTGAGGATGGCGACGCGCCCGATGGTCAGCACCCGCTCACGGCCGAACCGTTTGGCGAGCGCCTCGCGCACTACCCGCTCGACGCAGTTCAGCTCCATCGGCGGCAGGAATTTCCCATCCGGGAGCTGCGGCAGCCCGAGCGGCTCGCCGCTGATTCCGACGAATTCCTCCACGTGGTCGTACCAGGGCGCGAGGTCGGCGTAGCGGATGGGCCAGTCCACCGCGATCCCGTCGCGCAGGTTCGCCTCGAAATCGAGATCGCTCCAGCGGTACACCTGGCGCCCCCACATGATCGAGCGGCCGCCCACCTGCCGGCCTCGCAGCCACAGGAACGGTGCGTCGGGCTCCGTCGTGTAAGGGTTCTCGTGATCGTCGACGAAGAACTTGGACGACCACTCGTCGCAGGCGTAGCACTCGCGCTGGATGGGCTGGTTGGCCAGCTGCGCGTTCCGATCGCGCAGGCCGCGGAAGCGCTTCTCCCACACCGGCACATGCTCCACGTAATCCACCGCGGGCGTGATGGGCCGCCCCGCCTCGAGCACCAGTGTGTCGAGCCCGTGCTCGGTCAACTCCTTGGCCGCCCACCCGCCGGTCATTCCGGAGCCGACGACGATGGCGTCGTAGACTTTGGCCATGGTTAGTCTCCCCCCGGCGGGCCGCTCGCAGCGCTGAGCGGAGTGCACGGGACGTAGCGGCCGGGAATGATCTCGAAGTGGAGCTCCTGCTTGGCGCCGATCTCGGAGGTGTAGTAGCCGTACATCGTCAGGTACTTGATGGTGCGGAAGAACGGCTCCGGGTGGGGGCCAGGTTGCTCCTTCAGTCGCAAGGCCTCGTCCTCGAGCACGATCAGGAGTCGCACCTGATCCGCTTCGCCACCATCCACGAAGGCCTTCCCGAACGCCGCCCGCGCCCGGGCATCGAGGTCTGCCAGCCCGGCCAGGAAGCGCGCGCGCGCCTCCTGCGGCGTCCATTCCGTGAGCAGGAGGTCGATGAACTCGTTGACCCGCGCCGCCGTCGCGCCCGGGGTGTCGGTCGCCGGCAGGATCCGGTCGGCGACTGCCGTGACCGTTGCATTCTGATGCGGGTCCAAGGTGCGGAGGGCGGGGCGCGCGGTCAGGCGCTCGTGCAGCCGACGGCCGAGCACCAGGAGGTCGGGCACGGCGGGAAGGGCGGCCGTCGCGCTGAAGAGGCGGAGTGCATCTCGTCGGTCCATGGCAGCCTTTGTCCGGGGACCCTTTCTATTTATTCGCGCGAGGCAAGAGCGCAAGGGTAGACTTCGAGCGTGAGCCCGCACACCACCGGTCATACCTTCCTCGATCCCACCGGGCGCCGCTGGGCCCGCATCCGCGCCGGCGCGCTGGTCGCGGGAGTCATCAGCACGGTGCTGCTGCTGTTCGTGCTGACGGGGCTGGTGATCCCGCCGATGCTCCCGGATCTGCCGCTGGTGCAGACGGCGGCGGATTCGTTGGGCGCCGCGCCCCGGCGCGCCCGCCCTCCGCAGCGGCGCTACGTGTCGATTCGCGCCGAGCGGGAACGGCTGGCGGCCCGGCAGCGACTGTTCGAGTACTTGCGGCAGCACCCGGCGCCGCCGGCGCTGCACTACGCCGAGATGCCGCGCACGCGGCCGCATGTGCGGCCGGACCGGCAGCTCGCCACCCGGCCGGCCAGCGACCCCATCGTGGCCGGCTTCTACGTCAACTGGGACGACAATTCCTACGCCTCGCTCAAGTCGCACCTCGACAACCTGGATTGGGTCGTGGCCGAATGGGGCTTCGTGGGCAGGGGCGGGGATACACTCCCCGTGCGGTTCGAGGTGCCCGACTCCGTGCTCTCGATGATCCGAGGCGCGCAACAGCCGCCCTCGGTGCTCGCGCTGATCACAAACTTCACGGGCGAGGACTTCGACCCGCGCCCGGTGGCGCGGATGCTGCGCCGGCCAGGGCTACGACGCAAGGCGCTGGACGAGATCATGAGCGCGGTGACCACCTACGACCTCGCCGGGCTCACCATCGACTTCGAGCAGCTCCCGCAGAGCCTGCACCCGGAGCTGCTCGCCTTCCTGCGGCAGCTGCGAGCCCGCTTGCGGCCGACCGGGCGCCTGCTCACGCAGACCATCCCCGGAGACGACGCCAGCTGGCCGGCCGAGCAGTACGCCGCCGTCAACGACCGCGTCTTTGTGATGCTGTACGACGAGCACGACCCGTCGGACGACCCGGGCCCGATCGCGAGCCAGGCCTGGTTCGAGCATCACTTGCAGCGCGTGCTGGCCCGCGTGCCCGCCGACAGGCTGCTCATCGGGATCGGCCAGTACGGCTACGAGTGGTCGGACACGTCCGAGTCGGCCATCGAGCTGACCTACCAGGACGTCATGGTGCTGGCGCGGGACCACCATACGATGCCGTCGATGGACGCGGGATCCTTGAACCCGACGTTCGCGTGGGACGACGCCGATTCCACGAGCTACATCGTCTGGTTCCTCGACGGACCCACCGCCTACAACCAGATCCGGCGCGCCCTGCCAACCGGGGTGGCAGGCATCGGCGTTTGGCGGTTGGGCTCCGAGGACCCTTCGCTGTGGGCAGTGCTTGGCCGGGAAGGGCTCGCGTCCTCCCCCGCGTCGCTCGACACGATTCATATCGGATACGACGTCGAGTTCATCGGGACGGGAGAGATCCTCCGCATGGTGGCGGAGCCGACGGTCGGCGCCCGCACCCTGATGACCAACCCCGCGACGGGGCTCATCGTGCGCGAGGCGGTGACGCGCACCCCCTCGACGTACGTGATCCGGCGCTACGGCCGGCGCAAGCGCGCAGTCGCGCTGACGTTCGACGACGGCCCGGATCCGGTGTGGACGCCGCGCATCCTCGATACGCTGCGTGCGCATGAGGCCAAGGCGACGTTCTTCATCATCGGGGAAAACGCCGAGGTACACCCCGAACTGGTGCGTCGGGAATTGCGGGAAGGCCACGAGATCGGGAACCACACCTTCACGCATCCCAACCTGAGCCTGGTGAGCCCGCGGGCGACGCGATACGAGCTGAACGCGACAGAGCGGTTAATCGAAGCGATCACCAACCGCCGCACCGCGTTGTTCCGGCCGCCCTACTTCGGGGACGCCGAGCCGACCACTCCCGACGAGCTGGTGCCGATCGCCGTCGCCCAGGACCTGGGCTACATCACGGTCGGGCTGCGGGACGACCCGGGGGACTGGGCCGAGCCCGGCGTGGACTCGATCATCCGCCGCAGCCTCGATCAGCTGGGCCGCGGCAACGTGATCCTGTTGCACGACGGCGGCGGCAACCGCTATCAGACGGTGCGGGCGCTGGGGCCGCTCATCGACTCGCTGCGCGCCCGCGGCCTCGCGCTCACCACCGTCACCGCCCTCGCCGGCATCAGCCGGGACCAGGCGATGCCCCCGTTGCCCCGCAACGCCGCGCTGCGCCGGTTCATGGACCTGACGTCGTTCTCGATCGCAGGGTGGATCGAACTGGGCCTGCACGCCGTGTTCCTCGTCGCGATGGTGCTCGGCGTTGCCCGGCTCCTCGGGATCCTGGGCTTGGCCATCCGCCAGCGCACCGCGCGTCGCTACGCGCGCCGCGCCGCGGACGACGCCTACCGACCCTCGGTGACCGTGGTGGTTCCGGCCTATAACGAGGAGCGGGTGGTGTGCCGGACCGTGATATCCCTGCTGGCCCAGAAGTACACCCCGCTCGAGATCGTGGTCGTGGACGACGGGTCCACCGACGGCACATTCGCCGCCCTGACCGCGGTCTTCCGCAACCATCCGCAGGTGCGGCTGTTCCGCAAGCCCAACGGCGGCAAAGCCAGCGCCCTCAATTGGGGCGTGGACCGGGCCACCGGCGAGATCATCGTCGCCCTGGACGCCGACACGGTGTTCCCCGCCGGCACCATCGCCGCTCTGGTCGCGCGGCTGGCCGACCCCCACGTGGGGGCCGTGGCGGGGAACGCCAAAGTGGGCAACCGGATCAACTTGATCACGCGCTGGCAGGCGATCGAGTACGTGACGAGCCAGAACATCGACCGCCGGGCTTTCGCGCTGCTCAATTGCGTCACGGTGGTGCCCGGCGCGGTCGGCGCGTGGCGTCGCCATCTGATCCTGCAGGCCGGCGGGTTCAGCGGCAGCACGTTGGCCGAGGACCAGGACCTGACCCTCATCCTGCTGCGGCGCGGCTGGCGGGTGGCCTACGCCGACGACGCCGTCGCCTTCACTGAGGCCCCCGACACACTGCGCACCCTGGCCCGCCAACGCTTCCGCTGGAGCTTCGGCACGTTACAGTGCGCCTGGAAACACCGTGAAGCGATGTTTCACCCGCGGTACGGCGCCCTCGGCATGGTCGGCTTGCCCAACATCTGGATCTTCCAGCTGCTGTTCCCGTTGATCTCCCCCATCGCGGACCTGTTGTTCCTCTGGTCGGTGCTGCGGGTGTACATGAACTACGTCGAACACGGGCCCGAGTACGCTCTCCAGACGTTGATCCAGGTGGTGATGTACTACACGGCCTTCCTCGCGGTGGACTGGGTCGCGGCGGTCATCGCGCTCTTCATGGAGCGAAGCGAAGA
>QHUY01000115.1 GCA_003223415.1 Gemmatimonadota bacterium
GATGCGGCGGCGCAATACGCATCCCGCATCCCGCATCTCGGATTTTACGGCAGCAGGCCAAACACGGTGAGTTGGTATTGCCCGGCCACGTAGACCTTCCCATTGGCAACGGTCGGCACGCTGAATTTCACTGCGGGTCCAGCCTGGTCGCGGCTTCCCACCTGCGTACTGTTGTAGAGCTCCACGGACACATCGGTCGCGTCATAGGCATGCAGAACCGCAGGACCACCCTGGTTGTAGTCCAAGGCCCACACGATGCCATTCGTCGTACCATTGGCTGAAATCACCGGGCTGGCGCCCGGAAAACTGAAGGGGGTCGGCGCCCGCGAGGTGGGCGTCGTGGCAAGCAGCCCGCCGCTGAGCGAAAATGCCTTCAACACATCAGTCACGGCCAGAGAGTAGATGGTGTTCTGCCAGAAGGCGGGCGTGCAAAAGATCTCAAAGTCGGAGATGGGGATGGTCTGCACGATCTGGCTGTTGTCAGTGGCGTTGAACCCTCCCATTTGATCGCGGTCCACCAGATAGCCGTTGCCGTCCTTTGCGCCGGCGAGCACCAGATGCGGGTGAACCCCGTCCGCCTGGTCCGGCAAGAGCAGGGGGCCGCCGGAACCCAAATCAAGATCCCCGGCCGCAAGGTCGGCCTGATTGAACGGGGTGAAGTAGTCGGCCACCGTGAGTCCCCCCCCCGCGGCCGTGCTCAGGCGCAGGAAGCTATCGCCAACGTCTACGCCTCCCATGTTGAGGTCGAACGTACCGTTGCCGGTGACCACGTAGAGGTTGCCGGTGGCGTCCGCCGCTGGTCCGCCACCGCTTTGCCAAATCCCTCCCAGGGAGCCGTTGGGCGTGGCGCTGAGTGCGGCAACTTGCTGCAGTGTCGCCGCGTCGTACCCGAACAACCAACCGTGGTCACTGTCACCATTAGACGCGAACGCGATGTATACCACTCCCTGTGACAAGAGCAACGCGGCGCGCTGCAGCGAGCGCAGCGGATTGAACGCGACATTCACCCCATCGCTTTCCTGCCCGGTGCCCGGGACGGAAGCTTGGATGACCACCGGGCCCCCCATCGTCTCGAGACCGGTGGTGATGGCCAAGGCATGGAGGCGTTGGACGTACGTCGTGCTCTCCTTCGTCGCCGCCACGACGTACAGGGTTCCGGTCAGCGAATCGATGACGGGCGTGCCGGTGATGCCGACTTCCGGAACAATGTTGTCGGTCAGGACGTCGGCGCTCGGAACAGTGGTGATCCCATTATTCGGATCGATAAAGCTGGTCATCCACAGCTGTACGCAGGTCGCATCATCGGCATCGAAGGCATAGACGCTCCCGTGCTCGGTCGCCACAAATACCGCGTTGTGAGTTCCCTGCCCGGGGAGCGCCACATTGGAGACGTACAGAGGCTGCGCGTACACAAAGCCATCAACGGCGCAGGAGAACAGCTGTCCGAATTGCGCGGGATTGACCGTGGCGGGCGTGAGGGCAAACTCCTGGAGGTTTTGCCCGGTCCGCGCAATGTCGTTGCGCTGGCTAAACGTTCCTGAGAAGCCGTTGGAGGGTGGGGCCTGAGCCGCAGACCCCGCCAGAACAGCGGCACCCAACAGCGCGATAACCCCACCCCTGCAACGGCGCATCGCTTTCAGTCGTGCCTCCATGCTACCTGCCTCGCTCGATGGGCCAAACCCAGGCTGGTAGGCGGCATATTGCGTGCCATCGGGACCTCAGGTGGGAGGCTGAGCGTTCCGCGTTCCGCGTTCTGCGTTTAGATTTTGTTCCTCGCGCGGGCCCTTAGCTCAGACTGGTTAGAGCAGCGGACTCATAATCCGTAGGTCCCAGGTTCAAATCCTGGAGGGCCCACGGTCGGGTGGTTAGCTCAGCTGGTTAGAGCGCCGGTCTCACATACCGGAGGTCACAGGTTCGAGTCCTGTACCGCCCATCCCAATGCGGAATGGGGAATGCGGAATGCGAATGACCTCGCCCCATCAATTCCGCATTCCGCATTCCGAATTCAGCATTTGATCCGATGCGCCGCATCCTGATCATCTCCCACGTCTACGTCGCCCCCGAGCACCGCGGCAAGCTGCGGGCGCTTGCGGCCCGCGACTTGGAGCTCACGGTGGGGGTGCCGCAGCGCTGGAAGCAGCCGCCCCCCGGTCTGGACCACATGGTCGAAACCACGTGGGAGCGCCAGAGCGGCGTGGAGATCTTTCCGATCCCTGTCGGCGATCCGGGCGACCTCTTGCGTTACCGCTTCGGCCGGCGCGCGCTGGCCGCGCTCATCCGCGACAAGCGGCCCGACCTGATCCAGGTCGAGGAGGAGGCCACGTCGGCCGCCGCGCGGCAGGTGACGCGCATTGCAGCCGGGCTCGACATCCCCGTCGTACTGTTCGGCGCCGAGAGCCAGGACCACCGCGTCCCACTCGCCGTCCGCTGGCGTCGCCGCCGCACGCTGCGCCAGGTGCGGGGGCTGGCGGCGGGGAGCGAGGCCGCAGCCGCGCTGCTTAAGCGTCAGGCCGGCGACCGAGCCCCTCCCCTTCCCATCGCGGTCATTCCCCAGCTCGGCGTGCACGTGCCTCCCGCCCCCGAGCACCAGCCGCACGAGGGGCTGGCGATCGGGTGCGTGGGCCGCCTGGTCCCAGCCAAGGGAGTCGATACGTTGCTGGAGGCGCTCGCGGAGATCCGCAGTGCGAGCTGGCGCCTCACCATCGTGGGCGACGGCCCGGACCGCGAGCGCCTCGAGGCCCTGGCGAGCAGGCTGCGGCTGGCCGCGCGGGTACGCTGGACGGGCGCGCTGCCGCCGGACCATCTGACGCGCCTCTGGCCCGAGCTGGACGTGCTGGCCGTGCCTTCACGACGGCTGCCGAGCGGGGGGGGGAGCATCGAGCCGCACGGCCACGCGTTGGTGGAGGCGATGGCTCATGAGGTGGTGGTGGTAGGCACGACCGCCGGCGTGATCCCCGAAGTCGTGGGCGAGGCCGGCGTGACGGTCCCGCCCGACGACGCGTCGTCACTGGCGGAGGCGCTGCGGAGCCTGGGACCCGTGGCCGCGCGGTTACCGCTCGCGCAGGCGGGCCGAGCCCGGGCGATGAAGTTGTTCAGCGACGACGCGGTCGCTGAGCGGACGGTACAGTTTTGGAGGGAGGTTCTTGAGCCGTCAGCCGTCGGCCATCAGCCGTCAGTGAATGCTGATGGCTGACGGCTCGACGGCTATCCCAGGACGTCGTCCGCTGAAACCGTGACGTTCGGGAACTGCAGCAACGTGATCGTGTCTCCGCGGGACACCGAGCGGGCGCTCGCATATTTGCCCTCCGCAGGGTCCCGGTACACCTCGATCCGGTCGGCGGCGAGATCCACGAGCCAGGCTTCCGGAATGCCGGCGCGCGCGTAGAGTGGAATCTTGATGTCGCGGTCATAGGCGAGCGAGGTATCGGCGACTTCGATGACGAGCAGCATGTCACCGGCGCGCGGGTGGTGCGGGTACGCATCGGCGCGGGGTTCGAGCAGCACCAGGTCGGGCTGCGGCGCGTCCTGACGCCCGAGGACCACCGGGTTCTGGACGTCGATGATCGCGACCTCCAGGAGGTTCCTACCGAACAGCCGGTTGAGCCGCCGGACGCAGCTCGCGTGGCGGTCGCCGATCGGACTCATCTCGACCACCTGGCCGTCGATGAGCTCGACCCGGTCGTCCTCGTGCAGGATGCCCAGCTCGCCCAGCCGCTGGTACGCCTCCACGGTGAACGGGCCTTTGAGGAGCGGCGCCGCCATGCGCACAATATGGGCTCGGCGAAAGGGACGGGTCAATTGTGGTGAGACGAGCCCCTTCGGCGTCATCCATTTCGCGCAGGTAGGTGCGTGCTGTCGCGGTGCTGCGTGAGGGCCGTGCGCTGAAGCGCCGGCCGTGCTCCCGCGACTCAGCCCAGGATGTCGTCCACTCGCAGCTTGATGCCGGGCACCTGCAGGGGGGTCAACGTTTCCCCGCGCTTGGCGGTGCGGAGGGACGCGTAGCCCCCCGCCCCGGCCCCTGGCTCCCGATAGCATTCGATCGTGTCCGCCGGGAGATTCACCAGCCACGCTTCGGGGATTCCGGTCCGGGCGTAGAGCGGGATCTTGGTACGCCGGTCCGCTTCGACCGAAGTGTCGGCGACCTCGATGACGAGCAGGACGTCAGGGGTTCCGGGGTGCCTCTCCCGGTAGCCGTCGGCGCGGTACCGCAGGACGGTGAAGTCGGGCTGGGGTTCCTCGTGCTCGCCCAGGACTACGGGATTCTGGACACTCACGGTGGCCTGTCGGCCGGCCAGGGGTGCGAACAGCGCGTTGAGACGGTTCACGCAGCCGCTGTGGGCAGGCCCGATGGGCGTCATCTCGAGCACCTGGCCGTCGATGAGCTCCACCCGGTCGTCCTCGTGGAAGACTCCGGCCTCTCCCATACGGTGGTATTCGTCGACCGTGAAGCGGTGTCCGGCGAGCGGCATGGCCATACTATCGGTCCTCCTCGGCGCGTGAGGCAAGTGGCCGGCATGGCGCACGATGGGGCCGGAGTGGGGCGGGAGCGTCATCGAACCGCTGCACGCGGGACCGTTCGTGTGCCGCTGTGGTCAGGTACCTCACCCCCTCGTTCCCCCTCTCCGCGTTGCGGAGAGGGGGCCAGGGGGAGAGGTACAGAAGCCAGCCTTACACCAGCAGGGTGCGCATCGGCTGCAGGATACGGCGGAAGGGGTCGAACACGAGACCGAGGATCTCGAGCGTCACGACGCCGAGCAGCGCTTCCGCATCCCCCGGCTGGCCCAGGACGACCGGCGTATGGCCGTGGCCTTGGGGGAGCGCGAGCCGGCACTCCGAGACCGACCGGCGCACCGTCGTCCCGTCGGCCAGGACGAATTCCATCTCGCGTTGCGGCGCGAGGCCGATGCCCTGCCATACCGGCTCGGGCAGGAGCGAGTAGGTCGCTCCGCTGTCGATCAGGAAGCGAACGCTCGCTTCCTTCTCGCTGGGACCGCGGACGGTGCCCTGGACGTAGCTGATACTCACGCTCCGGAATAGCGGATTGTCGTCGGCGAACGGCGTCATCCGAACATTGCGGAGAGGAGCAAAGCGACGCCAGGGGAGCCGTGCGCTGAAGCGCCGGCTCGGCCACGGTCGTGCGTCCTGAAGCACGCGCGAACCGGGCCCCGTCCCGCAATCCTTTGCCTATGGGGCGCGCCGAGCTTAGGTTGAGCTTCGGGCTGTCTCAAAACGTGAGGGAGCCTGCATGCCGGTGGCCAAGCTGTCCCGGGAGTTCTATGAGAAGTTCGGTGACAAGCTCACGGATGAGCTGGTGAACTGCTTGAATGCGATTGAGGCCTCTTACCGCGCAGAGCTCCGAGAGCTCTTCGATGCGCATTTCGGTCGCTTCGAGGAGAAGCTCGAACGGCGGTTGCTGGACACGAAGGCAGAGCTCGGGATCAAGATCGAGCAGCTACGCGTCGAGCTCCACTCGAACAAGGTCGACCTGCTCAAGTGGAGCCTGGGGCTGTGGGCTCCGGTGGCGCTGGGGGTGCTTGGGCTCTACTTCCGGCGGTGACGGGAGCCGTGCGCTGAAGCGCCGGCTCGGCTACGGTCGCTGCAGCCTTCAGCCGTTTTTCCGCATTAACATCTTGACCGACCGTGACTTAGCCTGCATGTTTCGCCCCCTGACTTTCTATACGCCCCTGGAGAAAGCCTGCAGAATGATGTCGCATCTCCATCCATCAGCCGGCCATGCACCGTCGCGCACGCATCTCGCATCCCGCATCCCGTTGGCCCTGGGCGCCGCGTTGCTCTTCCTGGCACCGCGGGTGGTGGGCGCCCAGAATCCGCCCCTGCCGCCGCCTGGGCAGGCGCAGGAGGCCCTGCAGCAGGCCGTGCAGCAGAACCCCCAGTTGGCGGAGTTGCTCCGCCAGCGGATCCAGCAGTCGGGCCTCACGGCAGAG
>QHUY01000276.1:0-2830 GCA_003223415.1 Gemmatimonadota bacterium
GGTGGCGATTGGACAGCTGCAGCTTCCGCAGCACCGAGGAGACGTGGGTCTCCACGGTCTTCACCGAGAGGTGAAGGTCGGCCGCGATGTCCCGGTACGTGTAGCCGCGGGCGATGAGGCGAAGCACCTCGCGCTCCCGCCCGGTCAACCGGTCCAGCTCCGGGTCGAGCACCTGGGGCTGGGTGTCGGCGAAGGCGTCCAGGACGAACCCCGCCAGGCGAGGAGAGAACACCGCGTCACCGTCGTGCACCCGCCGCACGGCCTCCACGAGGTCGGCCGGCGAGTCCCGGTACGTGTAGCCGCGGGCGATGAGGCGAAGCACCTCGCGCTCCCGCCCGGTCAACCGGTCCAGCTCCGGGTCGAGCACCTGGGGCTGGGTGTCGGCGAAGGCGTCCAGGACGAACCCCGCCAGGCGAGGAGAGAACACCGCGTCACCGTCGTGCACCCGCCGCACGGCCTCCACGAGGTCGGCCGGCGAGATCGTCTTGGTGACGTAGCCGCGGGCGCCGCTGCGAATGACGGCGATGACGTCCTCGGCCGCATCGGACGCCGAAAGTGCCAGGAAGCGCACGTCGGGATGGGATCGGCCCACGGCCTCCACGACGGCCGCACCGCCGCCCCCGGGCATGTGCACGTCCACCAGGACGACATCGGGCGCGGCGACGCCGATGCCCTGCACCGCCTCCTCGACGTCGGCGGCCTCGCCGACGATCTCGAACGCCTTGCTCAGCTCGGCGCGCACGCCCGACAGGAACAGCCGGTGATCATCGACGATGAACACGCGAACGGGGCCCGCGGCGCCGGTCACGTCTCGGCCCGCGGAAGTCGCAGCCGGACCTCGGTTCCCTGTCCTGGTGACGAGACCACGTCGGCCGTCCCGCCGTGGCGCTGCAGCCGTCCTCGGATCGAGTCGGCGATGCCGCGCCGGTCCTCCGGGACGGTCGCGGGGTCGAATCCCTTGCCTCTGTCGCGCACGAACGCCGTTACGGCCTCGGGGTCCACCTCGACGTAGAGCGAGACGCTCGCCACGCCCGAGTGCTTCCCGGCGTTGGTCAGCGCCTCACCGCACGCGTCCACCACCGCCTGCAGGCCGGCGTCGAGCGGGCAGTCCCCCACGACCACCGACTCGACCCGGATGCGATGCGCCAGCTCGATGCGCTCGGACAGGGCGTCCACGGCGGTGCTGAGCAGATCGGCCCCCTGTTCGCTGGGGGGCCGGTACAGCCAGGAGCGCAGTTCGCGCTCCTGCATCCGCGCCAGCGCCGACATCTGGGACGGGTCGTCCGAACGGGCGACGTCCTGCCGCTCCTCGGCCCGGATGCGCTCCCTCCGCTCCTCGGCGAGCTGGCGCGCCAGGCGCATGACCCACGGCCCCACGATCAGCGCGAGCCCCGAAAGCGTGACGGTCGTTGCCACCGCCACCGTCCCGATGGCGCCCCGGGAGATGTTGGCGGCCAGGAACGACGCCGTCCCTGCGGCGACCAGGGCCGCACCCACCAGGAGCCGTCGCCCCGACATCGACCCCGTGGGGGGCGCCTCGCCGACTGTCGGGGAAGAGAGGAAGGGGAACCGCGGCTGGCGGCCGCGACCGCCGCGATCCGCGCGAACCCAGATGACCGCCGACCCGAAGGCGGCCACCGCTACCGGCCAGACCAGCGAGTCCCCGAACCACAGCCCCAGCGACCGCAGCACGAGCAGGGCGCCCAGCGACACGAGGAAGGCGCCCACGGTTCGCTGGACCCCTCCGCTCGCGCGGGCCGGCTCGGCGGACTCGGGCTCGTCGCGGCTGAAGGCGAACAGCACGAGGTACAGCGCGATGCCCGCTCCCCCGGCCAGCGAGAGCACCACGAATGACAGCCGGACCAACACCGAGTCGACGCCCAGGCGCTCGGCAAGCCCGCCTGCGACCCCCGCAAGCACGCGGTCCCGGGGGCTCCGCACGAACAGGGACCGGCGGGAGCCCGATTCCCTCCTCGGCCAATCCCGGTTCCGCGGCGGGTCCTCGGGCGCCGCCCCTGGCTCTCTGCGCGTTCTCGTGCTCGTCTCCTCTCGCCCGGACGGCGACGGGGCACCGCTTCTTCGTGCGATGGTCGCACACGGCCCCGGGCGTCGCCATCGGGGACAGCCCTGACGAGCGGCCGGCGAACTCAGGGTCGGAACCAGGGGATTCCCCGATGTCGCCGCGACCCCGCCGCGCCCAACATCGAAGCGAGAACGGGCACTCGGGCCGGGGGGCCAGGGGCGAGAAGGAGCTGAAAGCGATGGCAAGCGTTTCGGGAGGGACGAGCGAGGGGGGCCGGGAGACCGTTCGGCGACTCCGCCGCCGGGCCGACCATCGGGCGGTGGCCGGCGTTGCGGGCGGGTTGGCCGACTACACCGGCATCCCCGTGTGGTTGATTCGCCTCGGGTTCATCGTCCTCGCGTTCACCGGCGGCGGCATCCTCCTGTACGCGATCGGCTGGGTGCTGATCCCGGCAGAGGACGAGTCCGAATCCATCGCAGAGCGCGCGCTCCACGGAGCCGTCGACGGACCGGCCTGGGTGGGCGGCCTGCTGCTCTTGATCGGGGCGGCGCTGATCGCGTCGCGCACCCGGCTGGTCGCGCCGGCGCTGGTGTGGGGGCTGTCGCTGATCGTCCTGGGGGTGTACGTGTTCCGCCGGTCTGAGCGGGGCGGCACGAGCGACCGTCCGCAGCCGTCGTGGACCGCCGCGCCGCCTCCCGGCGGCGAGGCCGGGGTGACGCCCGCGCCCTCGGCAGGAGACCGCGCGGCGGTGAGTTCCGTCAGCACGGATGTGCTGCCGGCGCCAGCGGCGTGGACGCCTCGCGCGGC
>QHUY01000276.1:2866-4279 GCA_003223415.1 Gemmatimonadota bacterium
AGCGACGAGGCGGTGACCGAGATGCGCCGCATCGCCCGCGAGCACGGCATGCTGGTGGGCGCCTGGATCGGCCGCGCGCGCTGGCTGGCGATCCCCGCATTGCTCCTGCTTCCGATCGTCGCGGCAGCCAGCCTGATCCACGTCCCGTTTCGGGGAGGCTTCGGCGAACGCGTCTACGCCCCGGCGACCGCTGTGGACGTCCGCAGCGAGTACCGAATGATCGCCGGGCACCTGACCCTCGACCTGTCCCAGCTCGAGCTCGGGTCGTCCACCGTCACGATCCGGGCGAGCGTGGTGGCCGGGCGCCTCGACGTGATCGTCCCACCCGGGCAGACCGTGATCGTCTCCGGCACGGTGTCCGCCGGAGCCGCGGATCTCTTCGGGCGGCACCGTGACGGCAACAGCGTGCCGCTCGCGCTGGTGAACCCGGGGTCCGGGTCCGGCACCCTGCGGCTGGACATCGGCAACACCTACGGATACGTGCGCATCGGCGAACCGCAATCGCCCTTCCCAGCCTTCGGAAAGGAGAGCACGCCATGAAGCCCCATCCGATCGATCCCCTGTCGTTCGTGCTCGGAGCGTTCTTCCTCGTCACCGGCGTGATCTTCGCGGTCGGCGGTGACGCCTCGAAGCTCGACGCTGCCTGGTTCTGGCCGGTCGTGCTCGGCGTGACCGGCGTCGGACTCATGCTGCTGACCGCGCGTTCGTTCCGGTCCAAGAGCGAGACTGTGTCGCCGGCGGAGTCGGTCCCCTCCGAGTCCGATCCGAGTATCTCCGACGAGTAGGCCCTCGGCGTCGGCGACCCGGGCCTCTTGACTCGCCGTTCAATCGATGGATAGCCTGCGGCGTCTTTCGTCGCGGGGGTGATATACGGCGTTGCGCATCGAGAAACGCTCTCTACCCGAGGGATCCCGGACTCTGGTCATCCTCGACGCCATCGGAAACACGCCACTCGTGCAGGTCGATGGCGTCTGGGCCAAGCTCGAGTTCCTGAACCCGTCCGGGTCGGTCAAGGCCCGCCTGGCCAAGTACGTCATCGAGCGGGCCGAGGCCGAGGGCCTGCTGCACCCGGGCGAGGTGATCGTGGAGGCCAGCAGCGGCAACACGGGCAACGCGCTGTCCATGGTGGCCGCGGTCAAGGGCTACCGGATGATCGTGGTCATGCCCACGGGCGTCAGCCGCGAGCGCGCCGCCATCTCCCGCGCGTTCGGCGCCGAGGTCCACGAGGTGGGCACTTTCCATGTGAACGAGGCCCTGGAGGCGGCCAAGGTGCTGGGGAGCAAGCCCGGCCATTTCGCGCCCCAGCAGTTCGAGTCGGACTGGAACGTCGAGGAGAACCACGATTGGCTCGGACCCGAGATCCTGGGCCAGCTCCCGGAGGGCGTCGTGCCCGACGCGCTGATCTCGGGCGTC
>QHUY01000112.1 GCA_003223415.1 Gemmatimonadota bacterium
TGCGGGCCAAGCAGATCCGCGCCGCAGCCGAGGGGCAGGAGGCGCTCTCGCCCGAGATGCGCGCGTTCATCGAGGAAGCCAAGGCGCAGGGGATCACCCGCTGCCCCATCCGCGACATCGAGGAGAAGGCCGTCAAGTGCCCGGTGGACTTCTCGGGGGTGAGCCCCAAGGAGGCGAAGGCGGCGGTGGAGAAGCTGCTGCAGTGAGCTTCGTTCCGCACGTGATCGCCTGGAACCTCACCCGGCGCTGCAACCTCGAGTGCGTCCATTGCTACATCTCCGCCGGGCCGCACGAGACGGCGACCGGGGGGGGGGAGCTGGCCACCGCCGAATGCGTGCGCATCCTGGACCAGATCCTTGAGGTGAACCCCGCGCCGCTGATCATCCTCTCGGGCGGCGAGCCGCTGCTGCGCGACGACCTCGACACCCTCACGGCGCACGGCGCCCGGGGTGGGGCGACGGTGGTGGTGCTGCAGGACGCCGGCGTGCGGGGGGTGGCCGTGAGCGTCGACTCGCTGCGCCCCAGCTACCACGACAACTTCCGCCGCGGCAAGGGTTCGCTCGCCGGGACGACCGCCGCCCTGGCGCGCCTGCGCGCGGCGCGGCTCGACTTCATCATCCAGAGCACGGTCACGAAAGGCAACCGCGGTGAGCTGGCTGCCCTCGTCGCCTGGGCGGCCGAGCAGCAGGCGGTCGCCTTCAACTGTTATTTCCTCGTGGCGACGGGTCGCGGCGCCGCGCTGTCCGACCTGTCGCCCGCGGACTACGAAGCGGTCCTCGCCGACCTCGCACGCTGGCAGCGCGACTACCGCGGTCGCATGATGATCCGCGCCAAGTGCGCCCCCCAGTTCATGCGGCACGTCCACGTCGCCGACCCCGAGTCGCCGATCCTCAATTACGAGACGCGCTGTCCGTGCGGCACGCAGTACTGCCGCATCATGCCGGACGGCAAGCTCACGCCCTGTCCCTATCTGCCCGAGGTGGCGGGGGACCTGCGTGAACGGTCGTTCGCCCAGATCTGGCGCTCCTCTCCCCTGTTCCGGCGGCTGCGGGAAGGGACCCTCGGCGGCAAGTGCGGCTGTTGCGAGTACCGGAAGCTGTGCGGCGGCTGCCGCGCCCGCGCGTTCGCCCTGGAAGGGGACGTGCTCGCCGCCGATCCGTCGTGCGCCTACGAGCCGGCGGGTGACGCAACCGTCCTCGAGCCCCTGCGGTCGGTGACATACGGAGCGGAGTTCACCCCCGCGCTGGTGTGGACCGACGCAGCGCGCGAGCGAGTCGCCCGGATCCCGTCCTTCGTGCGCGGCGTCGTGATGAGCCGCGTGGAGGACTGGGCGCGACGCCAGGGGCGCCGGGAGATCACGCCGGAGCTGCTCGCGGAGGTCCGGAGCGCCATGCCCATCGATTTCTCCAAACGCAAGCCGTTTTTCGTAACGGACAACGGATGACGGACAACGGATGACGCCTTTGCTTCTTCAGGCCGCCGCCGACACGTCGCGCGCCTACGGCGAATTCCCGATCATCGGGGCACGGGCGGCAGTCTGGATCGCCGCCGAGGTACACCTGATGTTCGCGGCGTTCGTGCTCGGCGTGCCGCTGTTCGCCGTCGTCACCGAAGCGATCGGCATCTTCGGCAAGGACCAGCGCTACGACCGCTTGAGCAAGGAGTTCACGCGTCTCCTGCTCGTGGCCTACAGCGCGACCGCGATCTGGGGGGCGGTGCTGACCTTCTTCCTGGCGACCCTCTACCCCCGATTCTTCGCCTACCTCACCGCGGTGTTCGGGCCCTCGATGTGGTTGTACGTCTGCCTGTTCTTCGTCGAGTCGTTCACCCTCTACCTCTATTACTACGGGTGGGACCGCTGGCAGACGGGCCGGGCCAAATGGGGCCACTGGACGCTCGGCATCCTGCTCAACGTGTGGGGCACGATCGTGATGCTCATCGCGAACGCGTGGCTCACCTACATGATGTCCCCGCCGCGGGACATCACCCCCACCACCGACCCGGCTTCGATCAAGCTGTGGCACGCCATCGCCAATGCGACCTGGATGCCGATCAACGTCCACCGCCTGATCGCCAACGTGGTGTTCGGCGGCGCGATCGTCGGCGCCTACGCGAGCTACCGCTTCCTGGCCGCCAAGACCGACGAGGAGCGCGCGCACTACGACTGGATGGGCTACGTCGGGAACTTCATCGCCATCTCGGCGCTGATCGTACTGCCGTTCGCCGGCTACTGGCTGGGCCGCGAGATCTACCAGTACGACCAGTCCATGGGCATCACGATGATGGGCGGCTTCATGAGCTGGCTGTGGGTGATCCAAGCATTCTTGATCGCGGTCCTGTTCCTGGCGGGCAACTACTACCTGTGGATCGGGATGGGCCGCATTCCTGGCGCGGAGCGCTTCCGTCCCTACACCAAGTGGCTGCTGATCGTGCTGGTGCTGGGCGCGCTGGTCTGGGGCACGCCCCACACGATGATCGCCGACTCCCAGGAGCTGGCGGCGATGGGCGGCTCGCACCACCCGCTGCTGGGTGCGCTCGGCGTTATGAGCGCCAAGAACACCGCTGTGAACCTGATGATCCTGACCACGTTCCTGTCCTTTCTCTTGTATCGCCGCGCCAACAAGCGGCCGGTGGTGCCGTGGGCGCGAACGGGGACGCTGCTGCAGGGGGCGATGTTCGCGCTCGCGGCCGCGGTGGTCCTGTTCTTCGGGATCCGCGGCTACTTCGTCGATGCGATCGTGCGTATCGGGTTCAGCGTCTATCAGGTCGGCGCCGTGCTCAGCTGCATCCTGTTCGTCACCATCATCGACGTGCTGATGGCGCGCGGGGCCCAGTCACTCGGCGTCATCCAGTGGGGCAAGATGCCGGCGCGCTCGCAGTATGCGCTGTTCGTACTCGCCGTCACCTTCACCTGGCTGATGGGCCTGATGGGCTTCGCCCGCAGCGGCATCCGCCAACACTGGCACGTGTGGCAGGTGATGCAGGACACGAGCCCGTATGCGGCCACCCCCGCGCTCGGGTACGCCTCGCGCATGATCAGCCTGTGCGTGCTGATCTTCCTCTCGCTCGTCGCGTTCGTGTTCTGGGTCGGAGGGCTGGCGGAGAAGTCGACGTACGTGCCGCCAAGCAAAGGAGAGGGTCATGTGGGCCACTAATCTCAAGATCGTGGGCGTGGTCCTCGGCACCCTGGCGCTCTACACATTGATCGCCAACAAGATTCCCCAGCTGCAGTCCGAAGTGCCTCAGGCGCTCACCCTCGGCGCCAACGTCACCCCCGAGCAGCTCGTCGCGGCCGGAGAGAAGCTCTTCAACGGCGCCGGCGGCTGCACCACCTGCCACGGCCTGGGCACCCGCGCGCCCAACCTGCTCACCGACGAGAAGGGCACCGGGCCGATCGGCGCGCGCTGCGGCAAGCGCGAGCCCGGGAAGGCCTGCAAGCAGTACCTCTTCGAGTCGCTCGACAACCCGACCGCCTATGTCGTCGCGGGCTACCAGCCGATCATGCCCGTGATGACCAAGCAGCTCTCCCCGCCGCAGATCTGGGCGCTGATCGCGTTTTTGGAGTCGCAGGGTGGCACGGTGGACGTCACGGCGTCCGACATCCCGCAACAGAGCCAACTGACCCCGGGCGCAAGCCCGGGGAACCCGGGAGGCTCGTTCGCGGGTGGGAGCACCGACCCGATGGCCATCATCAACGCCGCGGGCTGCCTCGGCTGCCACAAGCTGAACGGCGCGGGGGGCCTGATCGCGCCCGACCTGACGCACGTCGGCGCCCGGCGCAGCGCGGAGTCCATCCGCCGCAAGATCCTCGACCCCGCATCGTCGATCGCCAAGGGCTATGAGAAGATGGCGGGAATCATGCCCAAGACCTTCGGGACCATGATGAACGCCGCCCAGCTCGAGGCGCTCGTCCAATTTCTGGCGAGCCGTAAATGAATTTCGCCCGCTACGCCCGGCACCCATTCTGGCAGGCCGTGGCGATTCTGGTGCTGGCGTTCGTGGTGATCGAATGGGGCATCCCCGCCTTGCCCGGGAGCGCCATCGTGCCGGCCAGTGTGGTGCTCCAGTACATGGCCACGGTCCTGGTCGGGGTGCTGATCTACGTGAGCGACAGCGAGGAGCGCTGGGCCCTTTTCAAGGCTCCGCTCCACGCCGCGCTGGTGGAGCCGCGCCTGAAGCCGGTGCGCGTGACGGGCCTGGTGCTGCTCCCTCTGCTGGTGGGGGCCGTGACGCTCGGCCAGGTGCGCGCCACGGTGCAGGCGCCCCCCAGTCTCCGCTCCATCCACCCCGCGCCGCCCCCGGAGATCACCTTCCGGGGCAAGACGATGACGCTGACGGGCCTCGAGAACCCGCTGCGCGCGCGCCCGGACTCGCTGCCGGCGTTCGTGGCCGAGGGCAGGCGGATCTACTATCAGAACTGCCTGCCCTGCCACGGCGACCACCTCGATGGGCAGGGACACTACGCCGCCGGCTTCAATCCGCTGCCCGCCAACTTCCAGGACAACGGCACGATCGCGCAGCTGACCGAGAGCTTCGTGTTCTGGCGGATCGCCAAGGGGGGACCCGGGCTGCCGCGCGAGGGCACGCCGTGGAACTCGGCGATGCCGCGGTGGGAAGACTTCCTCACCGAGCGGGAGATCTGGTCGGTGATCACGTTCCTGTACGATCAAACCGGCTGGAAGCCTAGGACCTGGGAGAAGACGGGAGGCGAGATGCGAGATGCGGGAGGCGGACATGATTAGCTGGCTCCTGGCGGCGGGGCTGATGGCGACGGCTCCCATCCCGCATCTCGCATCCCCCATCACGCAGGATACGACCAAGGGTAAGGTTGTCTACGTCAAGTGGTGCGCCGGCTGCCACGGCGACGGCGGCGCGGGCGACGGGCCGGCGGCTGCGACCATGCTGCCGCGGCCGCGCAACTTCACCGGCGCGGTCTACAAGATCCGCTCGACGGCGAGCGGGCAGCTGCCGACCGACGCGGACCTGATCCGGGCCATCGACGAAGGCCTTCCCGGCACCGCGATGCCCGCCTGGAAGACGCGGCTCTCGGACGGCGAGCGGCGGGACGTGATGGCGTATCTGAAGACGTTCTCCGCCTTCTTCGCCGACACCAGCCAGCACGTGACGCCGCTCAAGTTCGGCTCGGCGCCGGGCGGGGGGGCGGGGGCGGACGCGCTGCGCATCGGGCGCCAGTTCTACGATTCCATCGGCTGCCGCAAGTGCCACGGCGACCAGGGCGGTGGCAACGGCCCCTCCGCCCCGACGCTCAAGGACGACGCCGACTTCCCGATCTTCGCCGCCGACCTGCACGAGAATTGGCGCTTCCGCGGCGGCGGCAGGGCCGAGGACATTTACCGCCGCCTGCGCACCGGGCTGGACGGCACGCCGATGCCCTCCTTCAGCGACCTGATCGACCAAGAATGGCTCAGCGACGAGCAGTTGTGGCGGGTGGCGCAGTACGTCCGCAGCCTCTCTCCGGCGTCGCCGCCCGAAGTGCGGGACGTCATCCACGCCCCGCAACTGCGCGGTGCGCTGCCGCTCGCGCCGGACGACTCGGCGTGGACCCGCGTCGCGCGCTACTGGTTCCCGCTCGTCGGGCAGGTGATCCACAAGCCGCGCTGGTTTGCTCCGGCGGTGAGCGGCGTGTGGGTGCAGGCGGCGCACAACGGCACGACGCTGGCGCTGCGCATCAGCTGGGACGACCGCTCGCAAAGCCCCGACAGCGCGTGGCTGCCGTTCGTGCGGCGTGTGCTGAGCACTGTGGCGAGCGACGACTCGGTGAAGCCGGTGCCGCAGCTCTGGCCCGACCAGCTGGTCGTGCAGTTCCCGGTGACGATTCCCGAAGGAATGGAACGGCCCTATTTCCTGATGGGCGCGGCCACCCAGCCGGTCTACCAGTGGCGCTGGACCAGCGTCCCTCCCCGCCGAGCCGTGGCAGGGCTGGCGCTGGGCGTGGAGCGGTTCGACACCCTGCCTGCCGCCGCGGCACCTGCCGCGCAGGCGGTGTATGAGCAAGGGGAGTGGCGGCTGGTGCTGAGTCGCGCTCTTGCGACCGCCGACACGGCGAATCAGCTTCAGTTCCGGACGGGCCGGGCGATTCCCGTAGCCTTCTTCGCGCAGGACGGGTCCAACGGGGAGAGCGGCTCGCGAATGGCCGTCAGCTCGTGGTATTTCCTCGCCCTCGATCAACCCACCCCGCCTCGGGTCTACATTTCGCCCGTGGTC
>QHUY01000107.1:0-371 GCA_003223415.1 Gemmatimonadota bacterium
AGCGAAAGCTGCGGTAAGACGCGAAAGGCACGGCACCCAATCCTTGCATGCCGTGCCTTTCCTATGCCTCCCGCTGACCACTACGCACCGCTAGCCGTCTCGACGTCTAGCCGTCTGCCTGCAGGCTAGCCGTCTTTAGGCTGCACGAACCCATCTGACCAGCTCTTTGAGGTTCGGCCGCTTCCCCGTCATCAGGATCCCCACCCGATAGATCCGCGCTGCCACCCACGTCACCGCCACGATCGCCGCAAGCAGAATGGCCAGCGACAGCGCGACCTCGGACACGGGCAGATTGCCGGCGGCCCAGCGCACTGGCATGGCGATCGGCGCGCTGAACGGGATCAGCGACAGGGTCACGGCAAGCGGGGAGT